>CADDZS010000007.1 GCA_902812485.1 archaeon
AGTGAGGGCCGATACGAGGGAACACAACAACATAGAAGACTACAATGATTACGACGATTATAGAGACTACTATAGCAATTGGAAAGGCCAATCTAGGAAGAGTCTCGAATTACATCCTTATTAAATGAAGGAATTTACGTATTGTGCGAAGGGAAAAGGTAGGGATTACATCTGACTATGCATTCTTTTTTTCGTATTACCTTCTCTCTACCATTTCTTTACTCCTCAGAGGCTCTTTGAGTGGTAGATGGTCGTAATCTTTTCCTTTTTAGCTACTAAGCTATAGGGCGCACTTCACGAAGCGAAATTCTGGCATCAATTTATTTCTTAAAGGGAATAGCGTATGTTTTCCATTCCTTTTTTTCCTTTCTCTTACTCATCAACCAGTCGCGTTCGCAGAGAACACGTCAGTCCTTATCTTGAGGCTCTTCACAGTCTGCACCCAGAAGGGCTGAAAGCCCGCTCCGATATTACCTACGGCAGAGTAGTCTCCGAGGAAGTACCCTCCTGCGTCCGGGGCGTTCTCAATATTGAATGGCTTTGAAACGCGCCTCTCAGTCCAGTTCGAACTGTTCGTGCAACCGGATTTGCATTCGACCATCCACAGAACGGTGGGCGTGGTGGTGTCTCCAGATTTGTACTTACGAAAGTCATAGTAGGTGACCGCAACTTTTCCATTTGAGTCGACCTGAACTGTCGGGGTGAAAGCGTCGACTCCAGGAGGCGTCTTGTTTATTTGGATTGGAGCAGACCAAGTCTTTCCTCCATCCTTTGACATTGAAAAAGCGACTTCCTCGTTCTTGAAATTGTTGAATCTAGCATCTTCCCAAACAGCGTATAGATATCCAGTTTTCTCGTCCACCGCGACGGAGGCGAGTCCAGCCCCGCTTCTTATTGGATATCCATTTCTTGGGTCTGTGGCTCCTATAGGCTCCATCGTAGCGACAACATGCTCGGTCGTAGACCAAGTAGAACCGTGATCGCTCGAAGTGATGAAAGCCAAGTCTCCAGTGTTGTCATCGGAGAAAGTGTCAAGCAGCTCTCCGTTCGGGAGCACGACTACGATGTTGTTGACTGTTGCGGCGCTGAATATCTGGCGCCCAGTGCTCCAAGTCTTCCCTCCATCGGTCGTCCTAGAGAAATACACCTGAGCGCCGGTCCCAAAGAGATCCCAAACCACGTATGCGTAGCTAGAGTTTGTGGGATCTGCTGTGACTGAATCCTTGTCACTCAAAGAGTTTGAAAGTATGAGCTGAGCCGGCTTGCTCCAAGTCTTTCCCCCATCCTTTGAAGTGCTTACCTCGACTGCGCTTGCAGAATTGTATGAGGCGTTGAATGTGAGCGCACTGAAGTACGCAACGCCGTTTGGCGAAAAGCTTACCCATGGATCCGATGCCCTCTCGAAATCTCCATTGTTATTCGCGTTCCCTCCTTCGCAATGAGTGAAGGTTGGCCAGTCAACAGTCCAGTTAGCTCCACCGTTCATAGTGTACGCCGCAACCACCCCATCGGCTCCGCCGTTTGAGAATCTATCCTGCTGGTAGACCCCAATGATATTCTTTGGATTGGTCGGATTGACTGCGACTTCGGGTTCGACCTTAGAATTGAAGTAAAGCGTCCCGCCGGCGAGTCCGCCGTGACACGTTGGAGAGAAGGGACTGTCATTTGGCGAGACCTTGACCACTTTGCCAACCGAGAAATTCGGACTCGTAGCGCCCGCTACGGGGATAGCGAACGCACCGGAGAAAACGAGGAGAAATCCGCAGATTCCAGAGATCAACAAGCACTTTGTGTTCAATTTATCAGATGAGCTTAGCATGGGTGATATGCGAACGATTTCTCTTCGTATAAAAGATTAATTATCAGTCGAGAGCTTCAAGATTCCAAACCTAGTTTGAGAGAATGTCAATTTTCTTAGAGCATGTTAAGTTGAAACGAGTGCCATCTTGTGCAAAATAATTGATTGAATTCTGTTCAACTCTAAACAAGAGAGTTGGAGAAGGGAATCTCGTCCCATCTTTTTCACTGATCTTTTCAAAGATGTTAGTAGGGGGGAGTCGAAGGCTTTTTCTTAATCTTGCTAGCTTGTTCACTCATTTCAATGATTCCTTCCTCAAGCTGATTTTTTTCTACCTTCACTTCTTGAGATATTTGTCAAACCATCGCATATAGTGATTCAACCTAGCTATCCTGTGCTTTGGCTTCCCAGCACGCGAGAGGTCGTGGTTCTCTTCAGGGAAGAGAATCAGTTCCACTTCCTTTCCAAGATATTTGAGCGCTGTGAATAGCCCGAGCCCCTCGACCATCCAGCAACGATAGTCTTCCATCGAGTGAACTATGAGCAAAGGTGTCTTGATGTTCGACGCATATCTGATCGGCGACATCTTCTCGAGCCGATCTCGCCCAGAGAACAGATCAGCTCCAATTTGATCCTTCGTAAAGCTTGGCCCAATGTCAGAAGTGCAAAAGAATGTTTCCCAGTTTGCGATGCTTCTATCTGTGATCGCGGCCTTGAAAATGTTGGTGTGGCCGACTGCCCAGTTGGTCATGAATCCGCCGTATGAGCCGCCAGCGATCGCAATGCGATCCTCGTCTATGAACTCGAACTTGGCGCAAGCAAACTCTACCATCTCGAGCAGATCTTTGAAATCTCTCTCTCCATAGTGCCCTCTGATATCTGCGAACTCTTCAGAATAGCCATCGCTTCCCCTGATGTTCCCGTAGAGGACTGCGTATCCTTTAGCCGCGAAAGTTTGAAACTCGTGCATGTAGCTATTTCCAAATGAAGTCTTTGGCCCGCCATGGACGTACACTATCGTCGGAACTTTCTTATTCTCCTTGGATTCTTTGCCTTTGACTATAATCCAGCCATCCACAAAAGCGCCATCGCTTGCTTTGAACGAGAAATGCTCTGCGGTAGCGATTTCTAGTTCTTCGTAAATCGAGTCATTGAACGATGTGATTTTCTTCTCGGATCCGCCTTCCAAAAGGAAGAGCTCTTGAAGATGAGTCGAATCCATCGAAACAAACGCAACTCTTTCTCCTCTTTTTGTGCTCACATCGAATTGCTCGATGCTCCGTTCGCCTCCAACCAAGAGCTCCGGTTCTTGCTCTCCGACATTCAAGCGATAAAGATGAACGGATCCACCAGCCGCTTGGAGATAGTAAACATACTGTCCCTTCCATAGCACGACTTCGGTGCCGTGTGGACTCTGTCGCGAGTCGCTGTTTAGTGAATTTGCCTTGTTTCGATCGACGTCTTCGATTTTGGAAATTGTTGTTCCTTCCTTTTTTGGTTCGGCAAGAAAGATTCTGCTATTCGAAGCGAATCCTCTCGGAAGATAGTACGCTCCGTTCATCGCAATTTGATTGTCGTCTGGGCTCCAAGCAAAATCCGAAATCATCATGTCTGATCTTGTGATCATCTTCGCTTGAGTCTTGGCTTTGCTGTCCACCACGAATAGATCTGTGATGTAAGGCCTCATATCATCCGTTGAAGCTACGTATCCGAGACTCTTTCCATCGTTTGACAAATGGAAAACTGATACGTCGAAATCTCCGCTTGTTAGCTGTGAGATGTTGCCAGTGTCAACGTCGATTGAGAAAACGTGCTTTCTCAGGTTGTGGACAAATCCTTCGCCGTTGAACCAAACGCCTATTCGCCTGACTATTTTGATGCCGTCCTTCTCTTCCGTATCTTGTAACTCCTGATCAAACACTTTTGATATGAAGTATATTGACTTTGAATCTGGAGACCACTCGGGGCTTTCGATCCCTTCCTTTCTTTTGAGGAGTCGCCTAGGCTCTCCCCCTGTAGCAACAGATGCAATGTAGAGTTCAGAACCCTTCTCGTCCTTCCCCATAGCTCGTCTTGAGAGGAATAATAGGTTCTTACCGTCGGGGGAGAACTTTGGGGAGTAGTCCTTTCCACCGTAGGTGAATCTGGTCACATCCCAAGAACCGTCAAGGCTCAATACTACAATGTCAGAATTGTAAATGTCTTCATCCTTGTTCGCTTGATGGACTGATATTGCAACTTTCAACCCATCAGGCGAGAAATTTGGTCTAGAAATAGTTCTGTATTTTATGAAATCACCAGGTTCAATCGGACGGGGTGCTGGTTGTTGCTGTTGCTGCTCCATGAATTATCTTTGTCATTTCACTCACACTTTATGTATTACCGAGAGTCTCGAACTTTCGAGTAAAGAAGGGCACGGAATGCAATGACACAAAGAAGGGAGTATCAGGGCTCAAAACTCCTTCCCGCCCCCTTTGTCCCGAATGAACCCCTACTAGCTCGGCTCCATACACCAGTAGTGGGGGGGAGAAACATTTTTTCATTCAGCGCTCGTTTGCGAGCAGAACTTCTGGATGAGCTCTTTGGAAGTATTCCTAGCCTCTTCGAGTTTCTCGTGGGGGACTCCTGGAACTCCACACATCATCAAAAGAACGTCTCTACTTTCGCGAGTGACTTTCGTGTTATCCGAATCCCTGTATGGATACACTGCTATGAGACGGCTTGTCTTGCTCTCCTCGATTACGATTTCCACTCCTCTTAATTTCATCTCTGATCCCATCCCGATCCCGAGGAAGGTCTCGCCAGCAATTGCCTTCCTCATTATGAGATCTGAGCCTGAAATTTTGTTAAGATCAAAAGCGGCAATAGCAACAGACGTTTTGATCGATGCCAGATTGTATGAATCGACCAGAGTGTTGATCGTTGGGAGATCCTTTCCAGAGACTACACGCCTCGTTAGGGCTTCGGCCGCCGGTCTGTTCTTCGTAGGATCTATTCCGACTCGCCAGAAAAAGTCCCTGTAGCACCTAAAAATCGGATAACTTTTGATCTGGTCGAGAGTAGGAAATGATCTTCTAATCTCTTCTTGGATGGTTATTTTGAGTTTCTCGATTCTCTGATCCTTTTCCGAGATTCTGAGTCCTCTCAGCTCAAGCTCGAGAACCTCAAGTTCAGGGAATGATCTCGCTAGATCTTCTCTGATTTTCAACATCAAAATGTCTTCTCACTTCTTATTCTACTATTCTGCTTGGAAAGCAATATCAAAATTCTGGCTTCGATGGAAATGGAAATTTATTTGGCTTATATGCACCTTTGGAAAGATATAGGCAAAGCAAAGCAAAACACGTAATAGAACTCGCCATCGCATCCTAGTAGTCGTCTTTCCTTCTTATTACTCGTGATACTAGAGTGTGACTTGGAGTAAAAGAATTGGAGAGAAAGAGAGAGGGGAGGAGTCGTTTTTCAAGGTGGTGGCCGAGCAAACGTCGAATGATCAAACAATTTCTTGCGTAGAGTTGACTAAGATTTACAGTGGAAAACGCGAGAGCAAGGCCCTTGATTCAGTAAGCTTTTCAATTCCCTCAAATGGAATCTTTGTGCTTATAGGTCGAAACGGCTCTGGGAAGACTACTCTTGTAAGGATCCTTTCGACCGAGCTTGAACCAACCTCGGGAGAAGTTTTCATAAACGGAATCGATGTGAAGAACGAGTCGGATAAGCTTCGAGAAAGGATCGCAATAGTCCCTCAAGAGGCGCGTGCTATCCCTTGGATGACTCCGGCTCAGACAGTCCTATCATACCTTCTTTGGAGGGGGTTCAGCTATGGAGAAGCTAAACGAAGAGCTCTTGAGACTCTTGGGAAGCTTGGTCTTGGGCGACATGCGAACAGCTTGAATCGCACTCTCTCAGGGGGAAACAAGAGAAAGGTTTTGGTCGCGACAGTGCTTGCATCTGAAGCCGAGATCATCTTTCTTGACGAGCCGACGACTGGACTCGACCCGATCTCAAGGAGGGAGTTTTGGAGTCTTTTGAAGGAAATAGGACAGAGGAGATTCACCTTTCTCACCACGCATTATCTTGAAGAAGCAGAAGAGCTCGGAGATAGAATAGGAGTTTTGGATCGGGGAAGACTTGTGGGTCTGGGGACACTAGATGAGCTAAGACAAAGAGTGAATTACAATTACAGCATGAAACTTTCTCGCGGGGTTCCTCTTCCACACGTAACTAGAGGCGAAGTCGTCGAAGGTAGAGACGGCACTAGAGTTCTAACAACCGAAGAGGAGGCTTTCGCAATTTCAAGAGAGCTTTCGAGAGGAGGGTACAAATTCACTATCAATCCAATATCTCTTGATGATATCTTCTTTTATCTAGCAAATCGTGGCGCAGATCAAGTTGGGAACTAGGGCAGAGGAGGAAGAGGAAGAAGCAGGGGGTAGTCTGGAGGAGAAAATCGAGATTTCTCCCCTCCATGTCAGGAAACGGAGCATGCTGAGCCAGATCCTTGCAGGCATACTAGTGAATTCTGTCTATGAAATGCGCAATTATCCAATAGTATTAGTCAATACAGTTCTCTCTCCTCTTTCCTTTCTCTTACTTATCACATTCGTAAGCAGAGGTGCTTTGTTGGGGGAAGCAGTTGAAGGCGGGCTCATAATGAGCATGTTCTCGGCGGGAATGTCACTCCAAGCCGACCTGTCTCACCTCAAAAATGATTTCAAGTTGCAAGACATGGTCGTGAGTTCTCCGACTCCTTGGTTTTCATATGTAACAGGAATCGCCGTGTCCGAGATTGTATATTCCCTCCCCGCACTAGTCGTGTTGGGGATCCTAGCTGCTTATTTCGTCCACACTACTGAGTTCGGGGTGGTGGAGCTTTTGCTTGTGTTGTTTTTGATGTTTCTTACTTCGATTGCACTCGGTTACACGTTTGCGACTCTGTCGAGTGATATTGTCCAGAGTTTCGCGTTTTCAAGGCTTCTATCGACTCTGTTTTCCACAATACCTCCAGTATATTACCCGATAACTTACATCCCGCTTCCTTTCAGATATCTTGCATACCTTTCACCAACAACTTACGCGGCAGAGCTCGCCCAAAACGCGACAGGGTATTTGAGTCTCCAACGCTTTATGATCTTGTTCGATTGGGTAGTTCTGATCGGAGTCACTGCTGTTTTGCTTGGGATCGCTACCAAAAAAGCGCGGTGGAGAGAGGCATGATAAGTTTTTAGGTACGATAAGCCCTGCGAAGAAGAAGAAGGCTCTCAGACTTACTTCGCGCGAGCGGTTTTTCTCCGGATACACATGGTATAAGCCAAGAAACTGAAAAGGGGAATGACTATAGACATCAGAGCACCAAGAGGGAATTCTGGAGTGATGCTCTGCATTTGCTGCTGAGTGCACGACGACAGATCATTATCATAATTTTCTCCAGACGGACATGATTTGTTCTGTGGTGTTGATGATAATGATGAAGTAGTAGAAGAGGAAGAAGAAAACTGCGAATCTGCGTTAGAATTAGAATGAGTTCTATTCGGAGATGTTGATGTTGTCGTGGACGACGAAGAGTTGTTGGCAAGCGTCGGGATATTAGATGTTTGTGGGCTATGCATTGCCAAAAAGAGGATCAAAAACAGAATCAGTAAAGCTGCTCCTATGCTTCCAAGGGTCGTTAGTTGTCTGCGCTTTTTCTTGTTTTCTCTCCCCTCTTCTTCGCCCTCATTTGACAAATTCCAGATTCACAGTACTGATTTGGAAGCTATTTTCTCGTATTTGAGGAGAGCGAGAAAGATTCCAACATCTCTCACATCGATATCTATCCATTATCGATGTATGAACACGATAAGTGAGATTAGAGCAATCGTAAATGCTCTGATCTGAGCTTGACGCCGTCTCTTTTTTTCCAAAGAGCATACTCAATTCTTTCGCATGATGGGCAACGAAATATTTCTTATGTTGATGCACGAGTTAAGGGGGCGTGCATTCTGGCATATAGTTCGCTGTGTTTTCAGCGCAGTAGGTCCAACCATAGACCGATCCGTTGTACATCATGAGATCATCTGCACCAACCTGAGCAACTTGCCAAGAAGACGTTGAGTTCCATGTCCATAAGAACCAGTATTCGTTTCTCGCGTTATTGTTTACAACGCCGTCGATTCCAAAGATGTAATGTTCGCCACCTCCGATTGACGGATAGTAAGTTGCGTTGACATCTCCGTTCGTGACTACTAGAGTAGCGATGTAGAAATTCCACCCAGGTTGTATCGCAGTATCGTTGAACCAGCGATAAGTTCCGTTACCGAAATCGATCAATATGTTTGATAACAACTTTGGTTCGGCGTTTCGGAGTTCGTTTTGTAGTTGTCCGTTATCTTTCTTCAACTGCTGAGTTTGATATGAGTAGAATAATGCTAGACTTGATGTAAGTACAAGGAGTGCTATCAAAATGACTATTATCCCGTAAAGAGCTCTTGTTTGCATCAGAGTATCCCTCTTTTCTGCTACGTCGCGATTCTTTGCGCAATTTCCAAATCTGCGAATGCTCTCGAAAAATATAGTATTAGAATGGGAGCAAGAGCAGAACCGATCACAAAGTCTCCGACCTCATGGAAGACCATGAACACCGCGCCTGTGAGTTCGTAGCCTATCAATCCGAGCAAATGTACATGGGGCCACATCATAATCAAACCGGTCGCGATGTTGGTCTCAGTGTCCCAGAGGAATGCGCAGATCGCTAAAAGAGCTCCGAAGAAGATGTTCTCATATTGGAACCCTTTTTGGGGCTTTGGCCAAAGTTTAGATGCAAAGAACCCTGCAAAAACGTAGAGAAGCTCTCCGGCAACGAGAAATGGAATTATGATTCCGCCGAAACCATACGGGCTCAGGATTCCCCATATCAACTCTGAAGCTATTGCCACGTAAGCCCCAATCTTCAGACCAAATGAATAAGCGGAAGCAAAGACAAGAGTGTCTTCAAGTTTCACATTCGGGAGCTCGACAAGAGCGTAGTTAGTAACAATCACAAGGGATGTAAAGAGCGCGATAATTGATATCGTCCGACTAGTGTTCATATAGATATCTGGCTGGATTATCCAGCCAAGCAGCTTTTAAGAGTTTTCAAATCATGTATAAAAAGAAACATACGGGCCTTTGGAGTCTCGGTGTGGTGCTTGATTGATGGGGACTTTTAGCTAGTAGGTACCATCAGACTTGTTTCTAATTTCGATCTCCGATGGCTGCCACTCTATTTCGTCTAAAGTGCGTTCCAGCCAGTCTCAGGGCGATGTTGCTTTTCTGAGCTCTTGTTCAAATTCGAGAACTGCTCTTCTTACTTCTTCCACTGATGTTTCATCTTCCAGAGTCGTGATGTCCCCAATATTTTCCATCCCATTTGCAACTGCTTTCACAACTCTTCGCATGATCTTTCCAGAGCGCGTTTTAGGCAAGGATTTTACAAAATGGATTTCTGACGGAGTCGCAATTGGACCTATCATCTCTCTTACGTGGTTCGTGAGCTCAATTGCAAGTTCACGAGTGGGAAGATTTCCAGCTCTTAAGACGACGAACGCTGCGATCGTCTCGCCCTTTATTTCATCCGGCTTTCCAGCGACTGCAGACTCTGCCACTGCAGGATGTGAGCCGAGCGCGTCTTCTATCTCTATAGTGCCCAGCCTGTGTCCTGCAACCTTCAGCACTTCATCTGCCCTTCCAAGCAACCAGAAATAACCATCTTCGTCTCGAAGGCAGTAGTCTCCGGCATAATACACTCCTTTGAATTTTGACCAGTATACCTGTCTGTATCTTTCGTCGTCTCCCCAAAGGCTGAGGAGCATCCCAGGCCAAGGCTTCCTAATTACAATGTATCCCTTTTCACCGACCTTCGCTGGAACTCCATTCTCATCGTAGACTTCTGCATCAATTCCTGGAAGTGGATAAGTCGCAGAGCCTGGCTTGAGCGGAACAAGACCAAGCTTAGGAGACGGTGAAACCATTATCCCGCCAGTCTCGGTTTGCCACCAAGTATCAACGATAGGGCACCTCCCACCTCCAACCTTCTCATAATACCACTTCCAGACGTGTGGATTGATCGGCTCCCCCACAGTTCCTAGGACTCGGAGCGATGAGAGCTCGTGCCTTTCGACCGGCTCGTCCCCGTATTTCATCAATCCACGTAGAGCCGTAGGAGACGTGTAAAGTATATTCACCTTGTAGTTTTCGACGATCTTCCACAATTGGTCGTTCGTAGGAAAGTCGAACGCCCCCTCATACAAAATCGATGTGAGCCCAAGACTCAGTGGTCCAAATACGATGTAGCTGTGCCCAGTCACCCATCCAACATCAGCGGCGCACCAGTAGATATCTGAAGGTGATGGATCGAAGACCCATTTGCACGTCGCTGTCACGTATGTTAGGTATCCTCCTGTTCCATGGACTATTGCTTTCGGTTTCCCAGTAGTTCCAGAACTGTATAGAAGGTAAAGTGGATGGTTCGATTCCATTGGTTGTGGTTCCACGATTGGTGGCGAGAATATGTCTTTGCATTTTGCAATTTCCTCGTCCCAGAGGAAATCTCTCCCCTTTTTCATCTCGACATTTTCTTGCCTTCTCTTCAAAACAAGGACGGCTCTTACCCCCGGCGCGTTTTCAAGAGCCTCGTCAGCGATCTTCTTGAGTGGAATCGTTTTTCCTCTTCTAAATCCGACATCGGCCGTCAGGAGCAGGTCAGATCGGGAGTCGTTGATGCGCCCGGAAAGAGATTGACTTGAAAAACCGGAGAAGACGACAGTGAATGGAACTCCAAGCCTTGCGCAAGCGAGCATAGCTATTGGAAGCTCGGGAACCATTGGAAGGTATATCGTCACGCAACTTGTCTCGCTCGAGACTTTGAACTCATTCTTCAAAAGCCAAGCAAGTTTGTTTACTTCGAAGTACATGTCTTGATAGCTTAGAACTCTTCTTTCTCCATGCTCATTCTCCCAATAGTAGGCCACCTTGTTTCTAGTGGATGTTTGCAAGTGCCTGTCAAGGCAGTTGAAACAAGCGTTGAGTTTCCCTCCTACGAACCATTTTGCAAATGGTGGATTCCACTCTAGTGTGTGATCCCAGTGTTTGAACCAATCGATTTCTTCTTGTGCAATTTTGGACCAGAACGATTCGATGTTCACAAGCGAGTTTCTGTGGAGTTGCAGATATCTTTGTGTGACGGGGATGATTTTCGCGGATGTGGGAAGTGTTTCGAATTTTGTTCCTATCTCGGTGCTCGAATTGGGTGGTGAAGAAGTTGTGTTAGTCTTCTGTTCCATCGTCTGAACTCTTCTTCCTCTCTTTGCATTTATGTTGATAATCGTTGCTTACTTTGTTGTTCTTTTCAGCCTGGGTGTGTGAACTCCTTTGCTTGCTCTCTATCTTGATACGCAGTTTTGTAAGAAAAGTTGCATTTCGTGCATACTCCAGCAATCATCGGCGAGTCGCATTTGGGGCAGATTGCAGTTTCATCATTGTTGCTGTTACGTTGTTGTTCCCTTTTCTCATCATCATCATCCTTTTCCCGAACAGCAGGAACTGCCATTTTGTCTTCCAGCTCACCCGGATCCTCTTCTTTACCTATTTGTGTTGGTGGGGGCAGAATGTAATAAATGCTTTTTATTTCCCGGTATCGCGTTAGTTGTGCTCTGTGATACTCCTCGATGGTACGTTCTCCCTTCGTAGTTGTCAGTTTTGGGGAAAGGTTATAGACACTTGCTCGCCCTCCTTTTCATAGTACTCTCAGAAAGGATAGTTAGAAGGAGTTGATCTCAAAATGTCAGATCAAAAGCAGTCACTAATCCAACGCGAAGAGTCAAAGAATGTAGGAGAATCCGCGGGTGCAAGCAAGGTCCTATTTCATTTTGCAGAATGCACAAATTGCAAGCATATCTTGCCTCTTTCGACCACTACGGAGAAGTATTTCGCAATATTGAGCAAGGATCCAACTAAGACGATGGGGTTGGGGGAGAAATGCATGAGGTGCGGAGCAGACAGCTGGGTCCTTGTTGTGGGTTGAAAGCAGAGCAAATGGTGTTATTTCGTTTCTCTTCTTCCTTTCTCCCTATAAGGCGGCAAGTAGAACTCGTATCTTGAGCAGGAATACATAACGGAAAAAATTCCTCAAGGCCGATGAAATAGTAATGCTTCAAGTCTCTCTTGGTGATGGTGTTCAAAGTCAATGTCGGACAAGAGTGCACTAACTCCGTTTCAAGCGCTTAATCTTGAGCAAAGGAGGAAGGCTATGTTTTTGAGAGCTGCAGGGATTGTCGGGATTATCTCAGGAGTAATACTAGTCGTGAGTGGATACATTACTCATCCAATTCTCCTAACGATGCTTTCTTTCATTGATGAGCATTACGCTTCTTCAATGTCAGCAATGGAACTATATTTCTTAAAACTCGCGATTTCGATTTTGACTTCGTTGACCGCCTTAGGTGGCATAGTATTCATCTGTAGTGGGGTGGTGCTTCTTTTGAAGCACCGCACCTTTGGAAGAATTTTGATGTGGTTGGGTGGTGGAGTCGGAATCTTTGGGTTGCTTTTCACTGCTGGGGAAGCTTTCTACTACTCGCATTTTTCCCTCGCCTCGTTTCATGCCGAGTATTGGTTAGGGCTCGTGCTCTCTGCCGTGGCGATCTGGCTCAGTAAGAAAGGATAAAATTGCTCCAGCTCGCGAAACCGTCGAAGTTTGGTCAGCTCTAGCAACGAATTGTTTGAGCAAGACAAAGGCAATGCAGAACTGCGATATTATAAAGCGAGTAGCTCCATCCCTGTATTGCTGTTGGGTGACGTAGGAAGGAAAATGAGCTCACTACTACCAGAGAAGGCAAGAAAGCTCTTGGAAGAGAAAAATTTTGCGTTCATCGGAACTATTGCAAATGATGGGTCTCCTCATGTTACTCAAACATGGGTTGACACGGATGGAGAGTATGTCTTGATCAACACGGCAATAGGTCGTGCCAAGGAGAAAAATACAAGGCGAGATCCTCGTGTTTGGGTAGCCGTAGCTGATCACAGTAACCCATACAACCAAGCGATGATAAAAGGTAGTGTGGTCGAACGAATCACTGGTGAAGTGGCAGAGAGTCATATTGACAAGTTAGCGAAGAAATACACTGGTCTTGACAAGTATGGATCTCGCCGCCCCGGAGAAAGGCGAATAATACTCAAGATAAAGGCGCAGAGAGTGTTTTTCTAAGATCCCGCTCAAGGTGTGAGTCTTGGGCTATCCCATTTGTGCTGTGTCTGCTCCGAGCAAGATGCTGTGCTATTTCCCTCGCTATTTTTCTCACAGACTTCTAAGGAGAAAAAACCCTTAGCGAAGGGGAAAGCATTTACTTGCAAGAGAGCCGAGTTTGGAGATTACACCTAGCGACGTTGATAGCATTCGGCGACTTTCGAGGAAAAGAGCCGTAAAGAGAATTTCTTCTACTCTACTCAAGAAGTTGAACCCAGAGATGCTTGCGCGCCTGATGGCTGCTTATATTGTTCTTAAAAGCAATGGGCATCCCGATTCGGACTTTATCAAATATCTAGTTGCCAAAGAGTCTCGTAGTATATTTTTGGGCATTGGGTTCAATTTACTCGTTGCACTTTCGTCTTCTTTACTCTCTGATTCGGAGTTTCGTAAGTTGTGTTACTCCCTTGTTGCGAAGAACAGAGGTGCAGGAGGGGGAGATCGAGTACGTATTCAAAGTTAGATGAGTGTAGTTTGGTAGTCTTGCTCCTCTTTTCTCTCAGTTCTCGACCTTGACCGTTGTTCTTGGCCCTCGACTGATTCGGAGAATTGGTCATCGTCTATGGTAGTTTGCAACCCTTCAAAGTTCGAAAGTCTAGGAGTTTTCTGGGTATCAGCAGCAACAAGTGTAGTGTTTTCGTTACGCCTCGAAAGGACAGTGTCTGTGGACTCGGATTCACTAACTGAGGTCTTGGGAATTTGGGCCTTTTCTTCAGCAACTGTGCCTATAGTTTCGAACTCTTCAAGACCTTTTTGGAGTGCCTCTGGTTTGAAGAGAGTTGCGAGCTCCTCAGCAGCTAAAACAAATCTGCTCCGAAGGTAGTCTCCAACATCGTATTTTGATGCAAGGCGTAATCCGAGCTGGAGATATTTCTGCACTGAGCCGCGCGTCACATTTGATTGCAATTCGCCTCCGCACATAAGGCAAACACCCTTGATCGTAGCCCTCCTATATTTTGTGCCGCATTTCTTGCAGCGAAATCTCTGTGCTGTAAAGGCTTTCGTGTTTCCGATTATATCTGGGAGAAGATGAGTTTTGAGTACGGATTTGACCACTTCGTCAACGTTCACAGCCCTGATTTTGTTGGCGAGTTCTATCTGCCTGTCGAGCTTTTCGGTTAGGCTGTTCAGCGTCGAATAGCTTGCCCTTGCTCGGGCCACGGTTATTGAGCTAGTGTCGTGAGTGAATGAGAAATTCATGTATTGGTTTGGTGTGTCAAGCCTCTTTCCTATTGTTTCGATAGATTGCTCCACTTCTGTTGGCGAAGCTTCTCGTAGACTCGCCTCGTAGAATTCTCTTGGGTACGTCGTCGATACGTCCATATGATGTGCTTGTCTTTGGACCTCTTTTGGTAAAACCAGAGGCTGGACCAGCAATGGAGCATCCATGAGTCCCCCGATCATGGCTGGCAGAAATCGTTTCGAGAAATTGAGCAAAGCGTCAAGAAGGAGAATTATACTATCGCCGTCCCCGTCGCAATCTCTTCTCTTCGCAGAGTGCCAATACGGGCTAGCGAAACAAGCCTGGGCGTTAGTGAATCCTATGATCCGGCCGACGATTCCGACGGACGTATGTGGTGCCAGGCCTACTACAAGTTCACCTAATAATTGGTTTGGGTCTGTTATTTTGTAGTAAGGCTCCATTCCGTAGTGATGCGAAAGCAAGTCGTCGAGATACCTTGCCACGGATACGAAGAACGTGCCAGCTTCGACAGGGATCACGATATCTTGGCTAAAGAGCTCAAGAAGTTGATTGTCAGATTCGAGGGGCTTACCGTTGGCATCTTTAGTGTATCCAAGTTCCTTGAGTTTTTCTACGCTTGGGCCAAGGATCTGACAAGGTCTGAAATGTGTCAATGGAAGGTTTGTAGCATCGTATCTTATTGTTCCGTCTCTGTAGACAGAGAGGCCGTATTTTTGCCTTAAGAGAGCCTTCTCCAATCGCTCTGGGATTTTTAGAAGACTCGAAAGGCCGAGGACACCTCTCAGTGGAGGTATTGGTTTGTACTTAGTTTTTGATGATGCAGATGCGAGTTCTGTTCTTATTTGATAATCTGTCTTAATCGTTGGCCTCATTCTCCCGTTACAATGCGCGCATCTTTCCGAGATCTTCCCTGAAAGTGGGATCTCTTCTACTGAGACCTGAAATCTGTCACTGCATTGATCGCAGATGAAAAAGACTGCGGTTTTGACGTCGCAGGAGGAGCATTTTGATCCGATTATTAATTGCTGGCATTTTGGACATCGCAGATTGGCAATTTCAATCTGCACCGTATCGCTTTTCTCCGAAGCAAGGAGAATGTCTCGTGCGGAGCGGTTATTGGAAGCTCTCCCTATCGGGAAGAGTCCGTCTACAGGAGGACGCATCCTCCTTTGCATTGCTTTTTCTGGCCGACCGACTCGCACTCCTAGAGTTACGGAGGATTTGCTTCGAATTTCAATACCGGAGAACAGTGAGACGAGTTGATTTGTATTGTCCCAATTACCAGACTGGATGATTCGGTCGATCTCGTCTTTGTCCTTGGAGGTAGCGAGGCATAGTTGCAATATGTGGGAATAAGGCTCACCTATGATCAGGTTTTGGCTCTCCTCGACGTTATGCTCTACACCGAGCTTCTCTAGGAGAGCTTTCTGGTCGGAGCTAGTAACTACAACACTGACTAGAGCATTATGGCTGTTGCTCCTTGGCTCAGGTAGTTTTCCGAAGAGTTTTGGTTCGAGTCGTGTGTGTTTGATGATGTTCTCTCTTAATCCAATTGCTTCTTGGGGTGATATTTTGTCCCAGAAAAGAAGATATCTCGGATGGAGTGGAATTTGGAGGAGAGTGGAGAGACGGACTGCCTCCGAAAAAGTTAGGGGCGCAGTCACTGGGTTTGTTGTAAGCTGTTGTATCCTTTCGTAGTCTAGTGAGAGACTGAGAGACGCCGTTGTGGTGCTTGCATAGCGCGTTTTGATCGCGTCGCTCAGCTCCAAAGCCCACCACTCTTCAACGTATCCCGAAGGAGCTAGTTTGTGATTGTTCTCAAGAAAATCCCCAAAGGAGACGAGTATGTCGCCTAAGTGAATTACAGAGTGCAATTTGTGTTTGGCAGCACTGGCCTCTCGAACGGTCTTCAGGCGGATGACAGACCCATTTTGGAGCTTTACGAGAGGTGATTCTATTGTGTCTACAGGAGCAACTGTAGCAGCTTTCCCTGGCATGCTCACCTTGATCTGGGTCCCGACCACGACTGGATAGTCTAGAAGTTCAAAGAGAGCAGGATGTATTCCGATTGTGTGGAGGCCAGTATTAGGCGCTCTCCCATATCTCAGCCTGAACCCTCCTTCATGTCCAGGCATCGAAATGACCGGTCTTCCGGAGATAACGTCGTCGAAGTGTGATGTGATGGTTTTTGTTTCTTCAGAGCCCCTTTGGTTTCCCCCCGAAAGCTCTCCGAGCCAATCCCATCCTTGGATGTTAAGATTTCTGAGTAGTTTCAAAAGTTTCTTTGATTTTCCTATGAGTCCGTCGTTAAGGACTCTTAGGGCACCTCCCCTGAGTTTGTTTGTCGCGATTCTTTCCATGTTCCTGTGAAGTACGACTTCGTAGTCGTCAGTCCAAACTCCATCAATCTCGACTGGCAGGTTTTCAATTGCCTTCCTCACATCTTCGTCTGTGACTTTGTACTGAAAGTTGCCAACTTCGCGCTCGTATATTCTCAATTCCTCAAGAAATCTTCCGGTTTCATCATCGAACGAGTTCGCGATGTATCTCTCCAACCCAAGAGTTTTTCTCACTCGATCGGCGATCACGAGTGTGAGGGCAGATTCGGTGCCACCTGCTGATCTCATGGGCCCTGCAAATTCTACACTTAGATACTCGGTGTTGTTCTTGTTGCGCTTCGCTCGGACTGCTGTGATCCCTTGGATTGGAGCGACGGTCACACCATCGGTAATTATTGCAACTCCGAGTCGAACCGCCGTCTCCATGCGATCTTGGTTCTCACCGAGTGGGTACTTGCCAAGCGCGAGCCGCTCAGCCGCAATAATTGCTGCGGCTTCTGTTCTGTTCGTTTCGAGTAGTTGTCGCAGTTCATCGGCTATTGGGACATTAATGAGTTTGGAAACTCTGTCTGGCAGGTCGAAAGCAATGTCGGCTTCAACGTTAAGTGTAGGATCCAGTCCTAAGGCTCGAGCACGACTTGCAACTGAATGTTCTTGGAGTAGTTTTGACTCTATTGTTGTCGTATAAATCCGGTATTGAGGTGGCATGTTCTTGGCGTGTAATTGCGAGTCGAACTGGAGCAATGTGACGTCACTTATGTGATATTACTCGACTTATATCACGCAAAGTGTCTTGAAACTTGGGTTGCTCTAGGAGGTTCCCCACAACTAGGATGTCTGCGCCGGCTTTTGCTATTTTGGAAGCGGTTTCGGCAGATTTGATACCACCTCCTACCAGGAGGATCCCTTCGTAGACATTGCGAACCGCCTCGACGATGCGAGTAGGGACCGCTCCGTCGGCGCCGGAGCCGGCTTCCAGATACAGAAAGCGCATACCAAGATATTGGGCCGCGAGAGCATACATTGATGCCAGTGAGGGCTTGTCAGGAGGAATACCTCGTGACCTTCCGATGAAACCTGCAGATCCCCCTTCTCCTATAATCAAATAGGCCATGGGCAACGCTGGCAGCTGGTATTTCCTTACGGCAAGTGCCCCAAGGGCCTGGGCTTCCGTTATGAAGTAAGGGTCGTCAGAGTTCATCAGGGAAGAGAAGAAAATAGCATCTGCGCTTGGCGATATTCCGGAGACATTTCCAGGAAATAATATCACGAGTGATGTGACGTCACGCTTTACAGCTCTCACTACTTTGTCTAACTCGATTTGGTCGATTGCTGTTGAGCCGCCTACGAGTATGATCTTAGCGCCTGCAGATTCTGCTTGTCGGGCTAGTTTCGAGGCTTTTTTTGGGCTGATATTCTCAGAATCGATGAGGGCCGCGCAGATTGGCCCAGTCGTTGTGAGAAGCTCGTTGATTCTAAGTTCCACTTTGGGAAGCTGGAGTTGTCTCAGGAGTTATTACACCTGTTTGTTCTTGGTTGAAACTATCAACAAATTCGTTGTAGATGTCGATTGGTTCTTTTCCTTGGTTGGAAACTTCTTTGCTACGACCACAACTTCCACATGAGATTATGGTAGTATCCTGCTTTGCTTGGAGGCGGACGGAAACCATTCCGCAGTTCGGGCATGTGAACACCTTTGGGAGCGTCTTCTTGACAACATGGAGTACTCTTCTCCTTCTTCGGCCCATTTTCTATTCACTCTTCTTCGAGAATGATTGGGGGATTTGTTTGCGATTTCTTTTATACCATTTGCCTTTGAGGACGTATCCTCTAGGGTAAGAGAGAAGAACAGGTTGCGTTTTTGTACGATTGGTGTTTGTGATACTTTTTTGTATGACGGCTGGTGTTTTTAGCTGGGCGTAAGCATTCCTTTGGATCCTCTGCTAGAGTTTCTTTTGAAGAGGGCGTCTGTTACACAGATTCAATTCGAGACGATGGTTCTATCAAAGGGGGAGGGGAGACTAGGGAAAAAAGCATCGTTGCGGAAAGGAGGCCCAGTGTCGAAGGGCTCTTTTTGGAGGACCCTTCGACAAGCAAGAAGCAATGTGGAGTCTTCTGTTTATACGGTATTGTTGATGAGTTATGCTGGGTTGATTCCTAGTGGAAAGTTGAATCAGCTTGCCAGAGTAGCTAGTCTTGTGCAGGAAATTCGTAAGCAAGACCTCGGGAAGGAAGATCTGGCAAGAGTGGAGAGGGCTGCAGAAGAATTTGTCCAGGAATTTAGTGGTAGGGCAAAAGGTTATTTGTGATACGTTGTGATTACGATAACGTGATTTGATGTCACGTTGGATTTGCTGACTTTTCTGTTGCTGCTGAGCGTGTTATGTGTAGGAGCTATCTTGGTAGTCTTGTTTGTGATTTCTAGGAAATCACTTCGGTTGGGGGAAGGTTGGAAGGTCGATCTTTTGGGGATTGTGCAGGAATTTGATAAGAGGGTTAGACAGCTGCAGGAACGTTTGGTGGAACAAGATGTAGCGTTGGAGCTTCAGAAGTTAAGGCTGTCTCGGCTTGAAGAGAGCATTGGTCGTGAATCAACTTGGAGAGAGAAAGAGAGGCCAGTGGAGGTAAGCGCTGATATTCGGGAAGGGTCTGATCTTTATCGACGAAGGGAGGAAGTCTCGGTTGGGAAAAGGTTTGAGAGGCGTTCAGGGCGGTCAGAGGGTTTGAAAGAGATGGCATTGGGGTCGCAGCTTGAATTTCTCAAGGCTGTTGCGGAGCTTGGTGGTGTTGCGACGTCTAGGGAGGTTCAGCTAAAGCTCGGAAAATCGCGTGAGCATACTGCCAGGATGATGAGTTCTTTGTTCATGGATGGGTTTGTTTCTAGGGATGATAAATCGCGGCCGTTCAAGTATGCTCTGTCGTCTAAAGGTCGGGAGATGCTTGCAGATTTTGTGGGCAAGGACGACTAGGTTGTGATGATGTCAGGAGCTGGTGTGAAGGATAGGGAAAGATCTGTGCTTCGAGAACTATCGTCGGGGTTGTCCCGTAGGAGTCTGTATAGCCAACTGGATCCATTTCTGGTTCGGCTGAGTATTCGTCGCTGGAAAAGGCGTGTTAAGTAAGCAGACACGGTGGGAAGACTGAGGTCAAGTCCCATTTCTTCGCGTAATGCCTGAAGAATGTCTTTCGAACTGAAGGTGCCGAATTTGAATTTTTTTGTTATTAGGAGGTACACTCTTGAGAAGTTCGTGTCAGCGAGTGGCTCATTTATGGATGGTTGTTCGTGTGACAAGGACGGTTGTTGCGGCGTCGGAGGAGATGGTATGTCGAGAAGGCGGATTGTCTTAATGAGTTCTTCTTTTCTTGCTCCCTCAACCGTCAAAGTGTATCTGGCGCCGTACTGATCTGTAAATTCGATCTTGACTCTTGGGGAGTTTTTTTGTGTGGATGAGAAGCTTGGCATTTTGAATTCGCCAGGTGCAGAATGGCATTAAGCGATAGATTGTTGTGGTAGGCTATGTGGGATTTCGGTTCTAATAACTTGTCAAGGTGTAAAGTTGTAAACATTGAGTCTAGGACATTTCCCTAACATTTTGGATATTATGAGAGGTTTGTATGTTGAACGCGACTTGGTAGGTGAGTTGATAGTATTTTCGGAGCCAAGTCTCCAGTGGAAAGGTACGGGTGGTGTTGATGTCTTTGCTTGTCAACCGTTGCAAACTGGACTCCAGTGGAAGTATAGGGGTGTTAGCGGCTTTTACCGGCTTTTCGTTCTTAATTGGTGGTTGACGTTGGGCGGGTGGGGGTTTCCCCGTGCTCCCATTGGTTTCCAGTGGAAGTGAAGTGATCTCGCTTTGTTGTAGCGTTATGGAGTAAGCGTTAGTTGATATTGATATTAGCTATAATTCACACTATGGTTTTTATTGCTCAAATAGAGTCCCATGAATTTGACTTCACAACCAGAACCTCTTAGCTAACCCACAAAATAAAATGGTCTCCAGTGGAAAAACAGGTCAGTGGGTCATGAATAAGAATGAAAAGTTCACTTCAAGAACAACCCGATCAACTCGAATCCATTTTCACAAAAGCTCTCACCTCAAACAGACTGATTACCCAAGACGCTGTCTTGAGATCTGACTACTTACCTAACAAACTTCCATTCAGGGGCCTCCAAATCGCTTCCCTAGGTGAGATACTAGCACCGACGTTACACTACTCAAAACCCTCGAATGTCCTAATCTATGGCAAGACAGGGACCGGAAAAACTGCTGTCACCAAATACACAATGAACAAACTCAAAGAAACCTCCATAGCAAACCAGATACCCTTAGCCTTCATCTACACGAATGCTCGTCTCTGCGGCACCGAATACAGGCTGCTTGCCGAAATGGCCGCAGCCACAAACCTCCAGATCCCATTCACAGGTCTCGCGCTAACAGAAGTTCTCTCTCGACTCGAAAACCACATCCGAAGGCAAAGATCACCCATCATCTTGGTGATCGATGAGGTGGACTACCTCGTAAAAACATACAACGATGACTTACTGTACAATCTAACAACACTCTCAGAACGAATCACCCCTTCTTTCATATCCATCATTGGAATTTCAAACGACCTCCAATTCAAGGATCAGCTAGGAGCAAGAGTACAGAGCCGCCTCTCAGAAGAAGAGATAGTCTTTCCACCTTACACTGTTCCAGAGCTAGCAAGCATACTCAAAGAACGGGCCACAATGGCCCTCCGCCAAGGTTCGTACACTGAAGCAGCCATCAACCTATGCGCTGCACTATCCGCCTCCGAGCACGGAGACGCAAGGCGAGCGGTCGATCTGCTCCGGGTTGGAGCAGAGACCGCGGAAAGAGAAGGGAGCGAGATCCTCGAAGAAAAACACATTCGATTAGCATTACAAAAAATAGACCAAGACAGAGTAAACGAAGCCCTCAAAACACTACCCCTACACGCCAAGCTTCTCCTACTAGGGGCCGCCACAGCGTCCCACCCCACTCAAAACTACGTGTCAACCGGAGCCCTTTATGAAACCTATAGCAATCTCGCAAAGGCCTGCGACATCGAACCACTGACTACAAGAAGAGCCTCCTCCATACTCACTGAGCTCCACACCTTGGGTCTGCTCTCAGCACACCTAGTCAACTATGGGAGATATGGCCGAACCAAGCAAATAAGGCCACAAATATCACTAGATACAATCCAAAAAGCCTTTTCAGAAGACCCAATAATCGGAACCATAACAACAAAGAAAACCCAATCCCCACAAACCCCAACCAACTAGCGACACTCACACCCAACATAACCAAGACCCAATGCTCTCTTCTCCTTTACCCATTTCCGCCCACGACACTCGCAAAAAGACCCCATCATCAATCCTCGAAGCCCCTTATGATACCAAAACTTTCCACTCAACCACTTGTCACAAAGTCCAAGACAGAAACCTCCAGGGTAGAAAGATTAACCACCGGAACAACACCCGGCGTTGGTATAATGCCAAGATTCGCTTGGTAAACAGTCTGCCCTTGCCATGTTCCTGAATTGATCAACAATGTCCCCCTGTATATATCACACCCAACCGTGTGAACATGACCAGCATGGAAAATATCCGGCACCTCCCCAATGACAAGCAGGTCTTTTTTCATCGGCGCCACCGGGGTACGCAGTCCGAAAGAAGGTGCGAGATGCCTGGCCCTCAACAACACTTTCATAGCCTCTGTAGGCCGCTCATATGAAGTACCAGAAACCGATGCAAACACATCATCAAGACTTCTTCCATGAAACACCAAAACTCTCACCCCGCTTAATCTAAGAAAACAAGGATCCCCAACCATACAGATATTCTCCAACTCGTACAAACTTGAGGCATACTCGACCGGAATCTTGGGTTGGGGAAGAGCTTGTCTCGTACAATCGTGATTGCCTGGCGCTATTATCACTTGAACTGAACGCGGTATCTTCGCAAACTTCTCCAACACCATATCATACTGCTTCTTAACATCCATCTCCACCAGCTCTTCCTCCTGACCAGGAAAAACACCAACGCCATCGACTAGATCCCCTCCAACCACCAAGTATTTTACACGACGAGCTATCTCCTCATAGGAAATATCTCCGGACATCTTTCCTTGAAAGCGTCCGTTCAACCATGAAACAAATCTATCAAAGGCCCCTTCTAAGAATCTCCTGCTCCCCATGTGCAAATCCGAACTAAAAACAGCAAACTCCGTTTTCTTTGACGTTGACACTGCCTTGCTAGGGACATCAGGATAGATCAGCTTCTTCGCCACTACTGTCCCTTCCGTCGAAACCTCCCCTTCTACCGAAACGCAACTATCCAATAGCACATCCTCAACATTTCTACAAAACTCTTCGCCAAATCCTACTACTACTAACTGCCCCGTGTCATCTTCCAACACAACACGCGCTTGTCGCCCCTCAGATTTCTTCGACAAAACAAGCCCCACAACACCTACTTTTTCGCCTGCGCCGAGCGATGAAACTTCAGACACCTTCACGAGACGACTGTCCCTTGTTCGCGCCGAAAGAATTCGTCCCAGCTTCTCGTAACGATCCTTGAAGAGTGCCGAGAATCCATCGCCGAGACTAGATTGAACTTCCTCAGACGAATCCATCACAACCTCAAAACTTCCAATCTCTTGACCGCCTTCTATGCTGGACCATTCCCCCGAACCGTCAGTTATATCACCGCTCTTTTGTATCTTGGGATTCTCCAATTCGTCGTAAAGCTCAGGGAACTCCTCAATAAGATCCTTGACTGAGATCCTACTCCTATTCTTGCTGAAACCGCCTTCAATAACGGGGCCCTTGGAAGTCGACTTTACACCGATGAGACGATCCACGATACGCTCCACCAGCTTTCGGCCACTGTATGACTCTCCAACTGTTCCTACGCGAACCCCTATATTCGACTCCGCCACTTTGCCTAGCATCACTACGACCTCCGGGTCCACCTCAAATCCCTCCTCTAGGAGTCTCCTCAACAATCCGGATAGAGCCTCATCACGTGCAACCATTTCGAACTCTACGCACCATCAGTACCAACATCCCTCAATTTGCATCCCAAAAAACTCTAGACATCGACCGCCTTCCAAGCTAACACACTTCTCCCTAATGCAAGCAACTCATGCGCTTTTCCCTTTTCCCTAGACTCAACATACACCCTTGCCTTCTTCTCAGTACCAGAACGACGTAGCATAAGCCACGATCCATCTTTCAAAGAGACTTTAACCCCGTCACGCAGGTCAATTGATCCCACCGACTCTCTTAGATGCTCTTGTAGCCTCGAAGCAACTTCTGAATATTCTAGTAAGCCCTCCATTGAAACATTTTCTTGAAGATTGTAGTACCGTGGAAAGGAGGAGACTACTTCACCTAGATTTCTCCCATCCTCGGACAAATACTGAGTTACCAACACTGCGGCATAGATCCCATCCTCCCAGTATCCCCAACGTGGATCAACAGCCTTACTCGGCTCCGTTGCAAAGATGCCTCTTTGTTTGTAAAGTTCTTCAAATGTCTTACCGAGCCGCGACCTGTAAATTCTGCAACCATGATCCTTCGCTACTTCCTCTAATGCGTTCGAGCTATTCATCGATAGTATCACGGTGCCTTTCCTCCCACTTTCAAGAATTATTTTCAGCAACAAACAAGAAACAACATAATCCGGAAGAACCGCTCCACCACCATCTATCATAACCAGCCTATCTGCATCCCCATCATGCGCAAGAGCGAAATCCACTCCCATCCTTCTACAAAGTTCGGCAGTCTCTCCCAAGCTTTCTGGAGTTGGCTCCGGGGGCCTCCCAGGAAACACGCTACTTTGATGTGAATTCACTGTAACAACCTTGTGTCCAAGAGCAGACAGAATCCGTGGTGTCACATCAGTCGCGGTTCCATTAGCACAATCAACCAAAATCTTAAGCTCCTTCTTTGTGCCACGAACACTTTTACAAAGGGAATCAACATACTTAGAAGGTGACTCTTCGTTGTCGTAAGTTGATCCGAATCCTAGTTCTTCACCAGCACTTCTCTTCGTGTACTCACTACTCTCCTGAATAAGCTCTTCCAGCTTGTGCTCGGCTTCCAAAGAAAATTCTATGCCATCTGTTCCGTACACCTTTATCCCTGCATACTCCGGCGGGTTATGAGAAGCGGTCACAGAGAATCCTGCATGCAGTTTGTTGTTTTTGATGCTAAAGGCGAGAACAGGCGTCGGTATTATACCATAACTCTCCACATCGCTACCATACCAATTCATAGCAGAACAGACAAGCAAAGCAAGTATAGCTGAACTCCGCCTGGTATCATACCCAACCCCAAACCGACCTTGTCCGAGCATCTTCTGAACCCCGAAACACACAGCTAGAGTCTCCCTTAGGAACACTTCTTGGCCGTACAGTCCTCGAATTCCCGCGGTCCCGAACTTCACTCGGATTCTCGAATTTCCTAACATTGTTTGAACCTTCTTTCAACCTCTAACGACGAGAATTCAAATCCTTCGCATTGTAAAATATCTTCTTTACTTGTCACGGAACGCCATCAGGGCCCGCGAAGAAACTCCCGCCTAAGTACACAAAAAAGATCGGGACTCTCAGGAGCGAACTTTCACGTATTTATACGCGGGGAGAGCCGTTTCAAACGCATACTGCACCTTTTGAAAAGCACGCCTTAACTCTATCACGTCCTCTCTTACTTCAGTTGTCGAGCTTTTCTTCATAATTACGCGAGCCATAAGCCTTGCAATCTCCTTCATCTCGCTCGGCCCCATCCCAAGCCTGGTTACTTCGCTCGTTCCAACACGCAATCCTCCTGGGTGCATGTAATGCCTTCCAGCCTTCACGTCCCCCGGAATCAGCTGCCTGTTTACTATGATATTTGCTCTCTCGAGCTCCTTTTCCAACGTTCCTCCATCCCCATACTTTGTGACATCTATTGCAACCTGATGAGACTTTGTGAAGCCCAAATTGGAAGCAAGAACATCAACCCCCTCCTCAGATAGGGCATCCGCTAATGCGCGCGCGTTTGCGATCACTTGACTCGCATATCTTTCTCCAAACTCTAAAAACTCTGCGAAGGCAATCGCCTTCCCTGCTACATTTTGTAGATGATGATTGCTCGCTGTGCCAGGGAACGCTGCTGCTTTGATCTTTTCCGAGTATTTTTCCCATGAGATAACAGCCCCCCCTTGAGGGCCGAAGAGAGTCTTGTGAGTAGAGAGAGTCATCGCGTCCGCTCCTTCAGAAAGAGGCTTTTGAAATTGCTTCCCCGCGATGAGGCCAGCAACATGGGCTGCGTCATAGCACACGAAAATATTTTCGCTTTTCAGGAAATCAGACAGCTCTCTTACTGGATGAGGGAAGAGAAACAAACTTCCCCCGAACATCACCAATTTCGGTCGCTTGTTTTCGCTAATGAGCTTCTTGATCTTCTCTTTTGTCTTATCAACGTCGATATTCCAATTGTCCCTGTCGAAGGCAAAATACTCAACGTTTAGCCCGTGAACCAGACCTGCTGTCCCATTGAATTCCTTGCGGCCAGTAGAGATATGACCGCCGTTTGGTATAGCGAGCGCCATCATCGTATCGCCTGGGTCCGTGAAAGCCGAGTATACTGTGAGATTTGCACACACACCAGAAACTGGCCTGACATCCACGAACTGTGCTTCAAACAGTTGCCTTGCTAGATCCATGCAAAGAAGCTCGACTTTGTCGATGTAAACGCAACCCGCGTAGACTCGCTCTCCAGCCCAACCATGCGTAAGCTAGAAACCCTTTGTCAAGTTTCAAGCTTTCTCCGCGTACCTGTTCCCGAAATCTGATATTATCGCTTCGCGAACAGCTGGGCTGGGAACGTTCTCAGATGCGATCAGTGGGATGCTGTTGCTGAGCCACTCGTGGTGATCCTGAAGTGCTTGAAACACTTCGTCATATGCAGCTTTTGGATTCAATTCCAAGACCATCGGTTAACCAATTCAAACGCCGTTGATAATAAAGAGTTCTTGACTAGTGCAGCTCCAAAAGAGTGTTTTCTGATGCTTGCTTTGAAGAAGCGGAAGATGATGCACCTTATTCTCCTCCTCAATCCGTCGATGAGGAGTAATCGTTTTATCCCGAATTCGCGTCCAAAACCGCCACGCCAGGGCAAGCCAGAAGCGAGATTTGGCAATCAGTTTAAACCTAATTCTGATAATCGTAGAGCTGATTCTCCTAGTCCCAACTCTCTTATTACTTGTTCTCGGTCAGAGAGAAGAGAGAGGAAGACAAACACTCCTTCGGGAAATGGCCAAGACAGCTAGAATTGTGGCGAGAGAAGAATACTTCGGCTCCGTCAGATCTAGCATGCAAAGCGCCACGAGCACGATCAAGGGCTCGATCACCGGCTCGCAGCCGAAGACACCCGAGCAGGAAGAACAGGTTGCGAAGATCGTCGAAGAGATAAATAGGGCGAAAGCAAGAGGAGTCAGCATCCAATATCTACTGCCTAAATCCCAAGACAGACTTGCTCTTGCTTCTAGCTACAAAATGGCCGGAGCAGAAATAAGATTTCATCCTGGCCTCTTAATAAGCGATATCAGATACGTCGTGTTTGACCACAGACTCACTGTCATAGGTTTGCCGAGCAGGGTTGGTGAGAACGAGCCGACAAGAGAAGGGTATATGATCCCCTCTGAGGGCTTGGCGGAGATATTCCTACAACAATTCGATAGCAAATGGGCACAAGCCATCAATTACGACGACTATCTTAAGGAGCTCTTGGTTGAAATTCGCAATCACAATCCCAATGTCTCGACCCAACTGCTCGCTTCCGAGCTCAAGGTTCCGGAGCCAGAAGTGAAGCGTGTTCTGGGGCTACAAGGGGCCAAGATCTCATAAAAACACTCGTCTTGTCAAGGCCGGCTCTTGAAAGATGTAAGCTTCAAGAACTACGCAAAGAATGCGAAAATGAATGCCAACACTCCCCAGATAGCAACACCAACACACGCAATTGAGTATGCAATCAATAGCAATCTACCTCCTCCCAATCTTGAAGACGAATAACCGTAAAATATTGGGAATGCCGGCAGAACAAGACGAGGAATCGAAACTGCGGGAGTTCCTTCGACGAATAAGAGAGGAAACAGAATCGCAAGCGAGCAAGCAACAAAGAACCATTTCCTCGGATGCTTAGACCGAGCCAAAAGATAAGCACCTGCGAACATGAACGCCTCAAACAAAATATTCACAACAAGCCAATAGCTCGGCGTCAGAGGTATTCCCAGCACACCCCAATTCTGCCTTGTGAACCATCCTTGCCCATTGGTATTCAATAACCACATCGCTTGACCCACCGGACTCACAACATTTACCCCCCAAATGCTCTGCTCCAGACTGAAGTAGGTGAACGCATTATAAGTGTCTAATATGTAAAAGAAGACAATTGACAAAGCTGCTACAACAACTGGTGTTGAAAATGCAATGGCCCTCTTCAATGCTATGATTAGACTACTATTTCCCTTCCTCCTTGATACGTGAGAGAGGAAAAGTGGAGCTATGATTGCAACACTGTACAAATCAAACAAAGCGAGGGCAAAACAGAGCCCTGAAAGTAAATAATCGTCTTTCGAGACGAAAAAGAACGCCAATGCAATAAACACAAGAGCGATGCTATCCGAGTACGCGACCGTCGAGTAAACCAAGAAACTTGGAAACAATTCAGCTAGTAGTGCAGTTTTGAGGTCAAATAAGAACAAAATTACAATTGGAAATATGAAGCCAAAAAGATTAGAAATAACGAGCGCAGAAATCCAATACGACCCTATGATTGACGCAAGAGCGCGTATCAACAATGGATAAAACGGAGAAAAGGCGTACAAATACGATACATTGCTCGGCGTAGATTGCGGGTAACCGCTCTTCGATATTGTCTGATAATTCGTTCCGTCCCAAGCCAAGCTCATCTCTTGAGCGAAGTTTGGACTCCCATGCCATGTTATGTAGACGCTTGCAAAGATGATTCCTTTGGCTATGGCCAAAGGGAGAAGAAGTCGACCAACTAATTTGAAAGTGGATTTCCCATCAAACGAGTTGCCAAAGGAAATATCCACGATCACCTACACCTGCCATTTCCCCGTCATTCGCGAATACGACTATCTGTCAAAATACGACGATTTCTTGTGCAGATCTGTCATGGAGGCTTTATTTGATTTCACTTTCGTAAGGGACTCCAACAGACGATCCTCTTCCAACCTTATGGTACTTCCACAAAAGATATCCTATCAATAATCCGACGATAAATAGTGTAGTCGGGATGACAATGAAAACCAAAAGCGTTCCAACGAAAGACGAGTATTCTGCGACTATAGAAATTGATGAGTTCACTTTAATCGAAGCATCGTTGTTTGTGCTCGCTAGTTTACCATTCACAAACCAGCCACTAAATGTCATGATTTGACCAGAGCTCAAGATTAGCGAAGGGGCGCTTAGCTTTAGTGGCTCTGAGGCGTTGACCCATACGACAGAATCCGTGCCAACGTACGGATTTGAAATAGACACAAAAAACTGAGTAACAAACCTCACATTGATAAATTGAGCAGAAGAAGATCCGTTCAAGACAATCAAGTTTGCTAGCCTAGCTGGAGTTTGGAGCGAAGAACCTTGCTCAGCGTTGATAGAGCGAAATACTCCGACCAAGATCGTGCTAGACAGCCCCTCGTTACTCGTGGAGTTGGCAAAGGAAACAGAAACAGAGCTTCCACTTTGAACTGGCACGAGAATGCGGCTCGTATTGAAAAGAGCCACGTGAACAGTGTCATTGAATATAGCATCCAATCCACTGTTGTACGATGTGCCTGTGATATTGAGCAAGGAGACTACGAAGGTTGCTTGGTTCTGTCGTTCAAGCAACGCGACGGATCCAGGATAAATTACAGAAAGCAAATAGATCCCAGGGCTACTCGGCTTGAAAGTTAGGGCAAATCCTCCACCCTCATCAGTAGTTGTATTCGCGACTAGCGAATCATTGATGCTCTCCTCGATTCGAGCGCCAGCGATCGCCACCAATCTAGAGTTAGAAGAATCAACTGAGTACATCAGCCTCCCGCTCAAATCTACCGATCCGCTTTCATAGTTCTCAACTGAGATGGTACTCAAAATCGGGGGCTCTGGCCACACCTCATAAGCAGAAACGTACCCTGAGTTGAGGGAAGCGCCAGGAAAGCTCAAATCATTGAAATTCCTAGAAACTGTGATTCCGAACGCTTGTTCTCCTGTGACGGAACCGGTCGAGAAAGCGTCGGTCGTTGGGACGAAGGCCCCCTGATTGTCTTCGTAGAGCAGCTCTTCTGATGCCATTATCGAATTTACAAAAACGCTCGAACCACCTCCTGGCCCGCCTATCACATATTCGAAATCACTTGGGAACGCGAAACTCGTTCCTCCTGGCAAGGAGATGCCAAGCGGAGTATCCCCACCAATCTGGAAGTAGGAGCTTAGTGGCGGGCTACCAGGAAGAAAAATCACACTGTCATAGACTCCAGAAACGTTTTGCGACTGGCTTTCGATTAGATACTCAAAGTTGACTGTTGCAGCTCCAGTAGCACTCTGAGCCGCTGTCATCGTGAGGGTAATCGAAAACGGTATAGTTACAGAAAATATGTTTGGATCGACGTAGATGTACGGGCATGATTTTTGATTATTCAAAACGATGCATTGTGGCGAGCCGTTTCCTTGTACTCCACCACTCTCTATGCTATTGGTCACAGTAGAAAAATTCCAAATATTGTTGACGAGTTGGAGTTCGTATTGATACCCTAAGGTTTGGTTTATGAGAACAACATTTTGCACCCAGTACACTCCTGCGAGACCCTCTCCCAACCAGAGAAAAGAGTTCTCTTGTAGAGAAGCACTCCCCGTACCACTGAATTGAACAACGTTCGAGTTATTCAACAAAGTCGATGAAAAATAACCGATGTCTAACTGATTGAAAGACATTACCCCTCTCACTCCCTGAGTGTAAGTCGTTGTCAAGCTTCCATAAGATGAGAGTCCGGTGGGCGCAAAACCAGAGATTGGTTGCTGCCCTTGTTCCCTGGTATCCAAAAATCTTTGTTCTCTGGGGAACATAATGTAACGAAGCGGCACATCTCCCCTAGATACACCCAAAGTTCTCAAAGATGAGGAACTGATCTGTCGCTCTGCACCCACGCTAGCACGTAGCGAAGAGGAAGAGGAGGAAGACAATGACGCAAACCATGCGGAGGAATACACAAGAGAGCTCGGAAACAAAATTACAAAACACAAACACAGGGTGCAGAAAACAACACCCTTCTCTTTCTTGCCGATCTTCATGCTCGAAGATTCAACTCTGTAAACGCACCAGCTCAGATAACAATCAGTTTCACGCTCTTCATCCTCTCTTCCCTTTGAAAGGCCTTTGTCATTGCACTGATCTTCTTTCCTTCTCCTTCAAGCAAAAACAGCTCGACGCAGTTGCTGTGGCTTATCTTGCTGTGAATGTGCGTCTTAACAATGCTCTCAAACTGATGCTTGAGCCTAGTGATTGGCTCTTCGTTGAACTCGTCATGAGTCACGACGATTATTGCATTCACATGTCCGTTTAGAGAATCCTTCTCCTTGAGATCCTCTAGCATGAGCCTGATTGCAGCTCTTACAAGCTCCGATCTTCCTGTGTAACCTCCAGCCTTCCTTATCGCCTCCATTTCTCCGATCATTTCTTCAGGAAAGGAGAGGCTTACTATTGTCATTGCGTTCTAATCACTCACAATGATACGAAATTAATAATGATGATATAAGGAATTTTGGCTTTGATATTATTGATTAGAGGAAGAAGGAGAAGAGGAGGAACAAAAACAACTACCCTCGCGGATTCCTCAAACATACATTCGCAAACTGAAGCGATCAGCTAATACGTAACATACATCCTCTCCTATGAGGTGAGAAAGGGACAACATAGAGAGGTTTGCAATCGCCTTGTCAGTGAAAGATCCATATGCTGCAAGAAGAATGAAAAGAAACAGAGCGCCACACGCAATTGAAGACGAACAAGGGACAAGCAATCGCGAAAAGGATTTAGAAATAGATAACAGAGCAGGGCTCGAAGACATCATACCCGAGTCCCAACGAGCTGCTGTGCTTAGAGCTCGCTCGAAACGAAAAGCTTCTCCACCATAGTTCATTCTTTGAAATGTGGCGGAAGCTTTCTCACTTTTGCGCAGTGGAACTCATCAACAAGCTTTGGAAGCGGCTTCCAGCCACGCTGGTAGAATACCCCGCGTAGAGCCTTTGGAGTGACCTGAGTTTCAGTTAGAACATCAACTATCTCCTTTTGAGAGATCTCCAAGAATTTGTAATAATCTTGGTCGTAGACACTCAAACCGTAATGCTCCCTGACGTCGTTGTCCCAAGGAACGAATAGATCTGGAGAAAGCACGTGGAGAATCCTTGTGGCGCACACATGGCCGACTCTATCCTTCAGAAAGTTGAAAGCTTCAAAGACTGCGGTTTTGTGCTTGACTGATTCCATCTCTTCGATCTTCACGCCCCGAAGAGGCTCCACAACTCGTAAAGCTGGGTTCACTATTCCTCCCAGCTCACTGGGCTTGCTTATTCGAAAGCTTTCGAGAAGGGGTCGGGGCATCATGCCAACTTCACAGAGATAGCCGAAGATCTCTATTGCGCCCTTGCTTTCAAGCGCGGATCTATACTCGGGTTCGTCGTAGTCGTCTGAGAGTGGGAAAGAATCAACACAGAGACATTTTTCGTTCGAGACGGCGTGTCTTTTCTGCGCCGCATTTGACTCGAGATTGTTGTAGCTGCATATCCCCAAGCGCAGAAGCATCATGCTAAGCTCAGGAGACGAAACCGAGACAGAAGATGAGGACAATTTGATAAATGCTTCTCATTCTGGCCGTTTCTAGGCCCTCTATATAATTACCTATTTTCATAGTTGAGATTGATGGGCATGGAAAGCTATAGGATCTCTAGCACGCACCAGTCGTGCTATGAGGACGGAACGCCTAAAACTTCACATCGTAATTCATTCCGATCTTGTCTCAAAAAATCTGTCTTCCTGTTCACAATTTTCCCTGTCTGATTACAATCTCAACATTGCGTTGCAAGAGCAAAATCATTCTCTCCCTGAAATGCTCTTCACAATCACTATACTCAGTTCTCGCGGGCCTTGCTCTATCAACCTTGAGCATTTGACACGTCTTGCACAAATGCGGGTCGTATCTAAGATTCCTCCTACTTCTAGGTGCCGCGATAACTCTCTCTTGCCATTTTACTCTTCCGTGAGACAATAAAAAGACTCGTCTTTCCTTCTTGCCATCCAAAAGAATCACTGCCTGAGAAGAGGAAGAATGAGCCGTCCAAATCAAAGTTTGATTCACTTGAACCCGTTTAAGAAGAAGAAAAAGCATATCCTTTGATTTATCCTTGAGAGCTCGAATCCCTCACTAGAGTTTTCTTACTCTTTTGGAAAAGAGCAAGGTTGATTGCGGATTCGGATACGTTGACTATCGCTAGTGTTCATCACAAGCGCAAAACTTCCTTCGCGTTCGAGTAAAACACACGCTCTAGCTCGCTTGAGTTCAAATCTGCCGAGCATATCCTTTGGATTTCCACGGCTGGCTCATGGAACGGAGTATCAGAGCCGTACATCACCCTGTTGTCACCCAAGAGTCTTATCGCTTCTTTGATTTTGGTGTGCATTGGCATCCCCGAAGTTTCAAGATATATATTATCTAGGCGCCTTGCAGTGTTGATCGCGGCTTGGATGTATACTCCATGCCCATGACCCATGTGTAGCATAATTATAGTCACGTCCCTGAAGTTCTCCGCGAGCTCGCCTATACTCCAGGGAAGTGAAAAAGGAGGATGCCCAGAGTGAATGGCGACTGGAACCTTAGCCCTCCTCGCCTCTTCCATTATCGGGTGCACGATCTCATCGTTGGGGAGGAATGCGTGGATCAGCGGATGAAGCTTTATTCCCTTGAACTTCCATTCGTTCAATGCTCTTTTCACCAGATCTAGTGCTTTTTCACCTTCGTTTGGATTCGGCCACACATATCCAACTAGTTCCCGGGGATACTTCTCGACGGCCCTCTTGACTTCATCGTTTTGGAAGTAAAAGAGAACAGATTTCGAAACATTGTAGAGGCGCATCTGTTCTATGAGCTCATCAGCCGTAGATTCTAGGCCAGCCCAGCTCCCAAATCTACCTATGTGAGAATGAGCATCAATCTTTGGGCCTTCGTACGTTGGTGGGATTGAGACTTTCATGCAAGAGAAGACCAGCTGCTTCTACTCTGGAGGGAGTTCGTTGAAAATCACGCTCAGATCAAGGCCTCTTTTCTTCTTGTTGTAGTACTGAGAGACCGAATAAATTCCAAGCGCCGCAAGCAAGATCCCGCCAAGAAAAGCTTGTGCCCCACTTGAGAATGGCCCGACCGCAGGGTTAGTGATCGAATAGTATGCGAGATAGCCGAAAACGGCTAGCCCGATCGCCCCAAGTATAGAAACAAGAGGGATTCCAGAGATTACGAGTTTCTCGGAAGAGCTTTCGTAGATCTTCCTTCTACGAAAGGGGAGAACTATAGCTGATATCGAGGTGAGAATCCAAATCACTCCCAATATGAATATCGAATTGACCTGCGTTGCGATGAACGAAGTGAAAAATTCGAGGTACATAGGAACTATTGCGACGACAGCCGCCAAAGCAACGGCGAAAGTGGGAGTGTGAAATCTTGGACTGACATCGGCAAATTTGGCTGGTATCAAACCATCAAAGGACCAAGACATTACCATCCTGCTCACAAAGACGAATCCGAGCCAGCTCCATCCGATGTTTGAGACAAAAAGCCCGCCAAAGATGAGCCAAGCTAGGAAAGGGTTGGGGGCGATCACGCTCGTGAATATCGTTGGAACCGGAGGATATCCTCCGCCTGCCGAGGGGGCTATTGTCCAAGCTTCTACGAAAGAGATTCCAACGACTCGATCAAAGAGATAAGTTAGGGCAAACCAGATGACTATTGAGAGTATCTCGGCTCCAACGAGGCCGTAAAGCAAGCTCCTTCTAGGATTTTTGATTTCTCCTCCGACCATTTGCATCACCGGGTACGGCCCTATGCTCACAAAGAGAAGTGGAATCACAGCCGAGAGATTCGCAAGGCTTGGGCCAGGAGAATAGCCCTTCGAAGCAGCTTGAGTGAATATGTCTGGGACTGAAGCAGTGAAAGAGGATGCGTGATTGTTGTAAGCGTCCACAAATGCCGCATGAGAGGTTGAAAGGAATATCCCAACAACCACTAGAAGAGTGAGAAAAGCGTAGCCGAAGAAGAAATAGATCACCCCCCTAAGAAATCTTCCGCCTATGAGCACAGTGGTTGCTCCAAGCGCTAGGAGAACGAGTCCGATTCCAAACATGAGAATTCTGTCTGGAGAAGCTCCAAAGGGATTCATTGAGCTCCCAAGATTTGCCATGAAACTGTTTTTGAGTACCTCGCCTGCAAACCCCATTTGGCTGCCGGCTTCGCCGAAGGCCCAGTAAGCTCCTGAGCCAGCCGACACGACATAGGCTACGAAGAAAAGAAAGCCGGCCACAAAGCCAACAAGCGGAGTAAGAGTCCTAGAGATGAAAACGTAATCTCCTCCAGATCTGGGCATGATTACTGTCATCTGCCAGTATAGCAAAACGATGACCATCGCGATTACTGCCCAGACTGCAAGACTTGCGTAGTAGTTGACGTTGTGATAGTACCCAGGCGTAACCCAGAAGATGCCGGCCCAACTGCTAAGCCAGGGAAAATAAACGACCACCCAAGAGAAGACGGCAAATGCAGAAAGCTCTCTCACGAGCCCAGTTGAATTTCGAGTAAAGATAGGAGGTTTCGAGGCCAAGATGGGAATTTCTGTCAGTATTTCGGGGAGGCGATTTTTGTATTTATGCGTTCCACCTGCTAGTTCAAAGGAATTTTTGGAAAAGAGTTACCCCTAGTTCAGACCGTCTTTTCCGTCATTTTCTTGTGTTGTGGAAGCTCTTTCTCCCACGGCCGTCCTCCTTTATTTCAAGGATGGAAAGAAAGTATCGTATAGAAAAAGGAAGAAGGAAAATGCGAGTTTGCTTCCTTAGATTGTTGGCTTTGTTAGAGCGTAGTAGAAGTTTAG
>CADDZS010000008.1 GCA_902812485.1 archaeon
CTAAGATGAGCGGCCTCCTCGCATGTGTTTTTTCATTTGGCATGCAACAATGGATAAATACATTGAAACAGCAGATTTTCTCCTGTAGCAACTCGGAGCATGTTGATTCATTGGAGCTTAGCGATGCAGAGTTTGCCTCATACTTTAAGGAGAAAACTCTGCAGTATCACAGTCGGATAGAGCATGCAATATCCGATGTGCTAGGTCGTTTCTCTGAATCGCAGTTCTACGAGCCCCTCAACTATGCGTTACGTGGCGGAAAGAGAATTCGTCCTCTCATTGTGCTTCTTTGCCACGATGCCCTGCGTCAAGGAGAATCAATCACAGATGATCCTCTACCTGCGGCAGTCGCAGTAGAGCTTCTCCATACCGAGTCTATAATTCACGACGACATTATGGATGAAGACAAGTTCAGGAGAGGAAAGGAGGTCTTCCTTGCAAAGTATGGTCTTGATGCATCTATTCTTTCAGCTGATTTCGTACTAGGCATCATTCTCGATATAGCTGCGCAATACTCTGACACACGCATCGCAAGAGAGCTTTCAAAAGCGGCCTTGAGGATGAGCGAGGGGCAGTACTCGGAAGTCAAACTGAAAGCGTCAAAGAGGATTCTCTCAGCAGATGACTATGTAGTGATCATATCGCAAAAGACTGCCTCGTTGTTCCAAACTTCTGCGAAGCTTGGAGGGATCCTTTCAGGTGCAAAACAGCAAACAATAGAATCTCTCTCTGACTTTGGGATCAACCTAGGAATCGCATATCAGATGCAGGACGACTTGCTTGATTGGGACGAACGTGGAATACTGGAGCGATCAATTGGGGTCGACAAGAAGATATTGCAAAAGATGTCATACGAGTTTGCTAGGGCCGCGAAGAACGCTCTGGGCTATCTTGCAAATTCAGAGCCAAAGGAAAGACTTTCAGAGCTCGCCGAATTTGCCGTCCGAAGAAGATTTTAGCATCGGTTTCTAGGTATTCGCCTTTCTTTCGTACTTGATTTCCTCGGGCGACAATCGCCCTCTTTCTCTTTCCCCCCTCAATGTGGTTTCACTTTTTGATAGTTTGCTTTACTTCTTCCTAAAGGAGGAAGCAGAGCAACTTCAAGGGATCGCTGGGAGCACGTGTGAGGCAGAAGAAATCTGCGAAAAGAATGAAGTCGCAGTTGTGCTGGCAAATTGAATTACGGGACCAGGATACACGCCCGTTCCAACAATGATTAGGGATGCGATAATGAGAGCAACTCTGAATCCATTTGATTCGAACAGCTTGGAGAAGCTTTGAGGCTGATCTACATACATATGCTTCACGATACGCAGGTAGAAAGCAATAGAGACGAAGCTGTTTATGATTCCAGCTATTGCGAGCCATCCGAGGTTAAGAGGGCTTCCGATCGCTGAATAGAAAAGGAAAACCTTGCTCCAGAATCCGTTCAATGGAGGAAAACCTCCCAGAGCAAGGAGTGAAAGTGTGAGCGCGATCGGGGCAATTCTCATTCTTCTTCCCACTCCATCAAAGGCCAAAAGATCGTCCTTTCCAACTTCCCTTATTATTAGCGCAGCGGCAAGAAACGCACAGGTCTGCATCGTCGCATAGTTCAAGATGTGAAAGAAGGAAGCGGTCAGACCGTAAGCCGTTCCAGCTGCAAACCCAATCAGGATGTATCCGCCGTGTCCAATGCTTGAGTAGGCTAGGATCCTAGTTACACTTCTTTGAGTCAAAGCTGCAAAGTTTCCTACGGTCATTGACAGGAGCGCTAGAACTGCAAAAGCAGTGCTCCAATCAGTTTGGAAGGCGCTCCCAGCAAAGAGCACAAAGAAGATTCTTGCTGCTGGTGCAAAAGTTGCGCCCTTTGTTCCAGCTGAGAGGAGAGCACTCACGACGGTCGGTGCACCCTGATAGGCATCGGGGATCCACATGTGAAAAGGTACTGCGGAAAGCTTGATTCCGAATCCGGCAATGACAAATGATAGAGCCAGAACCGCGATGGGCGTGATCCCGCTTGCGCTTGACGAAGCTGGGGAAAGAATCTGATAGATATTCGTGGTCCCGGTTATGACGTAGATGAGTGAGATTCCATATAGCAGAACTGCAGATGCGAATGCGGAAATAAGAAAGTACTTGACTGCAGCTTCGTTAGATTCCTGATCTTTCTTTTTGAAACCTGTCAGAACATAGCTTGGAATGCTCATGAGCTCCCATGCTACGAATATCATCAATAGATCAGTTGAGAAGACAAGAAGCACAGATCCGATCGTAGTGAATATGAGCAAAGCGAAGAATGAACTTGCGTTTGGTATGTTTGCAAGAAAATCTTCTGATGAAAGAGCCACAAGTATCGAAACAATAAGGATTGCAACACCAAACAAATAAGAAATCCAATCTTGAGCGAAGACTGAGTTCCCCTGAGGACCCAAAATCGGCCCAAGATAGCCTAAGACCTTACCAAGAAGAAGAGCGAGTGATATAACGAAGGCTGCGACTGAGATCCCCGTCGACACCGTTCTTGCCCTCAAACCCAGAGAAGAAAGTAAGATGATAACAAAGGCTGCCACCGCCATGATCATTGTCACAAGGAGCGGAACCGCCTCGAACCCAGAGAAAAAAGCAGGGAATGCCAAGGTGAATCTGAAATCTCTCTCCTCAGTTTTGTTCTACTGGTTTCCTAGCATTAGAAAACGCGATTCCTTTTTTGATCCTTTGATTTCTTAGATCTGGCCGATGTAAGCAAAAATTATGATGAGCAATGCTATTCCGAGCCCGAAAGCGAAAATGTACTCTTCCTCTATACCAGTCTGAATCCTTCTGAGGATTGACGAAACTGCTCCTCCAAAACTTGGAGCCTCGATGTTTATCGGATCTATGACTTTTTCCTCAAACTTCTCGAACAGCCACCTGCTCCCTTTTTCAACGGGGTAGGCAAACAATCTGTAATAAATTGAATTGAGATACCACCGGTGGTAGAAGAACTTGTAGCCCGAATAGAGAAAGGAGTTGCTTTTGACGAGGACAGAGAGGTTCAGGCTACGTTTGATGTAACCAAGATATCCTATGTAGGCTCCAATCAGTGCAAGGGCCAAACTCAGAGAGATAGGTAGTAGATCGGAGAGGTAGTTAAGTGAGTAAACAGAAGTTATTCCCCAGTAGGTCAAGTACGACGAAAACAGATCTCCCAGATCCCTTTCTAGAAATATTGGAGCAGCAACTCCTATTGCAACAGTCACACCAGCAAGAATAGAATATGGAATCCACATAGAGCGAGGAGCTTCGTGCAAGCCATGTTTCCCTCCATGATCTTCGCTTCCTGTTCCTGCAGCTGCTGCTGTTGTTGTTGGAGATTCCTGCGCGTTTGGGTTGGAACTGCCTACATGATTAGAACCAATTCTTTGCAAATTCTCACTCTTTGGTCCCCAGAATATCAGCCCCAACATGCGAAAAGTGTAGAAAGCAGTTATGAGCGATGTAATGAGTCCCAGAGCAAATAGCACGTAAGCTGCTCCCCCTGCCTGATTTGCGGCTGCGAGGATTGAATCCTTGCTCCAGAATCCGCTGAAGGGAGGAATGGCTGCAAGTGAGAGCCCAACAATCAGCATCGAGTAGAAAGTAATCTTGAGATCCTTTCTCAGGCCACCCATCTCGCTCATGTACTTCGAACCTGTGACATGAATCAGCCAACCGGCGCACATGAAAAGGCCGGCTTTGAAAAGGGCTTGACTGATCAAGTGAAAGAATCCTGCAGTGAAACCAAAGTCGAAATTTGATGTAACTGATAGTCCAGCCACTCCAAGGCCAAGCATCATGTAACCGATCTGTGAAACAGTCGAATATGCAAGAACTTTCTTGAGCTCATCGGAAACCATGGCTTGAGTTGCAGCTAGAAAGGCAGTAAAAGCACCGATTGCAGCCACAGTGAGGAAGAACGGATAAACTTCGGATAGGGTACTGAACGCAGCGACGTATAGCGGCCCCACTGTCCCCACAAGAAATACACCAGCGTTCACCATGGTCGCAGCGTGTATGAGGGCAGAAACAGATGTCGGCCCAGCCATTGCATCGGGCAACCACTCGTGAAGAGGAAACTGGGCGGATTTTCCTATGGCGCCGCCGAATATCAGAATCGCGCTGGGCACAAACAATCCAACCGAGGAAAGAGAAGTAGCCCAATTGTTCGAAGAGCCGTGCAGCTGATTGTAAAGAGAAACAAAATTGAATGTTCGGGAATATGCGAAGATAAGCAATATTCCGACTAGGAATGCAATGTCTCCAGCGCGAGTCATGATGAAGGCTTTCATTCCAGCATGAGTCGGGGAGTATGCTTCTGGAACATTGAGAGACTGATCTCCAGGTGTTCCCACCCAGTACTTTTCCTCGTCGGTGTGCCAGAAACCGATCAGAGCGTAGCTGCAATAACCCACACCTTCCCATCCAAGGAAGAGCTGAAGAAAGTTATCAGACATGACTAGGAGAAGCATGTTTCCGATGAAAAAGTCCATGAGAAAGTAGTACCTAGTGAGGTTCCTTTCTCCCTTCATGTACCCGAGGCTGTAGACCATGATCAAGAAACTCACCCAAGCAACAACGTTCGCAAGAACTACTGTGAGGGGGTCGACAAGCACTCCTGCCCTGAGGTTGAGGGCTGCTATCCAAGTGGCTTGAGCGCCGCAGAGTGTTTGAACATCAAGAATTCTTCCTGTAGTTGTGTATGGTGCAAAATCACCAAGGAAGAAAAGGGAAGTCGCAAGCAAAGCTGAAACTAGACTCGCAACGACAGCGACAATGTTGCGGGCGGTTCCGCCTGCTCTCGCTGCAAGAACGCTTAGTGCTCCACCACCGATTGGAACAATCCACACAAGGAAGGGGATGAGGTCAGTGCAGCTAGCCATCTTTCCTTCGATTCACCAACCTGTGTTACTCTTCTTCCATCGATCCTTTCTGTTTCTTTAGGGCAATAGCGGAGGCGTGAGTGTGCTAGCAGTGGGGACAAGGTAATTGTCAATAAGACCGGGAAGCACTCCAAGTAGTATTGTCACCGCAGCTAGGAAGATCACTGGTGCTAGCATATACCAAGACCCTTCCTTCACTTGGCTCAGACTTTCAGGCAGTCGTCCGAAAAACACTCTTTTCATAGTCCACAAAGAATAGGCTGCAGTGACTATTGTCGATATCACGGCTAGTATTGATACTAGAAGCCAGTAATTGGACAGCGGTCCTGCTCCGCTTGAACCCTGCTGCAAGCCGCCACTGAAAATCAGCCACTCGCTCTGGAAGCCGTTTGTCTCGGGAAAACCCATAAGCCCCAGAAAGCCGATCATCGCGCAAGTCGCCGTTATGGGTAGCCTCTGCGACAAGCCACCCATTCCTTTTATGCTACGCAGGCCTCCGGCTTGGACTATGATTATACCCGCAACCATGAAGAGAATACCCTTTGCAGTGCCGTGGCTCACAAACTGGAAAACAGCTCCTTCAATTCCGTGTTGAGTCGTTGTGCCAATACCGAAGATTATGTAACCCATTTGGCTCACACTCGAGTAAGCAAAGAGCCTCTTGATGTCATCCTGCGCTAGAGCCATTATCCCGCCGTAGAACATGGTTAACACTCCCCAGATCGCGATTCCGAGTCCGATCTCAGGGTAAGCTTCTGGGAGAAGGAGAGTAAACATTCTGATTATTATGTACCCGCCTATTCCGATCATAGCAGGAGAAAGCAATGCGCTGATCGGAGTCGGAGCTTCGGCATGTGCGTAAGGTAGCCAAATATGCAAACCCACAGCAGCTAGCTTCACAAAGAGTCCCACGACAATTCCGAAGATCACCCATGGAAGCAGGTTGCCCAGGGAGGGGGCATGCAGAGCGCCGCTTCCCAAAAACACAAAATTGTTTCCAACAGTTCCAATTGCCAAAAATGACAGAAGCATCAGCAAAGCGCCGATATGAGTCCAGAGCAGGTACATGAACGAGATCCGACCTCTCGAACCATATCCGAACTCAGCTATCAGAAAATAGGAAGGAATCAGCATGAATTCGAAGAAGAAATAGAGCTCAATTAGGTTTGTAGAAAGTACTGTTCCCACCATTCCCGCGCTGTAAAGAAGGAAAAGTGCGAAATATAGTCCAAATCTAGATCTTAATCTTGGACTTTCTCTTTCTCCTCGCTCCTGCTCTGCTTCAGTCTCTGAGAAAGTTCCACCGTCGCGCTGGATTGTTGCGAAAGTCGACTCTCTTTCTTGCTCAGAAATCCTGTGTCTCATATATGGAAGAGAGTAGAGCGCAGCGGCAGTGCATATTATGTAGATTGTAATCGAAAAGGGCGCACTTATTCCATCAATGTAAAGCCCAAAGTTCCCTATGGTCGAAAGAGTGCTTGTCCCGCTTGAAAGTTGGTGGGGAAACCAAGGATACAGTTCGTATACTGGATTGCCTATCGTTGTGGAGTAAAGCAGAGCAATTGTAGAGTAGAGGAGAACAGCGAATGAAAACCACGCGGCCGCCCTAGAACCCATTGTTCTTGCGACGTAGTACGCGATCGGGGCTGCAATGATTGGAATTATAATCGCTTGTAAGAGTAGAGCGTAAACCAATTCTCCCAAGGCCTCTTTGCAAAGATGTATTTCTCATATTCGGTTATGTTTCGTTCCGTGTTTTTCTCTTCTGTTTCCTTTTCTCTTTGGCAAGCGGCGCTTTGAAAGCTGCCGCTGATCGCGAGCTAACTCTTCAATTTCCTAAGCTTGAAAACATTGACTTCCTTATTCAGCCTGAATGTCACAATTATTATCGCCAGACCCACAGCAGCCTCCGCCGCTGCGATCGCAATTGAAAAGAGGGCGAATGTTTGGCCTTGAGGAGTCGAAGCAGAGATGTAGCGATTGAAAGAAACAAGGTTGATATTCGCTGCATTTATCACGATTTCAATCGCGAAGAACAGCCTAAGCGCATTACCTTTCGACACCAATCCGTACACACCAATACCGAACAGAATCGCAGAAAGAACAATGTAATCAAGGAGCGGTATCAATCTGTTTTAGCATCCCTCGCCCATTGTTTTTCTCTTCATACTTCATCATGGTTATCATTCTTTATCGATCTTCGCCAAAGTGAGAGCTCCAACAACAGAAGCCCCAAGAACCAAACCCAGCACTTCGAGAGGGAAGGCATACTGGCCTGTGAGCAGATTCCCAATATCGGACACACCTAAAATTGGGCCGCTTGGGGGAAGACTCCCCATGGTCGAAAGCGAAGCAACAAAAGACACCAAAATTGCCACTATAACTGCGATGGCAACTCCAAGAGGCTGAATTGGTTCCCGCCTAGCTTCTCGTTCTACTTCCTTTGTAACGAGCATGACTGTGAACAATATCAGCACTGCGACTGCCCCGACGTAGACTATGATTTGAAACAAAGCAACAAACGTAGCGTCAAGAAGTATAAACAAACCTGCTACTCCAAGGAAAGAGAAAGCAAGTGAGATCGCCCCATACACAACCTGGCGCGACTCAAGCGAGTATATCGCCGCACCAAGTGTGAGCGCCGAGAGAACGAAGAAAGCGATGTCGCTCGCTGATATCATTCGTGATATGCTAGCTCCTTTTCTATTTTGAACTCAACCTTTTTACGAGTGATCTTCGGTGGTATTGCAAGCTTCTCCGGAGAGTACACGAGGTTACTCTTCGATGTTGAAACCAGATTGAAATCTTCAGTCATTCCCAGAGCGTAGAATGGACATGCATCAACGCACAAACCGCAGAACACGCATTTCGCATAATCGACCTGAGGGAATATCGATTTCTTGTTATTTGGCTGATTGCGATTTACCTTGACCATCTCGATTGCCTGTGAAATGTTCTCACAAGCAATCGAGCAAAGCTGGCATCCAGTGCACTTGTCAAGCCAGAGAATATGCCTTCCCTTGTACCCGGGCTTTGCAATGCCAAGCTTCGGATCATAGGTGTAGTAGCCTGCCATTTCAGTTTGAACATCGGGGTAGCGCATCGTCATTCTCCTTCGCGGGAGCTGGCGCAAAGCCGCGTAAAGTGCTTTGAACGTCCCCGAAACTATGTTCAACTTGATTTATCACTCCTCATTATTCGATTGATTAGTGGTTGCTTCGTTGCACGCAGAATCTCTTTCCAAATGTTTTACTTTTTTTCTCCTTCATTCTCAGAGTCCGAAGAATGCCTTGAGAGCAATTGCCACAAAGAAATTGATGAATGCCAGCACGATCAGCCATACCCAGCCGAACTTGATAAGCTGATCTATCCTCACTCTGGGGAAAGCACCTCGAGGAATAATGAAAATGGTTTCGACAATCAGAGTTTTGATGAGGAACCACACCACTCCTGGAACAGCAGGAGGCCCAGACCAGCCGCCGAGGAAGAGTATCGTAAAGAGTGCGGAAAGTGCATAGAGCTTCACATACACAGCCAGCTGAATCACTCCGAAGACCATGCTCGTGAACTCGGTTTGCCAGCCAGCCACGATTTCGCTGTCAGCATCTGGAAGATCGAAGGGGATTCTCTCAACCTCTGCCATCGAGGTGATATAGAACACGATTGCTCCCAGAATCATTGGCAAAATGTACCAGATTCTGCTTTGCGCAGAAACGATTTGAAATAGATCCAGCGACCCAGCAAGAACCACAACTCCCAATATCGAGATAACAAGAGGAATCTCATAGGAAATCATCTGGTACAGTGCACGCATGGCCCCGATGAAGGAGAATTTGTTGTTGCTTGCCCATCCTGCCATGAGAGCTACTATCGGAAAGAATCCTATAATTGCAATCACAATCAAAAGTGAGTAAGGGGAAGTTGCGATGTACGTGCTTGGGCCTATGGGGATAATTCCAACCAAAGCCCCTGCTAGAGCCATCATAGCAAATGGCGCCGCGATGAAGAAAAGTCTGTCAGCCCGCTCTGGCACAACTATTTCCTTGAATAAGAGTTTGAAGAGATCAGCAAAGGACTGGAAGATGCCTTCTAGCCTCCCAGCGTAAAGGGGGCCTATTCGGTACTGCATCTTCGCTAGGAGTTTTCTTTCCCACCATATCACCATGCTAGAAAGAAGTGCGACAAATGTAAAACCTGGAAATGTAGTCAACTTGAAAAGCATACTGTTTGCCCCCAGACCCATCTGACTGATGTATGAATTTGGATCGAAAGGATTGAGCTTGCTTGGATCGAACATGTAAAGTGCAAGTGACCAGTTGATGTGTTCACTACAATTCAAGAGGCTAAAGTTACAAGTGAACTCTACTGGTAGTACGTAAAAGAGATAGAATATTGGGAGAGCAACCATTGGAAGAATTATCAGCAGCCAGAAGATTATTTTGAGAATACGCTTGACAAACTGCTCGAATGTTGTAATCTCAGCCATCTCTCTAATCTGTAGCTCCTGCTGCTATCTGCGCAAATTCCAAACCTAGTCTAAGATCTTTTTGCCTGTCTCTTTTTTCTGCTTCTCTTCTCTTTTTTCGAATTTTTGATGCGTTTTCCGCCTGCTACATTATTCTCTCAAATGAGGAGAAAAAACAAAGTTTATCGATCTGCTTCGACTGGCCAGTAGTCCAAACTCCAATAGATCGCGGGCATGTCTGCAACATGAGATCCGACAAGTAGCTTTGGGAGCGCGATAAGATTTCTGAAGGAGGGAACGCTCCATTTAGTTCTGTAAGGCTTTGTGGATCCGTCAGATATTATGTGAAAAGCCATCGCGCCCCTTGCTGCTTCCGTCCTGCAGTATGCTTCCCCGGCTTGAGCTCTTTGCTGAGGGGAGAGCTTCACCTTGATTTGGCCCTGCGGCATCTTCTCAAGGCATTGCCTTATGATTGACATGCTTTGTCTCATTTCTTCTAGATGAACCATGCAGCGAGCCCAAGTGTCGCCATCATCGTAGACTGGAACCTCAAAGCTGATGTCCTTGTAGAAACAATAAGGCTCATCTATACGAGTATCAGACTTTACGCCTGATGCCCTAAGCACCTGCCCAGCCACACCTAGCGAAATCGCATCGGATCTTGAGAGCACGCCAACTCCCCGGGTTCTCTTTTCAAATAATGGACTGCGGAAGAATATTCTCTCATAGTCTTTGAGGCGTGATTCGAAATACTCAAAGACTTTCATTGCTCTGTCCTTAAAGTTTGGAGGCATATCGTTTCTTACACCGCCGGGCACGCAATAGGAGTAAGTAATCCTCGCCCCCCCGATCATCTGACCAAGATCGATGAATATGTCACGGTCCCCGAGTGGCCACATAAACATGGTAGAGTGACCAAGAAATATCCCTTGGATTCCTAGCCAGTACAAGTGGCTGATTATTCTCTGGTTCTCGGACATTATCATTCTTAGATACTGAGCTCGAGGAGGGACTTGGATTCCCATTAGTTCCTCAGCCGCCATGCAGTACGGTAGAGTAATGTTTGTGACATCAAGGAGAGAAGACCTCTCAATCATGGGGATGCTTTGTATGTAGGTCCTGTATTCAGTCTGCTTTTCCCCGCCCCTATGCACGTAGCCTGGGTCAGGGATGCATTCTGTTATTGTGTCACCCTCAACCCTGATTGTGAACCTGAAATGGCCCGCGCCAGGATGCTGAGGTCCGATGCTCACCACGAGTTTGTCTTCAGATACTTGTTCTGTGAACAGTCCCGACGATTGAGTTGGTAGCGACATTGATCGATTCTCACTCTCCTTCTAGGCGGCCTGGCAATCTGAAGGCCTTCAGCATTGGTGGGATGTCTGTCCAGTCTTCGGGGAGTAAGAGACGACCCAGATTTGGATGACCTTCGAACACGCACCCGATCATCTCTGCAGTCTCGCGCTCATGATAGAGGACACTCGGATATTCGTTCACGAGAGTCGGAAGTTTTGGATCATTAGAAGGAATCCTACATGAAATCGCTAGGATGATTCTCCTTAGTTCCTCTCCACCGTCATGCGAGCCAAGGTGATAAGTGATTTCGAGCTGCCCGTCCTTGGGGAAATCCGTTCCCGTCACGTTTGTAGCGTGATCGAAGTGCAACTCATCGCGAATGAATCTTGCGACCTCAACCAGATCATCACGTTGAACAGAAAATTTGATCCTATTGGGTTTCGCGTAGATCAATTTTGCCTTCTCGCCCAGCTTTCCAATTGCGTCAATGATCCCCTTTTCCGCTTTGGGAAGCTCTGGACTTGAGCCGCTCGACAAGGCGATACAATACTCCCTCGTTGGATCGTTTGCTTTCTACGAGGTCTTTTTGATATTCGAGTTTCTAATTTTGTCCTGGAGCAAAATGAAAGCGTCTATTAGTTCCTCTGGTCTTGGAGGGCATCCAGGCACATAAACGTCGACCGGAATTACCTGATCGACGCCGGGCAAGACATTGTAAGAATCAAAGTAGACTCCTCCGCTTATCGAACAAGCACCCATGGCGATCACCCACTTCGGCTCCGGCATCTGGTCGTAGATGAAACGAAGGCGTGGAGCCATCTTTCTAGTAACTGTTCCATGAACAACTACAAGATCGCACTGTCGTAAAGAGCCGAATGCTTCGAGTATACCATACCTTTCTGCGTCAAAGCGAGGGCCAGAAACTGCGCCCCATTCGATGCTACAACACGCGGTCTCCAAGTGAACCGGCCAAAGAGAGTAGAGCCTCCCCCAGTTTGCTAGGTAAGTTACGGGATCAACGATTGCTTGCTGGATTACTTCTCTTGCCTTGCCAACGAGTATGTTGAGACCTGGCCCCTCATGAGAATGGAGAGAAGCGGATCCTTTTTTTGGCGGTTGTTGTTGCTGCTGCTGAGACTCCAACTCCTGGGCTACCATATGTCTCTCTTACCTGCAAGAAATATCGCATACGCAGCTGGTATAAAGATGATGGCAAGAAACATTCCAATTACAAGCACTGAGAACGCGCTGAGATCTGTGAAAGCCCAAGCGAACAAAAACATTGAGATTACATCAAAGACGACAAAGATCAAAAGATAGGCGTAGTACTGCATTATGAGATGGACTCTCGCCTCTCCGGTCGGAACTTGTCCAGCTTCAAATGTCGCTCTCTTCATCGGAGTTGGATTTCGAGGAGCAAACAAAGCTGGAATCAAAATGACAGGAAGAGCAAATAGTGCACCGATTCCAGCCATGGCAAGTATCAGTAAGAAGTGCGCCATGGGCCTTTATCTGTTATCAGAAGTATCCCGTGATTTTATTTAAGTCTTGATTGATTGACTGATTGCTCGGCGGAGGAACAAAATGACCAAAGCAGGCTTTGGTGTATAGATCCAACCCAAGAAGAGATCCAAGGATTGCTTACGAATAAAGAGGAAACTTAGGATGAAAAGAAACCTAGCTCAACCGTATCAATGTGGGGTCTGCTTCTAGGCTCGTCTTCCTCGTCTCCCACCAGCGCGCCTTGTCGTATCGTGGGGAATCGGAGTAACGTCTTCTATCCTTCCAACCTTGAATCCACTCCTCGCGATCGCTCTAATCGCCGCCTGAGCACCAGGCCCCGGAGTTCTAGGTCCTGTTCCTCCGACTGCCCTGACCTTGATGTGAACTGCGGTAATACCTTTTGTCTTTGCAACTTCTGCTGCCGCCGTAGCACTTTTCATGGCTGCATAGGGGGAAGATTCAAATCTGTCAGCTTTCACGTGCCTTCCGCCAGAGCTGAATGCTATTGTCTCGGCACCTGTCAGATCCGTGATGTGAACGATTGTATTGTTGTAACTGCTATAGATATGAACAACCCCCCATCTCTCTTGTTGTTGTTGCTGCTGCTGTTGTTGTACAACTGAAGGTGATACTTCCATCTGTCTTCACAATCTCCTCTTTTTTTCAAGAAAAAAATCGATGAAAAGCTTTCTCTTTGGAAATCATTGAAAGAGCCTACATGTAAAATAAGAAAACCATTGTGCCGCGGCAAATCTTTCCTTCTAGTTTTTTGCCGGATTTAATGTTTCTGCACTTTGAGTAGCAGGAGAATTTTGAACATTGGCAAGAGGAGATCCTTCTCGAACTCGGAGCAACGCTTCCTCTGCTGGACTCACGATGTAAGATGGAATTGTGACTCGCCTGTCGCCAATCACTATATGCCCATGAGTGATAAGTTGCCTTGCCTGATACGGCGTTCTAGCTAATCCTCTTTTCCACACAAGAGTCTGCAGTCTTCTTTCAAGAACATTTTCAACCGTCAATGAAAGCACATCGTCCAAAGAACTTTCTTCCTGTCGCACAAGCCCGAGTTTCGCAAGTCTGGATAGCAGCTTTGGTTCCTGACGTGCGCGAACCTCTGCTGTTGCTGCAAGCAATGCCCTTGCCTGTTTTCTTATCTCTGAAAGTTGGGTCTGAGACTTCCAAAGTTCTCTTTTATTTCTGAGCCCGTAAGTCCCAACCAGGAAAAGCTCTTGGGAGAGCTGGTCACTTCTCCAAGGATTTCTCGGAGTGTTGTATTGTTTACGAGATTTTTTTGGATCACCCAAGCTACTTCTTCTCGCCTCCGCCCGATGCCGCAGCTGCAGCCGCTGCTTGAACTGCTGATTTCTTTACACCGACAGTCCTGCCTTTTCTCCCCGTAGTCCTTGTTCTTTGTCCCCGCACCTTGAGCCCCAAACTATGCCTTATCCCCTTCCAAGACAAGAGATTCTTCTCCCGATCTATGTCTGACTTTATTGTAAGATCGAGATCGCTTCCAAGCCTGTGCAAGTTGTTACCGCTGTCAGAATCCTTTCTTCGGTTCAGCATCCAGTGAGGTAATCCCAGCGTGCTAATGTCTTTAAGGGAATATTCAATTTGCTGAAGCTGTTTGTCGCCCAGCTGACCAAGTCGAGCTTTTGGGTCGAGCTTTAGCGAAGCTACTATTGCATTTGCGAAGGCCTCTCCTACTCCCTTTATTTCAGATATAGCTGGTACGATTTTCCTAGTCCCATCTAAGTCCTTCCCTGCAATTCGAACAATGTGACGAAAGTCTTGCGACATTTTTCTCTAGGACTCTAAAATGTTTGAAGACAACGGTATAAAACATTACTTTGGATACACTTGAGCAAAAGTAATCTGCTTACTCTCGAATTTCAAAAACTACTAACAGAAAAGAGAAAAAACGTAGGAAAAAAGACCCTATTTTAAAAGTTATATACGGTATATCAAGCGTTTTTCCACATTAATCATCATCAGAGGGTTCAGGAAAGGACTTTGGCAAAGATTGACGACATTGACATGAAGATACTATCGGAGCTTTCAAAAGATGCGAGCATAAGCGTGCCAAAACTCAGCAAGAAAATCAATGTTAACCCGTCAGTAACATACAGCAGGATAAAGAGGCTCACGAAGAAACAACTGATCAAGAAATTTACGATTGAAGTGAACGAGAGCGCCCTTGGCTACAATGTTTCAGCTTTGATCGGCCTCAACATCGATTCGAAAAATCGCGAAGCAATTCTTGAAGAGATCCAAAAACTCAATTCTGTGCGTGACATCTTTGAGGTAACTGGAAGATTCGATCTCATAGTCAAAGTCAAAGCTAGATCCCTTGAGGAACTTCATGAGACCGTTTCTTCCAAGATGGGACGTATCAACGGGGTCATGCATACTGAAACCTTCATAGAGATGGGACGTAGGGAAAGGAGCCCGGTTTACATGCTAGAAGAAAGCAGAAAATAAGAAGGAAACTGAATGAATGTATAAATCCTACGACAAACAAATGAGAGAGGTATGGTAGACAAGACACAAATCGTGAGAGAACTGTCACAAGTTGTCGATCCTGAGGTGGGTGTGCCAATAACTGAAATGGATCTCGTAGACGACATCACAATCAATGGGGAGAGTGTCTCAGTGTCTTTCCACCTTACTGCGCCCTTCTGTCCTCCGATGTTTGCTCTTGAGATTGCTCAGGATATCAAACGCCGTCTGTTGGCTCTAGAAGGAGTTAAGGATGTAAAGGTGAGCATGACTGGCCATTTTATGGCGGAAGAAATCAACAGAAGAGTAAACTCGGTTCCGCCCGCCGCTCCTGCTCAATCCTAATTTCAGGAATCTTGAGAGACTACTCCGTCTGCATCTTTTCTTCCTCTTCTTGATGATGATTACGCGTTGCTAGACTCTCGCCAAGATATTGGTAAAGGGCTGTTTTCATCACCTTGAGGGATAGGAGCGCGCACTTTATTCTCACAGCCCCAAGATTTGGTGATCCCAAATTCTCAAGAAGTGTGTTCTTGTCAAGATTGCGAACCTCTTCAATTGACTTGCCCTTGATCATCTCGGTGAGCATCGACGCAGAAGCTTGACTAATTGCACAGCCATCTCCGTTGAACCTTACGTCTGATACTTTGCCATCCAAGAATTTGAGCTGCATCTCCACGACATCTCCGCAGAGTGGATTAGAATCTCTAGCGCTTGAATCCGGAGAATCAAGAGAACCCTTATTCCTCGGATTCTTGTAGTAATCTAGTATTATCTCCTTGTACAGATCGGAACTCATTTGTGACTAGGATAGCACCTCCTGAACACGCCTTATGCCCTTACAAAGGGCGAAAACATCATCTAGGTCATTATAAAGATAAAAACTTGCTCTGGACGTAGCCTGCACGCCCAGTTTCTCCATCAAGACCTGAGCACAATGATGTCCAGAGCGAATAGCGATTCCCTCTGAATCAAGAATGGATGCCACATCGTGCGGATGAATCTTGCCAACGTTGAAAGAGAAAACCGCACCCCTGTTGTAATGTTGCCTTGGACCGTAAAGAGTGATTTCACCTATCTTCGAAAGCTCTTCAATTGCAACCTGCGATATCGCTTGTTCGTGCTCCTTTATGCGCTCCATTCCGACTTTCTCCAAGTACTTGATTGCTTCTCCAAACCCAATCACATCGGCAATATTCGAAGTACCAGCTTCAAATTTCCATGGAAGGTCGTTCCATTTTGTTTCCTCCCTATGAACCTCCTTTATCATATCTCCCCCCAGAATGAAAGGAGGCGCCTCCAAAAGAAGATGTTCCCTTCCATATAAGCAGCCCACTCCGGTGGGTCCCAACATCTTGTGAGAAGAAAACGCAAAGAAATCGCAACCGAGCTCTTGGACATCAATTGGGAGATGGGGGGCGGATTGGGCACCATCCAAGATTACAATCGCTCCCTCTCTATGTGCGATCTTTGTGAGTTTCTTTGCATCGTTAATAGTACCAAGAACGTTTGACATATGTGTGAAAGCAAGTACTTTCGCGTTCTTTATTTTGATCTCAAAGTCTTCCTCGTCGAGAATCCCTTCTTCGTCTACATTGACAATATCAAATTCACAACCGATCCTCTTTGAAATCTGTTGCCAGGGAACAAAGTTACTGTGATGCTCCATTTCAGTTACGACAATCTTGTCGCCCTTCTTTAGAGAATTTTCCGAGATGCATCTGCAGGCCACGTTCAAAGCTTCAGTTGCATTTTTTGTGAATATGATCTCTTTCGGGGAGGCCGCATTGATGAATCTCGAGACTTGCTCTCTGCTTGATTCAAAAGCTTCTGTAGCTTCTTCAGCCAGTTTGTGAACAGATCTGTGAATGTTGGAGTTGTAGTTTTCGTAATACTTGGTGATGGATTCGATCACTTGCTTCGGTTTCTGAGTAGTTGCCGCATTGTCAAGGTAAACGAGTCTCTTGCCGTGAACCTTTCTGCGAAGGATTGGGAAGTCTGATTTGATCTTTTCGATGTCAAGCTTGGGTGTTGTCCCAGCACTTTTGAGCATTTATAGATGACCACAAAAACCATTTTTTCCTTTTACGTCTAGCCACTGGTTTCAATAAACATCTGGATGAGGCCTTCTTATCTTGCTTTCTTTTTCAGCCAATCTTCATAACAAAAGGAAGTAGGCAAATTCAATCTGGATCTGGGATGGGTAAAATAGGGCAAGGCAAAGCAAAGTGCATTCCTTGACCCGCATCTGCGTATTGATTATCATCTATATTTGTAGTGCCCCTCGAAGATGTCCTTTGAAAGCTCGGCCCTCTTCTTCTCCTCAGCTTCTTCCTCCTCTTCGAAGAGTACCTCCTTCTTCCTGTGCTGTATCAGTCCATGCTTACCGTACCATTTTGCTTCTATGAGATCCCTTATGCTGTCCCTGAGTTCCTCAGAGCGGATTCTCGATATGCCAGGCTCTAGGAATCCAAGAACGATGAACTTCTTTGCTTCATCTTCAGGAACTCCCCTCGTCATCATATAGAATACCTGCTCTTCGTCTATCTGAGCGACAGATGCCGAATGAGTAGCCTTTACTTCATTTGTGCTGATTTCAAGGCCAGGAATTGCGTCGGATCTCGCATTCGGACTCAGTAAGATGCCATGACCAGCTAGGTATGCGTTGGAATTCTTTGCTTCCTTGGATATTCTGATCATTCCCTTGAAGATTGATCTTGAACTCTCCTTCAAAACCGCGTTCGAAAGAATTCGCCCCTTCGTGTTCGGAGCCTTATGAGTGAGGTCAGATACCAAGTCAAATTTCTGGCTACCATCTCCAAAGACAACTTCCACGACTTCGGCTCCTGACCCCTCCCTAGCAAACAAACTATCGAGTCTAGACCTAGTGACGCTTCCACCAAAGTTTCCAAGAGTCCAATTCATACTAGCATCCTTTCCACACACTGCTCTTTTGTTAGAGAGAAAGACGCATTCGTGCGAGAGATTCTGAATGTTTGAGTAGCTCACAGAAGAGTTATCCTTTAGATACACCTCGACTACTTCGCTTAGTGCGCCCCGAGTTTCACTACCGTAGCTTTCTGTGAGGAAAGTGATTTGAGAGCCCTCTTCAGCCCATATCCAGACCTGCTCAAAATGCGGCCTTGGACTATTGAGGTAGAAACGACGCCTGAGAGGGGATTCAAGCGCGGTTTCCTTGGGAAAAGCAATCAGCCATGCATTCGAGAATAGCGCAGAGTTCAAAGCCGCGTACTTGTCTTCCGAGGGCTTGATAGCTTTGTCTTTGAAAATCTCTTCTACCAGTTTCTGATGTTTCTCAAGAGCTTCGCTGAAATCGCAAAACACAACGCCCCTCTTTTCTAGCTCTCGAATGCTCTTGGACGCAATTGTTTCAGTCTCAGTGCTTATGTAATAGTACCCTGATTCGATTCCTTGAGTTAGTTGGTCTATCGGAGAAGATCGCCCTTGTTCCTCAATCTTCTCCTTTCTTGCTGAAGAATTGGCAAGTGCATCGAGATCGAGCTCAAAACTAGGCGAATATTTTGTGTACAGATTGGATTGCTCTTCTGGGAGAGTCAGATACTGCTCAAAGGCATTCAATCTGAAATTCTTCAACCATCGAGGCTCTCCCAAAGAGCTCGAGAGCTTTTCTATTGTCTCCTCCGTAATTGCAAGAACTTGTTCAGTCAATCTTTCTAACACCTGTGCAATCGCATTATTTGTCAGAGCACTTTCTCATTTCAGAAATTAGTGATGTGCTCCTTTGTCGCAATGTTTTTCCCTTTCTTCTTGTTCTTCTCAATCAGACCGCAAGAAAATAGAGCAAATCAATAGAATAAGATCGTCAACTAGTCTTTAAAGGCTATTCACTTCAGCCGCAAAGGGGGAGAGAGAACTTTCTCTTGTCTAGAAATGAAAAGATCTAAGCTAAACCATCTCGAGCTCATTCTTTGCCACTTAATTCAACTGTATTTGCTTAAATCCTTCTACGCACATTTCCAATAAGTAGGGAGTGCGTCTTCTTACAAAAGAAATTGAATCGAAACTCGGGACTAGTTGTAAAACTCGCCGAGTTGAGAAGCTGAAAGACAAGGAGAGCCAAACTCGCTTCCCTCTTCAAAGAGGGAGGAATATGGCTAGCCAACCGAGCCGGCCATTTCAAGTTGGATGAGACGATTCAGCTCTACGGCGTATTCCATGGGAAGTTCTTTTGTAAACGGTTCTATGAACCCCATCACTATCATATTCAACGCCTCAGACTCTGTCAATCCTCGGCTCATCAGGTAGAAAACCGCTTCTTCGCTGATCTTTCCCACAGTTGCCTCGTGGGTTATGTTTGCTGTTTCTTCATTGATTTCATTGTAAGGATAGGTGTCAGTCCTAGAGATCTCATCCAGTATGAGGGCATCACATCTGACAGTAGATTTCACTCCTTTTGCACCTTTTTGAACATGAAGCAGTCCTCTGTAAGTCGTCCTTCCTCCGTCCTTGCTAACGGACTTGCTCGTTATCCTCGAAGTCGTGTAAGGTGCAAGGTGAATTATCTTTGCTCCTGCATCCTGATGTTGATCCTTCCCAGCAAAGGCGATCGAAAGAACTTCTCCCTTTGCGCCTCTCCCGAGGAGATATATCGATGGATATTTCATGGTGAGCCTACTTCCAAGATTTCCGTCGACCCATTCAACAGTCGCGTTCTCGTAGGCAAACGCCCTCTTCGTTACCAAGTTGTAAACGTCCTTTGACCAGTTCTGGATTGTTGTATATCGCACCTTGGCTCCTCTTTTTGCTATGATTTCCACAACCGCAGAGTGAAGAGATTCTGAAGAGTAAATCGGGGCGGTGCAACCCTCGATATAATGCACCTTCGAGTTTTCGTCTGCAATTATAAGTGTGCGCTCAAACTGTCCGACGTTCTTTGAATTGATTCGAAAATAGGCCTGCAGCGGAACCTCCACTTCTACTCCCGGAGGAACGTAAACAAAACTACCACCGCTCCATACTGCACTGTTCAGAGCGGCAAACTTGTTGTCGTTCGGTGGAATCACTGTGCCGAAGTACCGTTTCACAATGTCAGGATACTGCTTCACGGCCGAATCAGTGTCGAGGAAGATGACACCCTTGCTTTCGAGGTCCTTTCTAAGAGAGTGATACACGACCTCCGATTCATATTGTGCTCCCACGCCTCCTAGGAACTTTCGTTCTGCTTCTGGTATACCCAGTTTTTCAAAAGTCCTTTTGATATTTTCAGGAACTTCGTTCCAGTCGCGACCCATTTTGTCAGTGGGCTTTGCATAATAGTAAATGTTGTCAAAGTCAATATTCGAAAGGTCTCCTCCCCACCCTGGCATGGGCCTATTCATGAAATAATCATACGCTTTGAGTCTGAAATTTCTCATCCATTCAGGCTCATTCTTCATTCGGGAGATTTCCTCTACTGTTGATCTGGTTAGGCCCTTCTGCGATCTGAAGACAAATGTTTCAGGATCCTTGAAATCGTAGCGGCTGTAATCTTCATTGATAATCTGTCGCGACATGGAAAATCACTCCTTTTCTTCTCTTTCTCTCATTACTCGTGCAGAAAAATGGCCCTGGATGACATATGTCATAATTGTGGTTTTAAGGATTTCCGGACGTGCAATCCTATTTCTGCGTCCTCGAGACCACTCTGCTCAAGTCCATACCTAGATAATAGCCTATCAACACAAAAATCACTCCTTCTCTTGCTTTCTTCCTTCCTTACTTCTCTCGTCAGTGATTTTGCTCCGGAGCGTCAGGCATAGATGGTTGTCGCAGCTCTCCACCACCTTCTTCTACGCCTTTTATCCAACCGTATCCTTTCTCTTCGAGTTTCTGCGCAAGTTCAGCACCACCTGAAAGAGCGACCCTTCCATCCACCATCACATGAACGAAATCTGGTGTAACATATCTCAGTATCCTTTGGTAGTGTGTTATCAAGACGATTCCTCTATCAGGGCCGTGAACGCTGTTGATGCCATCGGAGACAAGTTTTAGGGCATCTATGTCAAGCCCAGAGTCAGTTTCGTCAAGTATTGCAAATTTAGGACGCAATACTGCAAGCTGAACGACTTCGGCTTTTTTCTTTTCCCCGCCAGAAAACCCTTCGTTGAGGTACCTTGTGGCAAAACTTCTCTCCATACCCACTAGCTCAAATTTGTCCTCGAGCAGTTTTCTAAAATCACGCACTAGCATAGGCTCGTCCTTTCTTAGTGAGTTGTATGAAATTCGAAGGAAATTGGCCAAACTCACGCCTGGTATTTCAAGCGGATACTGGAAACCCAAAAAGAGCCCCTTGAGCGCTCTTTGATTTGGAGGTAAACCAACAATGCTCTCCCCGTTAATCCTTATGTCTCCAGAGATGAATTTGTATTTGGGATGCCCCATAAGGGTGTAGGCTAAGGTACTCTTTCCAGATCCATTTGGTCCCATCACGGCGTGGATCTCACCAGTCCTCACAGTGAGAGAGACTCCCTTCAGAATCTCCTTTCCCTCGATGCCAGCATGAAGATCTATTATTTCTAATGTGTCGGCCATTCCTCTCATTCTTCACCTAAAGGCTATCAAAAGCACTACAGTCCATTACAAGTCAGACAGAAAGCATTCAAAACTAGGAAGGTTTGTATTTGAGTTTCGAATCTATAGCTGCCTTTCAGCAAAAGTAAATTGAGGTAGTTCTTCCGTTATAAATCCTTCCTAGCCGCATCTTGGCTCAGATAAACTCATTGAAGAGCCCATCCACATCACTTTGTGAGAGGCTAGCCTTCACTGGAGGGGTGCCTGTTCGAAGCACTGGATCAAGCTCCTCATAAGTCGGCTTTGTGGTCTCATAAAAAATCCCAATCGGGATTTTTGGATCCCACTCTCTCGACTTTTCAAGCGCCATGCCGAGATCACTTGTGTCATAACCCGTGTCGTTGAGCTTGTAGACCCTCTGCCTAAAGTAGTCGTAAGTGTTTACCTTGTTCCAAGTAACACATGGGCTGAACACATCAACGAGAGCAAATCCCTTGTGTTTTATCCCCTTTTCTATGAGTTCCGCGAGGTGCTTTGGGTCTCCAGAGAATCCTCTTGCCACGTATGTCGCTCCGGAAACCAATGCAAGAGCTATTGGATTTACAGGTTCTTCGATGGTTCCCATCGGCGAAGATTTTGTCACAAAGCTCTTCTGGCTAGTAGGGGAGGCTTGACCCGTAGTCAGACCGTATATCTGGTTGTTCATTACGATATACGTGATATCGAGGTTTCTTCTCATTGCGTGAATAAAGTGCCCCAGTCCAATCCCGTAGCCATCGCCGTCACCACCGGTAACGACTACAGTGAGCTCTGGATTGGCAAGACGTGCCCCTGTCGCTATTGGAATTGCTCTTCCGTGAAGGCTATGAAAACCATACGCATGAATGAAGCCCGGAAGGTTGCTAGAGCATCCGATTCCTGAAACAACAAGAAGATCTTTTGGATCGATTTCTAGATTCGCGACTGCTTGCACCAGCGCATTAAGTACACCGAAATCACCGCAGCCCGGGCACCAGTCAGGACGCGTTTCGCTCTTGTATTTAGAAAGTTCAAGCATTTCTTGAAGTTACCTCTCTGATCTTTCCAATGACTTCGTAAGGATAAATCGGTTCGCCATCGTACTTCAGAAGTCTGTCCTTGATTTCGAAGCCGGTTTCAGCTCTTATCAGCCTTGCGAGCTGTGCGGAATAGTTGCACTCAACATCAAGAACTTTCTTGGCCGACTTGAGCAAGGGCTCAGCCTTTTCGGCGTTAAATGGCCAAATATTTCTGAATGCGATTGCATTCACTCGAATTCCATCAGTTTTCCCAAATGTGTCTACGACCTCGGACACAACTCCAAAGGTGGATCCCCAGCAGACGATGGTGATGTCTGCTTCTTGAGGACCATACACTTTGGGCGGGGGCATTTGAGTTCGAGCTACCTCAAGCTTTCTCATTCTCTTATCCATCTGTTTCTTTCTCTCAGCCACATACTTTGGAATCCCTGCAAGGACATCACTTATCACGACTCCACTTTCATCATGCTCATCGCTTGCTGCGACGAAGATGGTTCCTGGATTGCCTGGAATCGCTCTTGGCGAGATCCCAGTCTCCGTAACCCTGTATCTTAAGAAAGGTTGTTGCTGAGTCGAGTTAGCCCACTCACCTCTATCTATCAACACATCCTTGCTGAGCGAATCCACTGTTTCGATGTGTTCGGAAAGCAAGAGATCGCTTGCGAGTATCACAGGGCACTGGAATCTCTCGGCCAAATTGAAAGCTTCTATCGTTGCATAATAAGCGTCCTCGACTGTCAGAGGAGAGAGAACGATTCGCGGGAAATCTCCTTGCGAAGCACCTAGCATCATATTCAGGTCTCCCTGTTCTGTCTTGGTCGGAAGGCCAGTGGAAGGTCCCGCTCTTTGAGATTCAACTATTACAATAGGCGTCTCTGTCATTCCCGCAAGTCCGAGTGCTTCAACCATAAGAGAGAAGCCTCCGCCGGAGGTGCCCACCATTGCCCTTACCCCGGCATGTGCAGCTCCTATTCCCATATTGATAACTGCGAGCTCATCCTCAGCTTGCTTTACAACTACTCCGCATCGTGTTGCGTGTGCAGCCATCCAATGCAGGAGACCCGAAGCAGGTGTCATTGGATAAGCTGCGTAGAACTTGCACCCTGCCATCACCGCCCCAAGACAGATGGCCTGATTACCAGTCATCAGCATCTTTGGTCGAGGATTAGATGGAGGTTTTGCAGTCACCTCCAGCTGTGAAAAATTCGATTTCGCGTATTCGTATCCAGACGTTGCCGCCTGAATGTTCGCAGTTATCACAGATTCTTTTTTCTTCCCAAATGTATCTCCGATGACAGTTTCGAAAACCTTGAAATCCAAGCCTAGTAAGTAAAGGGCAGCTCCGAGTGCAACTGTGTTCTGCATTATAGGATTCTTGTCAAATTTCCTCGAGATCTGACCGAGAGGCATAGGAAGGGCTCTTGCTTTCTGGCTTAGCAGGTTGCCTGAAAATTTCACTCTGTCCTTGTCGTAGATTATCACTCCTCCAGGAGAAACAAATGGTGCATGGATATCTGCCGACTCAGAGTTGAGAGCTATCAAAATGTCTACGTTATCTCCATGACTCTTGACTTTCTGTTCTGAGCCTCTTACTTGGAACCAGACATGTCCTCCTCTTATTGCCGACTGGTAGCTATTCAACCCGTAGCAATGGAAGCCTGAGCGAGAGCATGTTCTTGCAAACATCTCACCAGTTGAGGAGACCCCGTCACCTGCAGCTCCTCCGATTCTAACAGTGAAATCTGTTCGAGAAGAAGAAGAAGACGTGGTATGCGTTCGCCTCTATATTCGTGCCAAATATAAGCTCTGGAAATAGCAGACCTATAACAGTAGCTCTATCAACCTAAAATGTCGGTCTGGGGACAAGAACCAATTTTCTGCTTCTGCTTTCATGAAAAAATTGAGATTCCAAGGATAATGGTTCTCATACCGGTACGATGCGCACTCTGAAAATATGCAACTTTGCCTTCAGGAAAGATTGTGACACCGAATTCTACGATGCTGGTGAAGGAAAAGAAGCAACCCTGCGCAGAGTTGGAAAAGAGCTAACGTCCACAAAAACATGCGCAGTAACTATTGACGAAATCCGGTGGGTGCGATGAATCAATACTGAATTATATATCTCGGGGTCGGCTATACAGTTCGCACCAGAAGACAATCCATTTCAGGGAACAGTAATATATGATCATTGAAGGAGAAACTGCTCTTGCTCTCAAGCGGAACGACAAGCGAGGACACTGTGTCTCGAGCTATGGATGAAGGAGTGAGTGAGAGTCAAGAAGACAAGAAGGAGAAGAACGAGCAGGCAGAAGAATCTGTTAGCGAAAGGTTCAGAGTAGTCGTCATAAATGCTCTCCCAAATGAAGTTTTCAGCTCTCATTACGGTTTTTCGAGATTGACTGAGACCCTCAACGAAGAATCACGCAGCGGATGGATTCCCAAGCAGATCAGCACATCTTGGGCCCAGGGATATATGATCTTCACTGTAATATTGGAAAGGGAAGTTGTGGAAGATGTCAAAAGATCTGCATCAACAAACTCAGACATTGAAATAAGAGACATATCTGGCCAAGGTTCATTCCCCGTTAAGCGAAATTTTTCAGCGTCTGGATACAACTTGCTTGGGTTCGTTGCAACAACTGTCGGGATGCTGTGTGGGATTGGACTCCTCTTCTTTGGACTCGTTCGTGCACTGGCCGTATCCAACGCAATAGAAGCAGGAAGTAGTTTGTACGGGGGTTTCCTGCTTCCAGCCATTCTCGTTATCTTTGGATTAGGCCTGATTGTCTTCTGTTCATACGAGATGGGGTTCCACGTTAGATCAGAGAAAGAACAATGAAGAAGTCGAGTTTCGGTTTAAAACTTCTGACTCAAACCAAGTCTGAACTTGATTTCTCGCAAGATTGAGAAAGCCTACAGTTGTTCTTACGTCACGAGTCCCTCTTTTTACTTCAAAATATTTCCGCTAACCTGCATGCATCCCAATAAGTCGATGCGGAAAGTAATTTATTCTCGGCTCAATTTAGGAATTCTTAATGCCGCTGTAACAAGAATCGCTGGCTACTGTGCCGCACTCTTGTTCTTGATTGGAAGAAAAGAGGGCGAGCGTAGCTCAGCGTGGTAGAGCAGTTTCCAAAAAAAAGAGCTCCGGGGTTACAAAAACTAACGGGGCCAATAAAGAAAGGAAGGAAGCTTAGCTGGCTGTTAGACACAAGTTGGTCTGAGAACCTGTGTGTTGGGACCAGTTGGTCGACCGTTCAAGTCGGTCCGGCGGCGCCAGTTTTTCTCAATCATCCCTTTGTTACGCGATTAGTCTTGTCATAAAGCAATCAAGTTTATTCGAAATTGCAATTTGTTTTTTCTGCTGTCACTCAGTTTTTTTACTACTCAAATACGAAGTGTACTTATAGGAGTTTCAGAAAGCATCGTGAAACCGCCTAAAATTGAATTCGAATACTTCAGGAGCAAAGCGGAAGAAATCAAACTTTCAAAGGAAGTTCAGAAGAAAAGGGCCCAATTTCTTGCAAGGCCAGTAAGGCAACTCGATTTATCGAGAATAAAGTCGGTGAGAGAACTAGTTGCAGCTTGGTCAGAGACCAGCATCCAGAGCCGATCTTTGGCTGCATGTGCAAAGGTGTACGAAAACATGATCTTAGACAAGGATCGACCCACGATCTTCTTGGGGCTTTCTGGTGCTTTGATTGCTGGAGGACTGCGAAAAGTAATTTCTGATCTTATACAAGCAGGGTTTGTGGATGTTGTTGTCTCAACCGGAGCAATAGTTTATCAGGACTTTTATCAGGCGCAAGGGTTCAAACATTACATTGGAACTCCGGACTCGGACGACTCACTTCTTCATGATCTTTACATCGACAGAATTTATGACACGTACGTCGACGAAATTGGATTTGTTGAAACGGATGACATAATAGGTAAGATCGCAGGTTCGCTCGAACCGAGAAAATATTCTACAAGAGAATTCATGGCGCATTTGGGGAAATACGCCGAGAAAGATCCTAATTCAATAATAGGAAAAGCAAGCAAGTTTGGAGTGCCTGTTTTCGTTCCGGCTATCGCAGACTCTTCAATTGGGATTGGGCTTGCGGGATTGTACAGAAGTAAAAAGCAAGTCGGTAAGGAGGGTCTATCTCTCGATGTCATAAGAGACAATTACGAGATAGCACAGATAATACTAAAGTCTAGAAAAACTGGCTCGATTTACATAGGAGGAGGCGTTCCCAAGAACTATATCAACGACGCGGCTGTAATGTTGGATTACACACCCGGCCATGCTTACAGTTTTCAAATTACAACAGACGCCCCGCATTGGGGCGGGCTGACTGGTAGCACTTTGGATGAGGCAAAGTCGTGGGGAAAAATCTCAAAAGTTGCTACGAAGGCCACCGCTTATGTCGAAGCAACAATAGGTCTCCCTCTCGTAGCTTCGTACGTGCTGGAATCAAAGTCTCTCAGGCAAAACAGAAAGCATCTGCGATTCGCTTGGGATGGGGATACGCTCACTGAAATAAAACTCTCAAGCTGAGTAGCCCTGTCGTGCAATTTGTTAGGCAAATTTGCACATCTTAATGGAAGTTCTCATTAGTCTACTCAAAAGAAATAGGCCAGAAGCTCAAAATCAAGACACACTACTCTCTATTCGTATCGACCGAAATGACCCCTCGGTCAAAGATTTGTCGTCAGCTCCATCTTTGGGCAAAAGAGTGGTCGCAGAACTCGTAGGAACTTATATGTTTGTCTTCGTTGGCGCCGGATCCGCGGTTGGAGGATTTATTGCCTTCGGTAATTCCGATCCCGCAGTTGCTCTACTGATAGCGGCTCTTGGAAACGGTGTAGGTTTGGGAGTGTCGATCTCAGCAACAATGGGCGTTTCGGGAGGTGCTCTCAATCCGGCTGTGGCGATTGGTCTCTTGATAGGGCGAAAAATCCCAGCTAAAGATGTCGTACCATACATACTTGCCGAACTTGTAGGCGCAATCTTGGCCGGGTTCTCATTGGTTGCAGTTGTTCCCAAATCATACGGCGATGGGGTCTATTGGGGAGCTCCACCGCATTCACTCGTACAGGGTCAGTCAGTGCTAGCTGCGATCGCTCTTGAAGCTATAATGACTTTCTTCTTGGTTTTCGTTGTCTACGGAACCATAGTTGACGAAAGAGCTCCCAAACTCGGAGGACTCGCAGTCGGACTCATAGTCGCTACTGATGTATTCATCGGAGGGCCTTTGACAGGCGCCGCAATGAACCCAGCAAGAGCAATGGGTCCCATGATAACTGCGGCAATCGTAACCAATTTGAACGCATTCAATTTGTGGTACGTCTACTGGATCGGTCCCATCATTGGAGGAGCCATCGCAGCTCTAGTCTATGCCTACGGTCTCTTTTCAAAACATCCCTGACAGGGGCTAGAAGTCGTAGCCTCCCTCTCCTATGAGAGGGACAAACATGCAATCAACGACATCCTTTCTCGTGAGCTTGTATCTTCCCTCATCTTCAGAGTCCGGCACCTTGAGTTTTCTGAATTTCACGAGTTTTTGAAAAGCAAGGTTTCCAAGCGGAATTTCCAAGATTCCATCGATCTTAAGCTGTAGTTCAAGGTATTTCGGCAAGGAAGGAGCTGCAGCAGAAACAACGATCCTCTGATACATTTGCTTCGTTGATCTGGGTGGAAATCCGAGAGTTCCATCCCCCTCTACGACCTTAACTACTCCGTCAAGACTAACGCTCTTCAAATTACGATCTGCAAACTCCACGAGCTTGTGCTCTCTCTCGACCGAGATGACTAGATGTTGCTGTTCTTGATCTTCGCCTTCCTTGTGAGTCTGAAATGAGACATGGTTGTTGAGCTTAACTATATACCCGATGAGAGCCGCGTTGTAACCGCTCCCTGCACCTACTTCAAGGACATGCATCCCGCGAGAAAGCTCAAGCTCTTCCAGCATAATCGCAATCATGCTAGGAGCCGAGAGCGTCTGTCCAGTGTCTCCAAGGGGGATAGGCTCATCGTAGTATGCTGCAGTTTTCGGGGTTCCTGGCCAGACGAACTGATCTCGAGGAATCGCTCTGAATGCTTCCTCGACTATGCTAGATTTGATGACTCCCTGAGCTTTGAGAGACCTGATCAAGTCTTCCTTTAGAGCTTCGATTCGATGTCTATCATAATCCTTCTTTTCATTCGGAGTCATCAAATCAGAAAACTAAAACTCCTAGTTCCATTTGAATCAATTTTGTGCCCTTTGGCTTCAAACAATCCTGAAATTTTGGGATCTCAGATCCACCTTGACAAACCAAGAAAAGAGCCCTTGAATGTTGGAGTGTCATTCCTCAGCCGAACCACCTTTCAAGGCTTTGACTTTCCTTCTGCTTTAGTTCGGTTAACCGCTGAAGAGAGGAAAGCACTCTTTCTTTTGAGAAATCTCTCTTACCAGAAAGGAAATCTATCAAGCCCTGTTGGTCGAGTTGTCCTCCTTGGAGTTTTGATCCGTCGACTTCCGCAACGATTGGATGTAAGAATATTTCACGAACGGCTTGCAAATCAAAGTTTATTTGATCTTTGACCTGCGGTATGTCTTCTATCCTTCCGTATCTTTTCACAAGCTTCAATGCTGTGGCTGGACCAATCTTCTCAAAGCCCTCAGGATTGAAATCTGTCCCAAGGAGGATCCCAATGTCCACAAGTTGTTCCCTCGTTATTCCATTCTCCGACAGCAATTTTGAAAGCTCCACTGTCTCAGGCATCACGTCGATGCGAACAGAACGGTTGGGAAGCTTTCTCTTTCCTGAAATCGTCACGTTCCTTATCAATCTCTTTGCTCCAAAGAGCAAACTGTCATAGTCTTGACTAGCCGCGAAGTCTACCAAGTCCTTGATAGTCAAGTGCGCAGCTGTGGCCTCTCCTTCTGAAGGAGCTTGAACCCAAGGTATTCCCATAAGATCCAAGAGCTGCTTAGATTCTTCCACCATTTCATCAGTCAAGTAAGCTGTAGCCGATGCGTATTTCTTCGCAAGCTCAAGATCCTGCTTTTCAAGTGCTTCAGAATACATTTTGGACGCAATTGCCTTGACTTCTTTTCGCCTCTCGATGGTAGTGCTCTTCAGTTTTGGAGGTTCGCCATCAAATACATAGACAAGGCCTATCCCGTTCTCAAGGAGGTTGATGTTGCGATAGAATAAGCCGCTCAAGTGGCTTGTGACTCTCCCCGAACTGTCACGAAGTAACTCCCCAGTAGGACCTCGAATAATGGAAAGAAATTGATAGAGAGCATTGAATGCATCTATCGCAAGCTTCTTACCGCGCATCTCTTCAAGAGTAGTTTTTTGAGGATTCGCTATCCCTCTTAGATTGACACCCATCTTCTGGACACTATTGTTCTCTCTTTCTAGTGGTTGGAGGAGGAGGAAGAAGAAGAAAAAGGATACACTTCAACATTGGCGATTTCACTGGGAAGTAAAAACCACTTCGCTAGGGAACGAGGAAAAAGATAGTTACATCACGGTGGGACGAGAAGAAAAAAGTTACTCCCCTGGAACCCTAGGAGGAGGCGTTTCTTGATCCTTGACAAGTTCAATTCTCCTAATGTCCTTGGTCTGCCACCTCAACGTTATCAACCCGAGAATCTCAAGTTGCATCAATACCTTGTTGAGATCACGCATTGAAACATCTTCTCCTTCCCTTTGAAGCTCTGTGAGCAGATCCTTGTCAGTGGTAGTCTCGTCCTGTTTTATCTTTTCGTACACTATGTTACGAAGTGGGTATTTCATGTAGTTCTTACTTCCCCTGTCATCCTATAACCTGAAGTATCTTCTTCTCTTTTTTTCCCTGAAGAACTTTCTTTGACACACAGGCATAGTTCCCCAATAACTTCGGCAGATTGATTCCAATTGAGACATCTAAGCGAGCTATTCGAGAACGCAAGTGAAACCAACTAAATGCTCTAAATTTGAAGAAAAATTGAAGCAAGGTTTCGAGTCTATTTTTTGAGGCTCGTTGAGAGTCTACTCACTCCAACGATTTCGAACTCTCCGATAAGTTCCTGTGTTCTAAGCAGATTCTCAAGTTTATCCATTTCACCAGCCTCGTCTGGAATTTGAAAATCCGCTACGAGCGCAACCAATCCGAAAGCAATTGGTTCTTCCCGAGTAGCTTTTATCTCCAAAGGCTGGTTCCTTAGGCTTTCTAGAATCGCCTTCGGGCTTATTTCTGCTTCCTTCGGCATTATCTTTGTGCGGACAATCAGGTTAGCCAAAAGTGCTTGTTCAATCCTTTGACAATTTCCCTAAATCATATCAGAGCGGAGTCGCGAGAAAACATGTAAAACAACGGGATTGCAAGGGGGGTTGACTTACGGTCCCTCATAGCTACAATTTACGCATCTATATGGCCTTGAAAAGCGCCTACATTTTTCATTTCGCCAAATCAATACTTGACCGCAGTACGGACAGTAGAATTTGACGGCTCTTTCCCCTGGCATTATGGGACGGTTACAGGAAGTACAAACCGGAAGCTGAACCTGACGTTCTAATGACATTTTCTGATAGCAAAAGATTATCTTGTGTCAGATTGATATTATATCTTTTGGCTGGAGCAGGGAAATCCGCACGGGCAAAGCGTTCAATTAATCTTCAAGTGCCTTTTACTACTCGGAAAGCACTGAAGATGTTGGGTTGGGTGATGCCACCCCCTTCTGACCCAGACCTGCGATGGTCTGAAGAGATTGATATGCTTCTAGGTACTGGATCCCTTTTGGAGTGGTCTGATAAATCTTAGTGGCTTTTTCCTCATCTAGGCTTTCTTTGATAAGCCCAGCCCTACAAAGATAATTCAAATACTCTGTAACCATCAAATAACTAAGATTCGCTCTGTACATAAGGTGAGTCTTGAGAGCTCCTGTTTTGGCTATGCTCAGCAAGTTTGCAACAATCTCCATCCTGCTCCGATTCTTGAATTTGTTAGAAGAAGGATTTGATGATGACGACGAAGAAGAAGATTTGGAATCAACAACTTCTGGCTCTTCTTGCTGCTGTTGTTGCGCTTCCAATTCCATGATCACGCCGAGGATCTGAAGGTTTTTCCGTATATTTTAGCAGTAGGATTCTTCTAACAGCTTGCGAATCTATCGTCATCAAATGATTACAAAGTAAATAAATAACTTCAACGAGCTTCCTCGGAAATATGGGAGCAAAACGGACTGTCGCAAGAACGATTAGGCTCGACCCAGAGATAGATAATATTCTCAAACAAGAAGCTCAGCAACTTGGTCTGACTCATACTTCGGTTGCCACGATGGCATTAAGGAAATATGCTAACTTTGATCGCTTTGCAGACAAGATTGGCTCTGTCACAATACCGCGAGAAACGCTCAACAGAATTTTCAACTTCCTATCTCATGAAGAGGCGGAATTGGTAGGGAGTTTGGCAAATTTTGCAGGAAAGAATTCGCGTCAGTACATGAACCTACTCTTTGGACACGCCACACTTGCCGATTTCATCTCACTCTTGCAGATGCTTGACGATTACGCGCATCTATTCGAATTTGATCACAGGGAAGATTCTGGCAAGCAGCACTTTATTTTCGCTCACAACATGGGAAGCAAGTGGTCTTCTTTCCTTGAAGGCGCGATCAAAGCCACTCTCCGAGAAGTGTTCAGCATTAGAGGAAAATTTGAGCGCACCGACACTTTCCTCTCTTGCACCTTTGAAGCAAGTTTGTAGAGTGAACAGAGGAAGAGGAAAGGAATCG
>CADDZS010000009.1 GCA_902812485.1 archaeon
ACTCCGCTACAAGCTACATAGAGCCTTTAGAAATTGCAAAATTCCGGGTCACACCAAAGCATCGGTGGCGGTGCTGTATGCTGATAAAGACGAAAGATTTGTTTTGATCTTTCCAAATGGTAGATTTGTCATCCTTCCTTATCTGAATGTTAAATCAAAGATATCTTCTCGTTTCTGGACGTTAGTAACCACTTGGCCTTTGATCATTGCATGCACACATTTTCGAGGGGGGAGGTACATCACTTAGAAAAACAGTGATACAAGGCCTTCGATCAAAAAAAGAAAGCATCAGAAAGGCAAAAAAGTAGTAACAGGGAGCCAAACAACAATTGCTATTTGTCGTATTTGATAACGTAACCCTGCCTTCAAAAGAGTGGGGAAGAATTTCATTGTGCGAACTTTTTTGGGAAGCTCTGATTTTCAGGCGAGCCGTTCCACCTTCGACCAGTTTATTTGAAAAAAACCACAATAATCGCTCTTGGCTCTCTAATGAGCAAAGAAAGCTGTATGATTTCTTCAAACAATTATATTCGCTGCAGAGCCCCGTTTCAAGCTACTAAGGAGAAGTAGAGATACGATATTATTCGAGCTTCTCCTCTCTCTCAGAAACAATATGTTGGATATCGTTTCCTCCAACTCTAGCTAGTCTGACTCAGGAGTACCAAATGTTTCTTTGTAGGAAGAAGCTCTGCGAAGAAATTGACCTTGACGAGCACAATACGTCTTTCAAAAAAAGGCCCCCTATCGCGATCAAAAAGTGACTTTCCAGATTAGCAGCTGATGCTCTGTGCTTTAAATAAGCCTGCTATAACATTTCAAAAAAAAGCACCTTGAAACGTTCGCAGTCTACCGAGACGAACTTGCAACTAGTATTGATTCGTATCCTCGCTCATTCTTCTTAGGTAAGGAAAAGGACGCATTCACGAAGGTCTCCGTTACTTCAAAGCTTGCCTCTATTCCATACACTTCTCGGAGGGTTGACGAAATCATCCCCTTTAAGAAGTGAGACCACTTCACTCCCAAATTGTGTGACATTATTATTTTGAACTCCCCGAGTTCCTCGTTCTTTGATATTTCAGAAGTGAAGGCTCCGCTGTATTTTTCCAAAATCTTAAGGGCTGATATGAAACATTCAAGATCAGTCCCCCCAGTAAGCAACGTGATGAGTTGTTTTGCATTCTTGCCGGAGAAACCGCTGAGTTCGCCTATCTTCTCGCTTTCTTCCTTCGAAATAAGATTGAGCAAGTTCCGAAGAGTGCTCGGAGGGATGTCAACGAACCTAAGCTTATCTGATACACGGTCATACTCAGAATACTTTGAGAGGACTTGATTAACAAGAAGGTTGAAACTTAGGCCCTTCTTCTCTGCAATCTCTGTGATTGTCTTGTCTAGAGTGGAATCAATGCGAATGGCTCGAACAACTGTGTTCTTGTTGCTCAAATCTCAAGAGCAATCGAGTCATAATGCTCTTTATTAGAGTTTCGAAGAAACCTTCTACCTACTTGCGGTGCGGCAAGTCCCAAGACAGAGAAAGCTCTCTCCCAACTTAGGTTCTCCCCCTTCTAAACTTTAGAGAGCCATGGCTCCAAATTAAGCTCAAAGGCTGAAACTGGAATCTTGAGGCCGATCTTTTCAAGTGTTGCTGGAGAGATTTCCCCCATGATCCCTACTTGAAGAGATCTTCCCCTAGAATCGATTGCGAAGCTGATCGATGCTGATCTTCCTGGCGCAAAGACGCTTGACGGATTTCGATAAGGAGAGAAAGATATTCGTCCTGAATCACGCAAGGCTAATTTCGCAAATGCTTCAAAGACAGATCTGATCGAAGTGTACCTTGCCTCTGAATCAGCAATAACAACTGCTATGTGCTCTTCTTCTGCAACCCCTGTCTCAGATTGTTGAGATCTCTTGAAAACCCGCCCAATTTCGAAGACTTTTTGAGGATACTCTTCATGACTCGTCAAGCTCAAAGCAGTAAGCAGTGTTGGAAGAAGCTCGCTCCTCAAATACTCATAATTTTTTGATCTTGTCTGCTCGACTTTGAGACAACCATTACTGCTCTTATCTGAACCGAGCGAATTTTCGAATTCCCCCTCGAGGGAGTAGTTCATGAGCTCTGTGAATCCGAGTCCTATAATCGCTTCTATTGCCAAGTCGATCATGCAGAGTCGAGGGTTCAGCCTTCCCGAAAGTGAGGATTTTGGCATTCTCTGTGGGGTGATATTTCTGATGCCATAGCCGAGCGCAACTTCTTCTGCTAGATCCACTGGATGAAGTATATCGTTCCTATAGCGAGGAATGCTTGCTTCCTCAAAAGCCCACAGGTCAAGCCGTGTTCTCTGAAGCGCTTTTTTAGCTTCATCGAATCCGAGATCCATTCCGAGGATTGCATTAACTAAATCAAGATCAAAGCGCATGCTCTTTGGGTTCATCTCAGGGGACTTTATCATCTGACCTGTATTGTCGATTATCGAAACAGTCTGCACTTGAGCTCCTACATCGGACAGCATAGATGCAATGATTGCAATAGTTGTATCGGCATTTTCTTTGCTCACCGAGGTCACATCGACGAATAAGGACTCGACGCCTTCCTTGACTCTTGTAATTTCGCCGTTGATTATGGGAGGCATCGAGAGAACAGTTCCATCGGCATCTGCAAGGATGGGGAAAATGCCCTGGGAAAGTATGTGTGAATAAGACCTTCCCTGTTCTGTATTGTGTAGAATGTCTTCGATTGTCGATTTTTCAATACTACCTAAAGCTTGAAATGAAAAGGACTTGTCTCTTGTTGCAAAATAGCGCACGGGAGGTCTTATGACAGAGCTGTTGTGAAATCCGATTGCAACTTCGGCTCTTTTCTTCCCGATTCCGTTGTGCAGATCCTCCTGCATCGCGATCAATTGCTTCAAGAGCTCTTCGGACACCTTGATTTGAGCAGAAAGCGCTCGAATATGGGGCCGGACGTTCTTTATTTCTCCACTGTCAACTTCTATAACAAATGGTCCTTCTGGAAAACTGTACTTTGGAATACCAGTTTCGATGCCAAATAAACCCACCAAGGATCTTGCGATCCCAGCTTCGCTTGAAAAATCAGGCCTATTGGGATTATACTCCACACGAACAGAGTCGCCTTCCACGCTTTCAATGTCAAGTCCAATGTAGGGTAAAGAATCGAGAATCTCTGCTTCGTTTACTCTATTCTTTGCGTATCTTGCTAATCTCGAAAGAGACAATTCCACAACAGGCAACTTGGAAAGAAATCTCCTAAATCCAAAATTGGCTTTTCTCTTTCTTTTTTCCTTTGTCTTCCTGATTGTCGCTATGATAGTGAAATAGTTCTGATCCACCCCAAATTCGGGCCGAACAGCTGCCGAATGTCTTCAAGATTATAGCGAAGCATGACTAATCGATCGAGTCCAAGGCCCCACGCAAGTACCGGATTCTTGATGCCAAATGGAGCAGTTACCTCAGGCCGGAACACTCCCATTCCTCCGAGCTCCATCCATCGTTTGCTCTTTTCATGATAGACCACGGTCTGCATAGAAGGCTCAGTGTAAGGGAAGTAAGTCGGCCAGAATTTCACTTTCTCAAATCCTAACCGTGAGTAAAATTTAGTGATGACAGACATAAGAGTCCTGAGGTTCAACTTTTTACTCACCATTACGCCGTCAACTTGATGAAACTCCGGATTGTTCTTGTACGTTGGTTTCTCGTTCCTGAAAACTTTTGAAACTGTGAAGACACGGGCTTCACTAGGTTTCTTCTCCGCGAGATAACGAATCGTTACTGCAGTTGTGTGTGTTCGCAGTACAACTCTTCTTGCCTCATCCTCACTCCAGTTGTAATTCCAGCCAATGGAGCCTGTTGACCCTCCATTTTCATGCGTTGCTTTCACTGCCCGGACCTCTGAAGCAAATTTGTCCAAGTTTGCTTGGATTTCCTTTAGGTAGAATGTATCCTGAAGTTCGCGTGCAGGATGGCGCTGAGGAATGAAGAGGGCGTCAAAATTCCAGAAAGAGCTTTGGACATAGCTCCCGTCGATCTCTTCAAAGCCCATCGAAACGAAGATGTCGCGTACTTCGCCCATGAGAATGCGAAGAGGATGCCTTCTTCCGGGAAAAATGCGAGGGACCGGCGAAGTTACATCGAGCTCTCTTAACGGAAAACGTTTCCATTTTCCGGTAGTGAGCACTTCAGGAGTTATCTGCCCAATTGTCTCCTCTTCGGGAAAAGTCGTAGAGATTGTGGTCAAAACTCCTTCTTTGAGCCGCACCATCGTTTGCTTGTTTCGAACCTCCGTAATGAACTCTGGCCTTCTTTGGAGGTTTTGGAGCGCAGTGATTTCATTCTTTGAGAGCTCTGACTCGCTTAGCTTACCAGACTCACCGATTCTTCTTATCAGCGCCTCCTCCGGCTCCTCAGATTCAAAATTTGATAGGAGCAAAACCCGTTCTCCCTCAACTTTGACCCAGCCGTTTTGTTTTGCTCTTCCAAGGCCGGCTGAAAAACCTTCTATTTTGGAGGCAAGCTCGCTTAGTAGGGCAGACCCCCCGCTTCCTTGCAAAAGCCTGACTATCTTTCGCTCCGGCAAACCCTCCGTAAGTGCTTTCTTTCCTTCAATGTCCAGGGAAAAAAATCTCTCTTCCTTTTCCTCAATTTCAACTAATTTCTTTGATCTCAGCCATTCGAGGCCTCTGCGTACCTGATCTAGACTAAGAGAACTCTGCAAAGCTATCTCATCGATCTTGATCGGATTGGTCCCTGATCTCGCAAGGGCGGATATCAGGGTTCTCTCGATTGGATGCAATGGAGCCTTTTCGGTTTCGGAGCTACTCATGATATTTTCTCGATTCCTCTTTTGCTTCTTTCTTACTCACTTAATGTCGTCTTGAGTCGCCTCAAAAGTAAACCTTTGAGCTGATTTCGCTCTGACAGGCTTCTTCTCAACAGTGCTAATTTTCATATTTTTGCTATGATTTTCGCAACTTAAATGGAGCTTTGGATTCGGCGGTAAGCATCGAGTAGGCTCATGCTCGAGTCTTGTTTTTTCCGGGGAGAAGGCATCCAAAGTTTTTCTTCTTGCAACAATTTGAAAAAGCAGTCGAGCGGAATTGAATACCTTTCTCGAATCCCATCAAACCAAAGGAAGAGGCATTTGGCAACTCTGAGCCGAGAGAACTGCACAAACTCGTGTAAGGCCTCCAATTTGCTTGAAAGAAGAGCAAAAATCGTTGCAAGTTGATCCGAACGGAGAGCCTTTATTATTGAGTCGCAAGTTCTGTTTGCTTTTCTTCAGTTAACGCAAGCCCGAAAAACCAGCAAAGAAAAATTGAAGCCGTTGCCAAGACATACCAATCTGGTATATAATAGCCGAAAATCCTCACGGCCCCAATCGGCCAATTGGTCCAATCAGTTAAGGTATGCGGGGAACCGGTAAAGATGAAAGTAAATTCATCTTCCATCATCGTCCATAGAATGAAATTCCCCAGAGATAAAAGGAGAAATTTTCTAAACCTACTCTTTGAATAAGTTACAAACGCAACATAGCCAACCCCAAAAATCATCGCTGAAACTAGAATGACAAGTATCACGTGGTAGGTCGTGTAATGGCCGAAGAGCCACGTATTGTAGAGAATCGGATTGTCCGAAGAGTAAAGAAGGACCTCGATCCATGCGTAGCAGACGGCCTCAACCAGGGTAACAGCAGTCAGTCCGACTAGGAGTTCTAGTTCCTTCAGCTCGGACTGTGTCAACTTTCGCTGATGCAATGAAATATTGAGCTGCAAGCTTTTCTAACCAATGGAATGAGAAAGATCTCTTGATCGAAATTGACTTTAAAACTTCTCTAGAGTGTTCGTTCTGAAAACAAGAACAGGTGAAATGATTTAAGAGGGATAAGAAATTTTGGATACCTCTCATGCTCTTCTTTCAAGTGCCGTGATTCTGGGCCTCATACTTGTTTCGACCATAATCGTGGCCCTGATAGCAACCCCCATCAGAGGTCATCCCTCTCCAAGCTTGGCAACTCCGAGCACTACAAGTATTTCACAAAACGTAACCTCCCTCACGATAAGCATTCGGTTTCCAAACGGAACATCTTTGGTTTCTGCCGATATTGCTATCGCAGGGGTTGATGGGGTAGAAACACGCAGAGGTGTATACTCGTTCTCGAATGTAAGGCCTGGAATCTATTCCGTAAATTTTTCTGGCCCGCCGAATGTCTTCTTTCCGCCCACACAGATCAAGGTTCAGGCAGGTCTTAATTTGCTTAATCTGACAGTTTACAGACTCGAGTACTTTCGGCTTTATCAGAGTACGTCGCCAGGGTACAACGGAACCTCACCCGGCCCTCCTATCAGTGTAGTCAACGGAACGGCTGTCGAGTTTTTGATTTTCAATAATTCTACCCTTATCAGGAACTTTGCAATTGTTCGCGAGCTCTACAATACGAGCTCAAATAACATCCTCTTTGACTCTCTTTCTAGTACTCTGAATGGTGGAGGGAGTGCAAATGACACATTCATCGTAACTAGTCCTGGGTTCTTTTACTATGAGGACATGATTGGGAGTCATGCACGCGACGGCGATTATGGATATTTCGTCGTACGCTAAATTAGAAAGAGATCATCCGAGTCTGCACCGTTTTTTGCCTTTTTTCCTTCCTTTGGTCGCAGAGCTTTTACTTTTTTCTACCATAGGCTTTGAGCCTGTTCTTCACAATCTCAAGATAGCTCAAACCAGCATATCTTTCTTCTTTCCAAGGATCTGCAGAATTCGAGTACCCTCTTACTTCCCAAAAGCCTGGCTCGTCTTCCTCAGTTAATTTGATCCCTCGCAACCATTTAGCAGATTTGTAAAAGTATCTCTTTGGGACTAACATCCTCACAGGGCCGCCGTGTTCGAGCTCCAGATCCTTACCATCAGCACGATACGCAACCAAAACATCATCGTCATAAAGTACGCTCAAGGGCAGATTCGTCGTGAACCCTTGCTCGCATTCGAATATCGCGAATTTTGCCTTTTCAGTTGGAAGCGAAAGATCCATTAAATCTTTGAAGCTCACTCCTTCCCACAAAGTATCTAATCTGCTCCAACTCGTGACACAATGAATGTCGCACTTGATAACCTTACGGGGCAACTTCAGCAAGTCCTCATAAGTCAAGCGAATCGGATTCCTAACTTCTCCATGGATCGTAAGCGACCAATTCGACTTGGTCAAGTTCGAGGGTATCGTACCCGCATGAAGAACCGGCCATCCCTTGGTAATGACTTGGCCGGGCGGTAGGCGAGGAGTAATTGTTTTCGAGGACTCTCCCACGATCCGGATCGAGATATAACAGTGTTTTATCTGGCTTTTAGACTTGCCGCCATCGGAGAAGCAGAAGCAAAATATGTCCCGGGTGCTCGAGAGATCGTTCTATGAAAGACCGGCTATCGACGTCGCGAAGGATCTGATCGGTAAGGTGATTGTCCGGAATCTTGGGAGCACGACTCAAGGAAGATTTGAGCTAACTGGTCGGATCGTTGAGGTCGAGGCATACGGTGGATTCGATGACCCTGCAAGTCATGCTTTTCATGGGAAAACAAAGAGAAACAGCGCGATGTTCGAAGAAGCAGGACACGCCTATGTCTACTTCACATATGGAAATCACCACTGTCTCAATTTCGTAACCACAAAAGGAAGGAAAATCGGGGCAGTCTTGGTAAGAGCAGTTGAACCGCTATGCGGAATCAAGTTTATGCAGAATGTTAGAAAATGTAGTGAGATACGAGGCATTGCTAGCGGGCCTGGGAAACTTTGTCAAGCAATGCTCATAGATCGTTCTCTCGATAAGGTAGATGTAACACAAAGCTCGTCTCCTCTCTTTGTGATTTGTGATGAGGGCAGTAGCATTCGCCGCAGAATTTCTTGCTCAAGTAGAATTGGAATAAGCAAGGCCACGAAAAGAAAGTGGCGCTTCTTTGAGGAAGGTTCGCCGTTCCTGTCACGGTAGATGAAAATGTTAATCAATACGAAACGAGACTAGATCCGACAGCCGGCCATAGCGTGCGGGATCGACCTGGACTCATTCCGAACCCAGAAGTCAAACCGCACGTCGCCGTCATATTAGTGAGGTGCGTGAGCCCTCGCGAGGTGACGGTGCTGGCGCTTTTCAAGTTACAAGTTCTTGCAATGACATAAACCCTATATGTGGAAACTCCGCTACGTTACACGATCGGAAGTTCAGCTTTCTGATGGTATTTTTCGATTTTCTGCGCGAAGCCATTCTGCAATCTGGTCTATTCGATATCGGAAACCTAGGCACGATTCTGTACGTCTTGCTGTTTGTCGGAAGCACTTTCATCTTTTTGTTTTATGGAACCCGCATTCAGGCAATGGTGATTATGGGAGATGTTAGGAAGAGCCTTGAAAAGCTTCAAGGGCTCAAAGAAAAGAGCCGAAAGGAAGCCGTCGATTATCTGAATAATATTTGTAAGGCTCCGACTAATGCTCAGACAAGGATCGATCAGGCGCTCGAATACTTCACAATAATGCCAGTTGATTTGGATCCCAACGGTATTGTCGGGAAATTGGAACATGTCATTCGCCTTCAGGATGACAGGGTTAGAAATGAAATAAAGGCAATTGCTCCGCAAGCGGACAAGGTTCAGTTAAGCGTTGCCCAAAACATGATAGAAGTTGCTACTAGCCTTAACATGATCTTCAAAATTGTACGTCACTTTTACATCATGAGCCAGAAAACGAAGAGCTACTTCATTCTGGCACAGCTTCAGATGATAATGCCCATAATTGTTCAGGAGGCTGATGCGCTTGTAAGTGCGATAGACGCTTTCAAACTCGCTCAACCAATCGGGGATGGTCTTGGCCCCATGGTCGCCGGAAAATTCATGCTCGGGAAGGAAAAAATTGAGGTCGAAAGGGAAACTATCTATGCAAAGACAGAGTACAAGGGAAGGAACCTTCTAGTGATGAAGGCCGAAGGGCCGATGGGTTCTGTAGGTAGACCTCACGTTGGAGTAGAGAAACTCCTCCAGGATCCGAACAATAACATAACGACTTTGATTATGGTTGATGCGGCTTTGAAGCTAGAAGGCGAAAACACTGGAGAAATCGCCGAGGGAATAGGAGCTGCTATTGGGGGAATTGGCGTCGAAAAATTCAGGATAGAGGCGGCTAGTGTCGCAAAGGGAATCCCAATGTACGCAGTTGTTGTTAAGCAGTCGCTCATCGACGCTATTTCTGTGATGAAGAAAGAAATCGCAGAAGCCGCGGATAAAGTGATTGCTGTTGTCCAGAGAATAATCGAGGAAAAGACGAAAGAAGGAGATACGATTCTTCTTGTAGGTGTTGGTAACACACTCGGCGTAGGGCAGTAGTTGAATCACTTAGGCATAAAGAAGGAAGCAAAGGAGTAAGAAAGAAAGGAAAGGAGAGAGGGGAAAGGAGGAAGGCAAATGGCACAAATGTTCCCTTCAATTGGCGAAAAGCGCCCGAAAATGCCGGTTTTCACTGTGGAAGAATGCCCTCGCTGTGGAACCAAGACAAAAAGAGCTTTCAAAAACGGAGATTATGTGTATCGAGAAGGTGGCGATTGCCCGAAATGCCAAGCGAAAACTCTGATCACACAAATCTTCGCAGAGCTGATTAAGCTTCAATAATCCTTAGTTGTTTGTTTCTTGCTCCAAAAGGGCAAGCAAGCAAGAATGAGATGGAAAAGATTGCTAGCTATTTTGTTGTGAAAGGCTTTTTATTTTCAGATTTGAGCATCGTGCAATTGGTGGGGTCGTAGCCCAGCAAGCCGCTTTGACCTGGAAAGGTAAGGCGACGGGCTCCAGTGTCCGTAGTAGAATGCAAACAAAATACTATGGGTAGTCTGACCTTTCAGAGGGAATGATGTCACATTGGAGCTGCGAAAGCGCGCAAGAACACAGCGTAATCAAAGAGGGTGAAGATACCCGTAGATCGTGGGTTCAAGAGAAACACAAACAGTCAGGCAATAGACAAGCTCATCTTAGCGACAGATCATGCAGACAGTTCTGAGAATCCCACCGACCCCACCAAAAGCCCATCTTTTTGAGCTACTAGCAGATCAAGCTCGATCAGATTTCACAGGGTTGCCTTCAGTATCTATTTCGTTCCTTCGAATCCTTGTGCTCGAAATTCTCTTTCCGTCATAAGCCATTATCAAGGGAACAACTTCTACCTTTAACTCAGCGAGCCCCTTTGTCGTTCTTATTTTGTTCGCTTCAGCTACCTTTTGCAAGGTTTCTGTGCTTACCACGATCGCTTCGACGAGAGACGTGAACATGATGGGTCCGAAGGTTGATTCGAGCTTTTCGATCGAAAAGTCGCGATCATGGTAAGTTTCTTTTAGATATGATTCAAGCCTCTTCTTCCTTTCTCCATAATCATGATCGATCTGCTTTCCCTGTTTTTGAGCAAACTCATCGCTTACAAGACCTATGTACACCTTTTCTCCTGTCTCGAAAGCTTTAGCGAGCAACGCTCTGTGCCCTTTGTGAATGTGATCGAAGGTTCCCCCGACCGCCACGGATCTGTATTTGAAGCCGTTCATCTTTCAAGGAAGAGCTTGCAAACAAATGGAATTTAATCTGTCGTCCTCCTTTCCCTCCTCCTTTGTGCGAAGCAGAAGAGGAGGAGAAGGAGGGAAAAAACCTCCATGATGTTCCCTGCGTCTTCGTCTCCTCCGAGAATAGCCTACGATTTTGAAAATTCATTAAACCACCCTCCTTCCATTATGAAGACAACTGAAGTTTGGGCTGATTTTTCCCAATTGTCAAAGTCGATTTCAATAGATCAGGAATACTTTCGTGCTGGAGAAATAGTTAGAGAAGTCAAGAATGAAGTCGAAAGGAGAGACTGGCGAGGAAAAACGTATCTTGAGCTGTGTGAGTTTGTCGAAGCACAAATACGAAAACGCGGCGCCCTGCCAGCCTTTCCATGTAATGTCTGTGCTGATGAAAGCGCAGCCCATTACACCGCTGTCATAGATGATGAGCGGAAAATTCAGGAAACAACAATAGTCAAGGTCGACATTGGAGCTCACATAGGTGGTCATGTAGTTGATTCTGCCGTGACGCTCTGTTACAACGACGAACTTTTGGATCTAGCTGAAGCCACCAAAAGTGCTCTGAACGAGGCTTTGAAAGCCATCAGGGATGGTGGTAAAGTTAGTGATGTGGGGCAAGCTGTTGAGTATTACGCGTCCAAGCGTGGATATGTTCCGATCTCGAACCTCTCAGGCCATTCATTAGATCTCTTTGAGGTTCATGCCGGTACAAGCATTCCAAACGTGTGGACAGCTTCGAGTTCTTCATTTGTTCGCGGACGAGTCTATGCAATAGAGCCCTTCTTAACAACACTTGAAGGAAGCGGAGTTGTGGTAGACGGAGGCTCTGAGAACATCTTCAGCCTAGTCGCAAGGAAACGGACAAAGGAGAGATTAATGGATGAATTCCTAGATTCCATTTGGAAAAAATGCAGGAGTCTTCCATTCGCCTTGCGATGGTTCACAGATGAATTTTCGAAAACACAGCTTGAGGAGATGTCCGAGAAACTGAAAAGAATGAGGCTCATCCGTTCTTATCCTGAGCTTGTAGAATCTAACAGACAACCCGTGGCGCAAGCTGAACATACGGTGGGAATAACAGAATCAGGTCCATTGGTTTTAACATAGCCCAACAGATTGACAAATCAATCAGTGAAAAATACTGCCTGCATCATGAATGCTCAGGAAAGACATTCATTGAACTATGAATTTCTTAGTTAGGAGAGTGACTTCAGACTTCGTGAATCCGAAACGCAACAAAATTTCTCGGGAATGTTCCCCAAGGAGAGGCGGCCGCCTGCGAATTCTCATCATCTCCTGATCAAAGCAGCTTAGTTTGATCGGGGTGGCAATGCACCTGATGTAACCGGCCTTTGGATGACGAAGCCTGAAAATCAACTTCCGATGAGAGGTGTGCCTTGATTTCAAGGCCTCTTCAACAGTATTGATCGGGCTACAGGGAACTCCAGCTTTATCAAAGACCCTGAGCCAGTACGAAGCTCTTCTAGTTTGAAAAATCTTCGAAAGCAGTGATTCAAGCTCTTCGCGGTGAGTTATTCGATCTGAATTAGTAAGGAATCTGGGATCTCTTGCGAGCTTTTCATTTTGAATCGATTTGCACATCCTTACCCATTGTGCGTCGTTTCCTACCGCTAGGATGAAGAAACGATCGCTCGCCTTGAATGCTTGATAAGGAGCAATTATCGGGTGAGCCGATCCAAGCGCAACTGGGTTCTCACCCGTCGCAAAGTACGATCCTGCTTGGAAGGTCAACCAAGAAATCATTGAATCGTAAAGGGAAATATCGATGTAGCAGCCTTTGCCATCTCGAACTCTTTTGGATGATAGCATTGAACAGATGGCTATTGCGGCAAACATTCCAGCTCCAATGTCTGCAACTGGAACACCAGCCTTCACAGGAGGACCAGAACGCTCTCCAGTTAAGCTCATTATTCCACTCGCGGCAAAAGCAGCTAGATCGTAACCCGGCTTCCTGCTAAGTGGACCAGTCTGGCCGTACCCTGAGATCGAACAGTATACGATTCTTGGATTTCTCTTACTTATTTCGTCGTAAGAGAGACCGAGCTTCCTTAGCACTCCAGGCCTGAAATTTTCTATGAACACATCGCACTTTTCTGACATCCTCTTGATAACTTCTGAAGCCTCCTTTCCCTTCTTCAAATCGATAACTATGCTCTGCTTGTTGCGGTTCAACGATAGGAAGTAAGCACTTTCTCCATCCAGAAAAGGCGGCCCCCACTTTCGGGTTCCATCTCCCGATGGCGGCTCAACCTTTATGATTTCGGCCCCAAGATCTCCGAGTATCTGTGTGCAAAAGGGTCCTGACAGTACCTGAGTCAGGTCGAGTACCCGCACTCCAGAAAGAGGTCCGGAAGGTTGCATCAGCATGTGCTTGCCGCTCTTTTGCAAAAGGTCGCTCTGTGACATTGATACGGGCATTAAGAAACATCATAAATAAGGAAGATGCCGCTCATTTTTGAGCACAACTATTAGAGAAAGACAAACAAAAGCATCTTGAGTTGGAGTTTGCTATTCAAAATGGGGGAAGAAATTTCGGAGGCCTGCGGCATATTTGGAGCCGTCTCAAAATCCTCAGAGCCAGTTTTTTATTACCTTTACTGGGGTTTGCTTTCCCTCAACCATCGCGGTCAGCAGTCATATGGATTTACAACTTTTTCAAACGGAATTTTCTACAAGGACGAAGATCTCAATCTTATCCCAACGGACGAGGAATCAGTCAAGAGATTGGCAAAGTCGCTCAAGGGATCTGTTGGGATCTCTAATGCAAGGTATGCAACTTCAGGAAAATCGAGTATTCAGCATCTTCATGGCGGAAAACAACCGCTCATCTTGGGGAAGAAAAGAGGAAGGAAAATCGCAATCAGTTACAACGGCAATTTGGTAAATGTGAAGCAGCTTCGAAGCAAACTGACGGAGAAATTCGGCAAATTCACGACAGATGCTGATACTGAAGTGCTGGGAAGGCAGCTACTGCTCGGGTTGGAAGAATATCGCGGTGATTTCTCGAGAGCAGTAGGCTTGATCATGGACGAGGTAGAAGGAGCATACTCGACTTTGGTAATTGATGAAGAAGGCTCCCTGTACGCCTTCAGAGATGTGCATGGTATCAGGCCTTTCTGCTTTGGGAAGCGAGGAAGCTTGTACGCATTTGCCTCCGAAACCCCGGCTCTTGAAATCAACAACATACTTTCGTTTGATTACGTGAGACCGGGGGAACTCATTTCAGTGGTTACAAGACTCGAGAGAAAAGTGTTACGCAGAGGAAAGAGGAACGCGATTTGTGCCTTTGAGTTTGCATATTTCTCTAGGCCTGATTCGATCCTAAACGGGACAGACAAACCTGTTTACAAGATAAGGGAGGCTTTTGCGAAAAGTCTGGCCCAAGAATATGCGAACAAGCTGAAACGAAATGATATCATAATCTCCATGCCGGAGACCGCTGACGATGCCGCTTATGGCCTCCATGAGGCAACCGGAATCCCTTGGGAGAGGGCCGTTCGAAAGAACAGGTATGTTACTAGAAGGGCATTCATATCAACAAAAGAGGGCCGCAAAGGTGTCATTGAAAAGAAGACAAACATGGTGAAAGAAATGATAAGGGGAAGAAGAATAGCACTCGTTGAAGACAGCATAGTGAGGGGGGACACTTCCAAAATCAATATCGCAAAGCTTCGAAAACTTGGTGCAAAGCGCATTGACGTTTACGTTACCTTTCCAAGGATAACTAACCCTTGTTTTTACGGAGTTGATATGGCGACCTATGGAGAGCTCATCGGTTCGAGGTTCTCAGATGATGAAATTGCAAAATACATTGGTGCCGATTCTCTCAATTATCAGTCAATAGAGGGACTCGTCAAGGCAATTGGCCTGCCCCTCTCGAGCTTGTGTCTTGGTTGCATTTCTGGAAGGTACCCGACTCGTACTGCTCAGAGGATAGCCGATCGAGCAAGAGAATCATTTTCGAAGGGTTTGGATGAACAGGGGAGAGTCTACGAGAGATAAATCATCGTCTTCAGAAATGACAACGTGCAAATTAGCTGTCTTCGCCTCTGGACGCGGTACCGATTTTCAAGCAATAGTGGATCATGAGAAGCTTGGAATTCTAAAAGGAGTAGAAGTTGCGGCACTTATATCAAATCACTTTGGATCCATGGCTGTTCAGCGTGCCGAAAGAGAAGGGATTCCGGTAATTGAAATTGAAGGCGTTACTGGGAAATCGTTTTCTTCTTCAGTTGAGCGTGAACAAGCTCGAATAAGCTTTGATGAGGAGTGCATCAGAAGATTAGGGCACTTGAAGGTCGATCTCATAGCTCTTGCAGGATTCGATCAGTTACTTAGCAATGTGATGCTTGAAAGATTTCCCTACAGGATATTGAACATCCATCCAGCATACGACTTGGTGAAGTTCGGAGGAAGAAACATGGTGGGGAACAGAGTCCATCTGGCTGTGATAAAGAGTGGTGTGAAGTATTCTGGGTGCACTGTTCATTTTGCGACCGCAATAATAGACTTGGGGCCGCCGATACTCAAACAAAGAGTGCCTATAGACGCAGGCGAAACTCCAGATTCACTGGAAAGGAAGATACTTTCCTGTGAGCACTTGCTTTATCCAAAGGCGATTCAACTTGTAGTCGATCGTCGTGTAAAGATCGATGATTCAGGAAGAAGATGCTTCGTAGATTTATTCAGCGATAATTGGGATATCGACTGGTCTGAAAGACAACAAGCCTACGTTAGAGCAAACCCCGAGATCAAAGAACCTCTCTGACTTTTCAGTAACAAATGAAAATCAAGGAAAAACTAGCGCGTGCGCGAGGAAGACACACGAGGCAAGGGAGGGGATAGCAGCTCAGTGCCGGTAGAGACCGTTCTTTTGAAAGCTAATCCGCTTGCTGAAAAGATAAAGGCAGATGTTTCCTCTCGCGTCTTGCGAATAAAGAAAGAAAAGCAGATCACTCCTAGACTTATTGCTCTACTAATTGGACGTGATCCTGTTTCTCGCGTGTACGTGAGACTCAAGCAATCTGACTGCGCCGAGGTAGGAATAGATAGCAAAGTCATAGACTTGAGCGGAATAGCGACTGATGAAATAGTCGAGTCTGTTCTCAAGACAATCGAACGACTTAATTCCGATCCTTCTGTTCACGGAATAATTCCACAAATGCCCTTCGACGGTCAGGTCTCAGAAGAGCAGGTCTTCGAAGCATTAAATCCAGAGAAAGATGTCGATGGACTCACCCCTTACAGGCTGGGCAAGCTCATGAGAAAGGAGTACTCTCTCGAGTCTTCACTCCTACCGTGTACTCCAAAGGGTATTGTTTCTCTTCTTCTTTATTATGGCGTTGAGGTTGAGGGTGCAGATGCGCTGATAATAGGCAGATCTTCGCTTGTGAGCGAGCCTCTTCGCAAAATGCTCCAAGATCTCAACGCAACAGCAACCTGTGTTCACACTCGAACTAAGGGGATACATGAAAAGATAAGGAACGCAGACATAGTCGTTGCAGCGTCAGGCAGGCCTCCCGAAATCTATGGCAGCTCAGGGATTCGAGTCATAGGAGACATGGTAAAAGAAGGTTCAACAGTTGTGTCCGTCGGAGTACGGCAAGATCCGCAGACCGGCAAGATGCTCTTCGATGTCGACACAAACTCGCTGATGGGAAGGTGCTCCTTCCTGACACCTAACATCGGCGGAGTCGGCCCAATGACGAGGCTGACTCTTTTGCAAAACACCATAATTGCAGCCGAACTTCAACTTGGAGTAAGTTCAGTTTCAGCCTGAACTCTATCTTAGAACTTCTGTTTCGATGTATTCGATCATAGACTCGAAGATCCCGTATCCGTCTCCATAGAGCGGAAACTTTCTATTGAAGCTCCAGTCTGGAAGCTGGTAGCCAAAGAAAGCATTCTCTGGATGTGGCATGAGTCCAAAGATCGTTCCAGATGGATCGCAAATTCCCGCTATGTCTAAGGACGATCCGTTCGGGTTGAGGGGGTATCTTCCATTCGCGGGTGTTCCATCTGGGGCTGAATAAACAAGAGCAATCTGTCCGTTCTCTTCGAGCTTCTCAAGAGCCCTTGCATCAGACATTATGAATCTTCCTTCGCCATGAGCAACAGGAAATCTTGCTATTTCCTTGAGCTGTTTTGTGAATATGCACTTTGAAGCCTGTTTCTTTTTCAAAGTAACCCAGCGGCATTCGAATCTTCCAGAGCTGTTGCTTGCAAGAGCTGCTTCTGGCACGCCGTTTTTGCCAAGGGTTCCAGGAAGCAGAGAAGCCTCTACAAGTACTTGGAAACCATTGCAGATTCCCAAGATCGGCCTTCTCTCTTTCCTGAATTTCAAAATTTCATCCCAAAGCGTAGACATCACCTTCTTTCCCAAGATGGCACCTGCCCTCACGTAATCACCATAGGCAAATCCACCTGGAAAGATCAAAGCATGATACGACAGGAGATCACTTCGTAGCTCGGTGTCATTAATCCGCTTTATTCGAGCACTTACTCCGAGTCCTTTAAGGCAGGCATAAACATCAAAATCGCGATTTGTTCCCCCCGCTCGAATTATAAGAACTTTAATCTTTGTTCTTTGCAAAAGGAATTTCTCAACTGTCCTTCCAAATGCAGAGTGAAAACAAAAATGACTATGAAGCTGAAACTGTCATAAGCTCTTTACGCCAAGCGTTGTAACAATCAACCGTATCGAGCCCTATGATTGTCTCGCCGAGAGAATTTCTTATCACTATTTTCTTCCCAGCGATGGAGCCGAGTTTCACAAAAGGCAGTTTACCCATCATACTCTCGAACTTGCTTTCCTCGCCGGCAGAGACCTCAATAAGGAAACGTGAGTTTGACTCCGAAAATAAGAGCTCGAAGGGTTCAAGAATCCTATCGTTCGACTCATCTCTCAAAACTGGCAAAGTTATGTCCACTCCCAAACAGTTCGCAAAACACATTTCCGCAAGTGCGACTGCAAGCCCTCCTTGAGAAATGTCGTGGCATGCTTTGACGAAGCCTTGATCAGTAAGTTTGTTCATCGTGTTGTAGAGTGATTTCGCAAATTTGACATCCAGTCGAGGAACTTCTCCAACCCAAAGTTGTTGTTGTTGCTGCTGCTTGTGCTTCATTCTCGCGTACTCAGAGCCGGCAAGCTCTGACCGAGTTCTTCCGACGAGATAAATAGAATCACCATAAGTTTTGAAATCAGCCGACAAGCATTTCCTGATGTTTGGCACTATTCCAATGGCAGTTATGACCAAAGTGGGGGTTATCTCGCCGAGAGGCGTGACATTGTACATACTGTCCTTTCCTGAAATGAAAGGGGTGCTGAATCCCTTCGCAACATCGTAGCAGGCTTGAGCAGCTTCTACTAGATCTAATAGGTTTTCACCTTTGAGAGGGTCTCCCCAAGCAAAATTATCGAGTAGCGCAATCCGCCTACCTCCTACACAAACGTTATTTCGTATTGCTTCATCTATTGAGCTTGCAGCCATTGCATATGGATCAATTTCGCCAAGCGCAGGATTGAGGCCACAGGAGATTGCGAGTCCCTTGTATGAGCTAAGGACTGGTTTCAGAACTGCAGCATCGTTGGGGCCTGAGTTCGGATATTGAAAGGGCTTCAAAACGGTTCTTCCTCCAACCTCATGGTCAAATGTCCTCACGATGCTCTCCCTGCTGGAGATGTTGGGCGATGCGAGTAGGCACAAGAAGTCCGCTTCTAGGCCATCATTAGTTGCAAAGAGCTTGGAATCTTTTCTCCTTGTCGTGATTGAGGAATGAGACCGACTCCGAACCTCCAAAGTCGGAAGAGGAGGCGAGAAGAGAAAATCAATGCTTAATCTTCCGATTTCGTCTCCGTCAAAATTGAATACAATTTCTCCACTCTCGGTCAACTTTCCAAAGACTTTCGCATCTATTTCTTCATGCTGGAATGTCGAAATAGCTTCGGAGACTTTTGCCTTGGGAACTACGAGCACCATTCTTTCCTGAGACTCTGATAGCCAAATTTCCCATGGTTCAATGATGCTCTCTTCTCTCAGAGGAATTCGATCAAGATCGACTTCAGCACCGCATGAGTATCTTCGGGCAGTTTCACAGACCGCGGAGCTCAGCCCTCCTCCTCCAACGTCCGTAATCGCAGATGCAAGATTCCTTTCAGCTACAGCAAGAATTGCTCGCATTAATCGTTCCTCGACTATTGGATCAGGAATTTGGACAGCCGAGCGCAGGCTGTCCGTTTCCTTTGAAAGAGGTGTTGACGCGAAATTCACGCCTCGAAGGCCATCTCGACCTGTTCTCGCACCTGCAACCACCAATAGATCCCCCGGGCGAGCTCTAGCTGAGTAGTTTCTTGGTTGCAATAGTCCTATACAGCCACAAAAAACAAGAGCATATCCCACGTAGCTATCGTGAAAGTAAACCGATCCGTTAACAGTCGGAATGCCCATGTTATTCCCGTAGTTTCCAATTCCAGCAACTACTCCCTTCATTAGATAGGTTGGGTGCTTCGTCCACGGGGGAAGTTGATGCTGCGGGAAATCGGGAGGGCCGAATCCCAAGACATCAGTGTTTGCAATTGGTCTAGCCCAAACTCCAAGTATATCTCGAATAACCCCTCCTACGCCTGTTGCCGCGCCGCCGAAGGGCTCGACTGCGCTCGGGTGGTTGTGTGTCTCAACTTTTGCCGCGAGCCAGTGTGAACTGTCAAATTTTATAATCCCCGCATTGTCCGAAAAAGCGGAGACTACCCAGTCAGCAGCGATCTCTTCAGTGGCGCGAGCAATGAAAGTCCTGAAGATACCGTTGATTGTTTTTTGCTTCCCTATTTTGATTCTCGACTTGAATATCTTGTGAAAGCAATGTTCTGACCAGGTCTGCGCTATCGTCTGAATCTCGATTTCAGTCGGCTCTCTTCGAAGCTTCTGAAAGTATTCCCTCACCTGAGCGAGCTCGTGTTTAGCAAGCCCAATCTGAAGCTTCTCGCAGAGAGAATGTGCTCGCTCAAGGGTGGTGTTCACGATTTCAATGCAACGATTTTCTCTATCAAGAGCTTGCAATGCGCTCAATACTCACCTGATAGTCGTCTTTTACCGGATTCGCAAGTAATTTCGAGCACATCTCCTTAGCAAGATCTTTTGATTCTCTCAAAGAACTAGCTTCGAAAATGATCTTGTAGACCTTTGCGGTTTTGACACGCTCGGTAGAGAAGCCCAAATCAGAAAGAGATCCTTTGACGGTTTCAGCTTCCGGATCTCTCTGGCCATCTTTCAGTCGGACCTTGATCGTCGCAAGAAATTTCTTCTTGTTGGAAGACTTAACGCGCTTTCTAGCCGAAGATTCAACCAAATTTCTCACTGCCTTTTTATTTTTAACACTGAGCAATACAGCGAACAGTTCTTCTTTTCATGTCGTCAAATGTATGAAAGAAAGGTAAGCGCGCTCTCTCTACACTTCCCCTTTTGCGATTACAAGCTGATAATAGTCCGTTGCGTATCTTTTAGCCCTGAGATGCGAATGCCTCTACCTGCTGTCACTAAGCCGATCTTGCGTGATGGAAAGTACTTATTGAGCACCTGAAGAAATTCATCGGAATCCTCTTTCTTTGAAACTATTGCAAAACCGTAACCCATGTTGAATGTTCGATACATTTCTTCAATAGATATTGCGTTTCCACGAGCTCTAGCCTTTTCATAAATGAGCCCGAATATCGGAGGCATTCTTTCACACAGCTCGAACCTGAACCCAAGTTTGTCTCCAGCGTACTCTGATAGCCTAGAGAATTTGGCAAATCCGTCCCCCGTGATATGGATCGCGGCTTTGGGCTTGAGTCCAGAATCCAGGATCTTCATTATGGGCTGCGAGTAAATCCTTGTCGGAATCAAAAGCTCTTCGACAATGGTTCTGGCACGGCCCAAAGGCTTGTCGTATGTCTCAAAAGCTCCGCCCCATCTTTTCAAAAGAACCCTTCTTGCAAGTGTAATACCGTTGGAGTGTATGCCTGAACTCTCAACTCCAATGATTTCGTCCCCCTCTTCAATTCTTCCCCTGATAAGATTCTTGGAACTGACGAGTCCAACACAGGAAACCACAAGATCAAATGGTGACTCATTGCTATCGATCGACAATGGGTGATGCAAAATATCAGGAACTATTCCTGTCTCCCCCGAAACGAGGAAACATCCTGCAATCCCGCATGCCTTAATTATTCCACGAATGAGTCCCTGAATGACTTTTGTTGATGATTTTGAGATGTGGATACAGTCACTCAACAAGATGGGGCGGGCACCAGACCTGATCACATCATTGACAGCCATTGCTACTCCATCAACTCCTATGCTTTCGTAGTGGCCAATTAGTTCGGCTAGGAGGGTCTTAGTTCCTACACCTTCAGTTTGAAAATCAGAGAAGATTTTCTTAGAATCGGATAAGGGAACAACGAGTCCAAAAGGAAGCTTGATCGGTGATGGGCCACGCCTCTCTTGCAGTTCTTGATCGAGTCTCTCGGCGATAGCCTTTCTCAATGAGTGAGCCTTGAATCTATCAACTCCGACTTTCCTATACGTTAAAAGCTGGTGCTCTTTTCGAGGAGAATGTTGTTGATAATTGATTTGCAAATACTACCTCATATCCACTCGTTCAAAAGGAATCGTGAAACGCAAAACAACACCAAGCTGTCTACCTAAGAGCGTTTTCCTTCTTCTTTGCGAACAACATCGATTTTTGGAAATTTTGCGAACCGAATTAAAGAGACTACTGAGATTCTAGTATTTTTTCCCAGTGCTTGACTACTTCATCTACCTTTTTCGATGCAATTCCAGTATAAAGTGTAGGGTTTCTCACAAATTGCAGTTTCTCCGAAGGAATCGAGCGAAGATATTTTTCCGAAGACGGATCTTTAGATCTGACAGCTTCTATCAGATCGATCTCCTCTTCTTCTTTCTCACCGGATCGAATCGATTGAGCAGCCCTTCTCAACAGCTCATGCGCGTCAGGATAACCGGCCAAAGACAAAAGAATGTAAAGTGGTTCAGCTGCGATCAGTTTTGAACTACGAGCCAAGTTTCTTTCTATCTGCGTACGATCTATGACTAGTCTGAAGCTTTTTGTTTGATCGCTCCAAAGAGCTCTGCACAATCTCCTCACGACTGAATCGAATATCACAATTAACTCTGGAAAGTATCTTTCCGAAGCAGAATTTGTAAGATCACGCTGGTGCTCGGAAACCTGATCGAGATAAAGGGTTATCATTTGGGGAAGACTTTTCTTCCAAAGGCTCTCAACATTTTCGAAATTCACGGGATTTCGCTTTTGAGGCATGGTAGAAGATCCAACTTGCTCTGAGGAGAATTCTTCCGAAACTTCAGAGATTTCAGTTCTTTGCAAATTCCTCAGGTCTCTTGAAAGATTCGCAAGTACTCCCATTGCTGATACTATGGCATGCCCCAGATCGACTAATGGCTCTGGCTGCGCAATCTGAGTGGATATCTCAAAAGGCTCGAGTCCAAGGGATCTTAATAACTCGCTTTCGAATCTCTCAGGGTCATTCACAATCAATGAGAGGGGGCCATAGACTCCAACGGCTCCAGAGAACTTTCCCCTAAGGTTGCGAGTAGCTTCTTTGAGAGCAAGGATTCTTTCCCCCAATCTGCTCACATAGAGTGCAATAAAGAAGCCAAATGTTATTGGCTCTGCATGTTGCCCATGAGTTCTCCCGATCTGCGGTACATCAGCGTACTTTCTTGAAAGGCCGATTAGGTGTCTTTCAAGAGTCAACAGATCTGGGATTACTACACGAAGTAGTGCATCCCTGTAGCGTAAAGCATTTGCAGTGTCTATGATGTCAAAAGAAGTCGCGGCAAGGTGAACGAACGGCTTGGCAGAGTCAGATACCTTGTTTCTGATTACATTAACAAGTGCTCTCGTCTCATGTTTGATCCTCTTTTCCTCCTCGTAAACATCTCTTGCCCTGATCTTCTTCGAGGCCTCTTCAATTTCAGATGCGATCGCATCTGAGCAGACTCCTGATTTTGCAAGCTGTCTTGCAAGAGCTGCTTCCACTTTACATTGGTAGCTGATTGACGCTTCTTCCGAAAGATAAGGCAAAAGTTCCTTTACACTATACCGGAAATCTGTAGGGGAGAAGAGATCAAATGAATCTGGTCGAGTCGCTTGATTTGACATTTCCCTTCCAGCAGGTTCCCCGATTTGTTCTCCTGCTTTCTTGTTCTTCAAGGAAGGTCAGCTGTTCAATTCCTTTCTGATTACGAGCTCAATTAAGAAAGAATCAGGAAAAGAAAGATGGAATCCCATCAAGGCTTCTGGTTTAACCTTTCAATCAATTCATCGACGCTCAATAATCCAAGAGAATCTATCACAGTTTGACCAGAAAGAACTTGATACGCACCTGTGCATCTCCTTGAGATCTGTTCAATTAGCAGATCTGGAAGCTCCGGAATGGGACCATCGCCCTCGAACCCACTCCTGAGCAGGTAGTCACGAAGGAATTCTTTATCAAGGCAGTGCTTTTCCTGCTTTTCCCCAACTTTGAATTTTCGCTTGTCCCAAAACCTCGCAGAATCATGAGTCGGCGGCTCATCGATTTGAAGAAATTCGTCGCCAACTCTTCCAAATTCCAGCTTAAAGTCTGGAATGATTATGCCCTTGAGCGAAGCTTCTTTCTTGTAAAACTCGTACAGCCTGTAAGATGCCTCTTCGAGCTCATTCCACCCATCTTGGTCGATCAGGCGCATTGAAATCGCTTGTTGTCTTGACAGCTCTTGGTCGTGACCTTCGTCACTCTTTGTAGTAGGAGTAAGCACAACATCTGGTAGCTCTTCTGCAAGCTGAAGACCGTTCGGAAGCCGAACTCCAGAAATTTCTCTCTTTCCTGAAGAATAGGCCCTCCAGGCCGAGCCATAAAGATATGCGCGAACAATCCATTCAATTGGTATCCTCTCAGCTTTTGCAACTCGAAGCGTCCTCTCGTCTATCTTGGACAAATAGTGGTTCTTGAAAATGTGTCGAGTCTTGATAAACCAGAACTCGGATAAACTTGTGAGAGCAGCTCCTTTTCCAGGAATTCCTCTTGGCATCACCCTATCGAATGCAGAAATTCTGTCCGTTGCGACAATGATGAGCTCGTTTTCGTCTTCGAGGTATAGATCTCTAACCTTCCCGCGGCGTAGCAGTTTCTTATTTTCTATCTTTGATTCAAGCAATATCTGTGACAAGTTGCATCCTCACTTCTCTTTCACATTTTTTGAACTCTCTCTAACAAGTGTTTCATCTTCTGCCATTATCTGTTCTTTCTTCTCTTGAACCATTCTTTCAATTGAAGCGCGTAGCACTGGATTGGAAACTGCAAACAATTGTGCAACAAAGTGAGCTGCCTTTGAAGGACCTTCGACAAAGGCTACGGGAACATCTTGGGGAGTGAAAGCACTTGAAAATACTTTGGGATATCCAAACTTATCTGTATCTGGAGGACAGGCAATCACCGGAAACACTCTTTGCGCCGCAACTACCCCCGAAAGTGCATCGGAGAGGCCAGCCACAGTCACGATTACTATCTGATCGCCCGTTTCCTTATACTTTCGAAGTAGATTCAGCAAATGCTCAACCGTTCTATGGGCAGAAGCGATTCTGATGTCAACAGGAATGGAGTAGGATGACGAAAGAATTGATCTGATCTTCTCGGCAAACTCCAAATCTGATTTGGAGCCGAGTATCAGTAAAGCTCTCTGGTTCAAGTTTGAAGATACAGTCGTAAAATCGCCCCGCAGAAAATGATAATCAATTTTTCGGATAGAGCTAGACATAAGGCGAGGCAAGTGGGAATCAGGTCAAATCCTCCTCCTACTTTTGGATCTTCCAAAGAAGCGATCTCCTGACGGCCTCTTTTTCTTCGTCGGTAGGATCTTGCAGAGGCGACCGAACTCCCCCGCATTCCAGTCCCACTATTCGAAGGGCCTCCTTCAAAGCTGATGGAAACGTACCAAGGCCAATGGATTGAGTCAAGGGATAGATCGTTCTCTCTAGCGTCCGTGCGGATTCGATGCGTCCGTGAGTGAAGTTGTCGTAGAGCAAGGAGCATTCCTTTGGGATAACATTTGCAATCCCAATTACGGCACCCTGAGCTCCATGTGAAAGAGCTGGAATGATCAAAGCGTCGGCACCGGTAAGCACCGATATCTTCTCTCCGATTGCAGCTGTGTACTCAAGGAGTATTTTCATATCATAAGTTGTTACCTTGACTCCAACGATGCTCTCAGGATTCTTCTCTACAAGCCTAGCAACAAAACTTGCTTCGATGTTGTATCCTACGTATCCAGGTATATTGTATATCAGAAGTGGTATATCCACCGCGTCTATGATGCTTTGAAAGTGTTTAGATAGGCCTGATTCCTTGGTGGTGAAGTAATACGGCCCGGTGCTTATGACCGCATCCGCACCAACATCCTTCGCATGTTTTGCATAGCTAACTGCGGCCTTGGTACTTGGAGCAGAGACGCCTGCAATGACTGGAATCCTCCCATTTGCCTGATCAACAACCGCTTCGATGACTTGCATCCTTTCTGATTGGTCCAGAAGAGCAAACTCTCCTGAGGTTCCCAAGGGAAGCAATCCTTGTACGCCTCCTTCCACAAGGTAATCGACAAGGGCTCGAAGGGATTGAATGTTGAGTGAGTCACTGTCTCCAACTTGAAACGGAGTAACCATAGGTACAATTATTCCCTGAGGTTTGAACGAACTCAACTCCTTTGCTCACGCATCTTCAAACCATGTTTCTTAGTCGGTTCCTCTTTGGGAAGAAAACTGACCCAAGAACCTTAAGCAAGTATTGTTGTTCAAAAAAAAAGAAGAAGAAACCCAAACACCTCAAAAGGAAAAGATTCAAGCAGCGAGTAACTTGTACTTCTCAAGATACTTGTTAACAGTTTCTACGAAGGCCGCGTGACTCCAAGTGAGCGGGCTCACAGAAACTGGCCTTCCATCGATGGGATCAAGCTGCTCGGCAAGCATTCCAGAAGGAAGAGCGTGCTTCTTTGTCCATAAGAGAATTTCCTTCGCTTTTGCAAGATCCGAGCGACCTTTGGCCGCTTTTATGTACCATTGGGCTAACCACAATGTGCACACAAACCAGGGATTTCCTGGAATCGTGTTGTCAAGAGTTTCCTGCCTTTGATAGAGATCTCCTTCGTATCTAGCTAGGCCTCCAACAGAGGTCTTTACCCAGAGTCTTTCTTCGATCTGTCTCATAGTGTTCACTACCATCGAGTCATCGGGTTGAAGAACGTCAAAAAGGAAAACGCCAGCTAAAGAAGAGTCGATAGTTTCGTCTCGCTTGGTGATCTTCCCGTCTTCAATGATTATACCCCGAAGGAATCTTCCAAGAGCGGGATCGTAAAGTCGCTTTATGAGAGATTCCCTGATCTCCTCAGCCGCTTTCATGTAAATCGAACATAGATCGTCTTCACCGAAAGCTCGTGCAAAGTTTGCGGCTGACAAAAGTCCCTTGTACACTGCCGACGACGTGAAAGTTAGCACCGCTCGCCTCTCTTCCCATAGATCATAGGATTCAAGCGGGAGTTTTGTAATCTCGTCCCTGTATTCTGCCATGAAAGAGCCGGCCGCCTTAACGATCGGCCTGTAATATGGCTTGATCGCATCGACATCGCGGTATCTTTGAAAATTATTCCACAAAGAAATGACGACGAGAGCTGTTTCATCCTCCTGAAGCGGGAGCTGCTGGTGGTTATCTACTATCCAGGGGTGCCAAGAGCTTCCAGCACTGCCATCAGGCTGATACTTGTGAAAGAACCAGCCTTGGGGGAGGATTGCCTTTGAACAAAATTGAAAGAAAGCTTCGGCGAAGACAGGATACCCTGCTTCGTCCATTGCAATCGTAACAAATGCCCCATCTCTGGGCCACATGTAGGAATAAGTGTCCTTGTTGAATTGCAAGATGTCGCTGTCATTTGCCGCGATGATCGCGCCATCTCCATCAGTTTGAGTTTTGATTGTGAGAAGGCTTCGCCTATACAGTTTCATTATTTCGGGGTCGAGATCTGCTGACTGTTTTACCTCCCGATTGACCCAGAGCTTCCAAAAGTCGGAGGTTCTTTTCATCAGCTTCTCAGGGCTTCGAGACTTTACAAAGGAATCTCTTCTTTGAACTTCGTCGTAAGTCTTCCCAGCTGCAATCCAATAGTAAAGAGAAAAGCTTCCCAAAGGTTCAATATTTGCAAGCGCCGACAAGACAGAATCCACAGAACCCTGTGCAATTGCGTTTCCGCTGAGGAAGCCATCCTCTGCATCCTTCCAAGTCCCGAGTGATCCACCGACATCCTTGAGGCCGCAAGCATACTGGAAAATGCCGGTGCCTGCTTGGGTTTGACAATTCATGAGAAAGTATCTGTCAGCCTTGTAGTGAATCAGAGCATGCGTCTTTAGGGGGTCGTAATATGCAGTGTCACCGATGTTTGTGCCTCGAATATGAAAATCATGTGCAAAGAAGAGACGAATTTCTCGCGGCCGCTTTTCTAAGTTTTTGAGTTCGATTCGTCTTATGAATATAGGGCTCACAAAATCCACACAGTCATTGCAATTCATTTTCACGTTGAAGTCGTCACTTTCCAAAACCACGTCGGTAACGATAGTATCTTCAAGATAGTTCAATTGCTTCTTCCATTCGGATACCCATGAGAATTTGCCATCCGCGTAAACTCCAAATCGGAATGGATGACCGAGAACGTGGTTTTCCATGCCCACATGAGGAAAGAATACATCGGAGATCTGATAGTTCCGATCAAACATCAAAAGAAATTTTTCGTTCCCAACAGGTAAATCACGAGGCAAATTCTCTTTTTCCTGCGCTCCCTTTTCTTGTTCTCCCTACTTTGGGCTTAAGAATGACATTTTAGCTTTGTTTCAGCTTTTTGTGACTTACCGGATAAACAAAAAAGTAATTCACGGAATAAGCCCAATTTTTCGTTTCTGATTCTTGAGGAAAACACGAGATAACCAGATTTCTCATTTTTAAGCAGAGTTTGCCGAATACAGTCGAACGAATCTATAACCCGTGCACGAAGAAGAATGCCATGATAAAGAGAGCACACTTCAAATTACCGAAAAACCAGTCGTCAGGACTTTATCATATAGTCAGTGCATGACGGTGCCACCATCGACTATGATGGTTTGACCTGTTACAAAACTCATCTTGTCCGATGCAAGTGCTACGACTGTATCAGCGACTTCTTCAGGTTCGCCCCATCTCTTCATAGCCGATTCGTTCGCAAGTCTTTCTCTTTCTTCTGGAGTAATCTGATCAAATGTGCGGCTCGTGCGTATATTCCCCGGGGCTACGGCATATGCCCTGATGTTGTATCTTCCATATTCCGAAGCTATTTCCTTTGCAAGACCTATATTTGCAGCCTTTGCCACGGTGTAAGGAGCACCTTTGTTGTACCCAGCGATGGCGGGCGTCGACGAGAACAGTACTATTACTCCTCGCTGCTGTTCAATCATGAAGGGAAGAGCTTCTTGGATAAGCCTCAGAGAACCAAAAAAATCAATTCTCAAAACATTGTTGAAATCTTCTTCTTGGATCTTGTGAAGAGGTTGTTCCCAGAGTTCAGTTAGCATGGGATACCCTGCTGCGCAGACCAAGATGTCGAGACCGCCGTTTGCTGAAATCGCACGAGCGACTATGCCCGATGCGCCCTCCCTCGTAGATATGTCGGCCGCGATTCCGCAAAATTTGACATCGAATCTGCTCGTTATTTCTTGTTCGAGTCTATCAATGTCTGTCTGCGATCTGGATACTGCTGCAACATCCGCTCCGTTCAAAGCGAAGCGAAGTGCTATGGCTCTGCCAATCCCCTTGCCTGCACCGCTGATGATCGCCTTCTTCCCAGAAAGTATGCTTCGTCTGATTCGTGCTACTCCTCTTTCTTCTTCCTCTTCCTTCTTCTCCTCTATCTCCTTCTCTTCCATAGCATCCGCTTCCCCTCGATTTCTTTTCAAGATGAAAAGGTCTAGCTCCGACTAGCTTATGAATTTAGTAGCTCACAGGTTGGCTAGCAAATGGAATCAACACTTCGCTCTCATTGGCGCGGTAAGAAATGTTTGGTACTTCTCTCGGGAGGCATAGACTCGGCTGTGGCCCTTTACTGGGCAATTCATAAGGGCCTCGAAGTAGTAGGAGCTGTTACCTTCGACTACTTTCACAGAAGTTTGAAAGAGATCTCAGCAACGGAATCCATCGCTCGCCGAAACGCAATACGCCTAACCAAAATAAGACTTCCTTTCTTGAAGGAGATTGTCGACTGTGTGGGAAAGATTCATAATCAGAGGCTTAAGAATGCTCCCGACGCTTACATACCTGCTCGAAACATCATCTTTTATGGCATTGCAAGTCACATTGCAGAAATCCTTGGTGCAAATTTTATAGTCGGCGGTCATAACAAGGACGACACACTACTCTTTCCTGATTCAAGTGTCAAATTCTTCGACAAACTCAATGCAGCTATCAAAATAGGTCTCTATAGCGAAGGAGCTGCTTGCAAAGTAATTCTTCCACTTTCCAATCTCACCAAGGTACAAGTTATCAGACTCGGCGCAAGTCTAAACGTGCCGTTCGAAATTACTTGGAGCTGCCAGACGACACGTAGGAAACCGTGCGGGGTTTGCCATTCGTGTGCACTAAGATCTTTATCCTTTAGGAAAGCCGGGATAGAGGATCCTCTTTTGAACCAACTCGAGATTCGTTGAGCATGAACTTCACAAATTCCTCCCTTGTGCGTTTGGCAAGAGTGTAGTTCGAACGAATTTCTTCACCCAGTGTGGAAACGGGGCGATTGCCGTAATCATGGCCGGGATAAAGTGCAAGCTTTGGGTCAAGGCTTCTTAATTTCTCAAAGGAGTCGTACAGCGCGTTCGCATCGCCTCCAGGAAGATCGACCCTCCCGCACTCTCCAACGAAGAGTGTATCACCAGTGAAAATTGCGATATCATTTACGATAATGCACATACTTTCGGAGGAGTGGCCTGGAGTATGGATGAAATGAAGGATAGCATTCTTTCCAACTTTCAAGGAGCCTCCATCTTTCACGGCTATGTCTTTTTTTGCGTAGGAATTCGCATGCATCACAATCTTTGCGCCGGTGACACTTGAAAGCGAAGCGTTGCCCTCAATGTGATCTAAGTGAGCATGAGTGTTCACAATGAACTTGAGATTCAAGTTCCTTTCTTTGAGCTTTTCAAGAATGAGCTGAACCTCCCAGGCTGGGTCTATCACGGCGGCCTCTCCTGTTGCTGCGTCTGCGACGATGTACGAGAAATTCTTGTAGTCGCCAACTTTGAGTTGGAGTATCATGACCGCTTCTGAGGGCTTGTTCGTGCTCAAAATGGAAGACCTATGTTCGCGACAATAATTTTTCCGCATTGCCTAAGAGAAGTGCGATCCTTCAGCATTCCAACTTTCGGTGCATGCATTGTGACAGTGATGTCAGATTTCACTACATGAATTCCCTTCCCCGTTTTGGCGTTCAAACCTGATGGAATATCTACGCTTATCTTTGTTGTCAAGGATTCAGTTTCATTAATTGTTTCTATAACATCCTTGTGTATTCCTTCAGGCTCTCCGTGAAAACCTGTCCCGAATATTCCGACAATGACTGTGTTTGCATTCCTTAGCGCTTGCCTGAGAGTAAGGAGTTCACTAGAGCTTCGGATTGGTATAATTTTGATAGCTGGAATTTGCGCAAGGATTTCCCAATTTGTTTTAGCCTCAGGAGCTTTGATCTTTTCGGGATCCCCGACTAGGAAAAGTGTTATTTGAAGCACCTTTTGCCAATATGCTAGATGTCTTGCGGCAGCGAAGACATCACCACCATTGTTTCCAGTTCCAGCAATGCAAACTATTTTCAATTTACCACCTTCTTCCACCCGTCTCGACAGGGATGATTTCTTCAATAGTTCCTTCAGAGCGACAGATGCTACGGCGCTACCGGCATTTTCCATCATCATGAGCCTGCTGATACCGATGCTTTCTCCCTTATCCTCAAGCCTTTTCAGGGCTTGCGGGGTCAAGGGTTGCTTGAGATTTGGAGGCAAAATCGATCCGAAAATATTTGCGTACGAAATCACTCGACTTCCAGCCATGTCACTTCTCTCCCCCCTCATTCTTCTTCTATTAGACGAAGGGTTAACTCTAGATGAACATTCATAAAAGAAGAGATCCTTGAGACTAGTTTTTATCCCAACTCCACATGACGAATTGATTTGGGAGAAGTGTCAAGGAGAAAAATGACCCAAGAATTCATGTCCCAAG
>CADDZS010000010.1 GCA_902812485.1 archaeon
CGGAGAAGGTGTTTGAACCAGTTGAATTCTTTAAGGAACTTGAAAAACGAGGCATCAAGGTCAGGCAGAGAGTGTTGAACTGATGCCATTGCACTCATTCGCGAAATATTAAATTTTTGATCTGGCAAAGCCAGTTTCAAGTTTCGTCATGTTTAAGCTATGATCTATTTTCTAACGAATGAATTTTCAAATTAAGAATTTTGAAGAGCTCTCGCACATCTAAGATAGCCAAAATATTCTCCAATAATCTCCCGCCAAGATAATCCGCCGTATTCGAGCGAAGAACCTATTATCTTGGTGGTTGAAGAGCTTGTTCTTCAGCCGTTTATGATTTTGAATTTTGTTGGAAGGAGAACTACGAACTCTATACGAGATTATGTGCTATATGTAATCCCCCTTTTGCGTACTTCTCGAGGGATTATACTGCAAGGCATGTTCCAATGGACTATACAACATCTTCATCAAACTCAATCACATTATTGTATAGCGGGGAATGGTATAAGAGAAAGCCAAGCTCGTATGAGAAGAGGATGAAAAACCACACTAGAATTTAGAGCATGCATTCTCCTCTCGAAGTTATACAAAAGTGAGAAATGTACTGAACACACATTTCCCACCCTTTCTATAAGGAGTAAATTTCTACAAGAAAATAAGAGAGAGTGAGAAACACGTACCTTATCTTCACATTTTGCACGCCCGCAGCATTCGCTCCTTCTTTGACCGAAATTAAAAGAAGTATATAAACGGTGAAAAACTCCTTTTTGATACTATTTAATACTGAAAGCAAACATTTTATGCTATTTTAATCCTTTTGTGCGCAAACCTTTTGTGGTCTGGAGGAGAAGAAGAAGAAGGACAAAGAAGTGCGTGGAGGCAGGTAAATTGCCAATTGCAGAAGGACCCAGTCTCGATGAGGAAATGCCATTCATAGCTGAGGTCATAAAGGGCGGAAGACTGACAATTCCTGAAGAAATCAGAAAGCTTTTGCTAATTAAAGAGGGGAATTACGTTTTGGTTAAGCTCAAGGTGATCTCAAGAAAGAGACTCGGTACGCGAAGGTCCCACAACAATCAACGTAATAGCTTACGAAACGGGAATATTTGGAAAAGAAAAGTAAAGCGAGGAGAGTGAGTTAGAGAAATGTCAAATCCATCAGGAGCGGGAAACGCACAGGCTAAGCAACCAGGTCCTAATTCGAAAGACCCAGCTGGCCAAGCTGTTGCTCCGCTTCAAGCAGTGGGAACTATTCCCAAGACAACGGCTCTAATGACACAATCCATCAAAAAGACAACAACTTCAGCTTCACTGTATGACGAAGCTCGCACCCTGATACCAGGCGGGGCAAGCTCGATCTTAAGGTGGGCATCGTATGAGCCCTATCCTATTTACATTGATCGTGGAATGGGGCCGAGAGTTGTCGATGTTGATGGAAATGAGTATCTCGACTATTTGCTCTGCTTTGGAGCGATGATCAACGGTCATTCCCATCCAAGGGTGGTTCAAGCAATCAAAGATCAAGCAGAAAGAGGGACGATGTTCGGCACTCCAGTCGAGCTTGAAGTGAAACTGGCTCGCAAATTCTTGCAGATGGTTAAGACATCAGAATCTGTGATTTTTGGTTCAAATGGCACCGATGCCACAAGCAATGCTATCAGGATCGCTCGTGCCGCTACCGGCAAGGACATGATCTTGAAATTTGAAGGCCACTACCATGGGCAACATGATTACGCAATGATCAGCGTCGAGGCCCCTCCTTCTGTGGCTGGCTTGGAAGAATATCCTAGGCCTTTGCCCTATTCTGCAGGAATACCTTCTCTAGTCTTGGACACAGTCATCGTTTCTCCTTGGAACAACTTGCGAGCATTTGAGCGGATAATGAAGAGGCATCGAAACGAAGTAGCTGCTATCATCATGGAGCCCATCATGTCAAATTCTGGAGTAATTCCACCAAATCCTGATTACCTCAAGTCAGTAAAGGAGATTGCCACTCAAAATGATGCTCTCTTGATCTTCGATGAAGTAGTTACAGGCTTTCGAGTTTCTCCAGGCGGAGCTCAGGAATTATACGGAGTCACGCCGGATCTTTCCACTTGGGGAAAGGCCCTGGGTGGTGGAGTAGCTATTTCCGCGGTCTCTGGCAAGAAGGAGTTCATGGAGCTCATCGGCCCTGGTAAGGTCTCCTATGGAGGGACCTACTTCGCGAACTCATTGAGCCTCGCAGGCGCTCTAGCGAACCTTGAATTGCTCTCTGAAAACGACAATCACGCTTTCAAGATATTGAAAGATCTTACAAACAGATTCATGAGCGAGCTCCCCAAAATCGCAGAGCGAGCAAGGCATGAGGTTTGCATCCAAGGAGTTCCAGGAATGTTTTCACTATTCTTCACAAAGCAGAAGAAGATTATGAATTATAGGGAAAGCCTTCTGATTGATTGGAACAAGTACAAGTTATTCTCTCAGATCTTGCTTGAAAAGGGAATCTATCTGCATCCCGATGATTATGAGAGAATTGCGCTCTCTACGGTGCACACTGTGGATGATTTGGAAATGACACTGGTGGCTTTTGAGGAAGCTTTCCGAGAATTGCACGACCGACATGTGAACTGAATAAGAGTTCCAAAAGAATTCATAGCTCCACTATGCGTCGCAATTGAAAAGGGGAGAAAGAAACTCTTACAAGATCATCCTGTTTCGTCCTTGGTGGTTTTGAAGGAAACAAAAAATCTTCTTCTTTTTTTTGAAATCAATTGACGCATGGACCTCATCCCCCTCTTATTTCATTGGCCTCAGAGATTTTCCTCCATCTTTGCACGAACCAGTTGAAATCCTCGAAGGCTTTGGTTCGATGACATATTCTACAATTTGCCGAGTTCCCACACCTTCTTGAACACGTACCTATAGCACGCAACTCCGACTAGGAACATCAAAATCGAAGTTGCGAAAACTAGTCCGATACTACTTGGCGAAATCGGAATGGAGTAAACGACGCTCCTAAGCGCATCGGCGACTTGGCTCAGCGGATTCAAGACGATCGCTCGGCTGACATCAGATGGAAAGTAAGAGGAGATCATCTGTATCGGATAAAAGACAGTGCTCAGACCGAGAAGAACCATTTGCACGCCCTGTGCGTAAACCCAATAGCGATCTCCTGCCTTCGAAACGAGATTCAAGATGGCGGCGATCCCTCCTAAACCCATAGAAACTATGAAAATCACTGGGATGATCGCAAGAGTAATCGGTGAAATCAAGCTCGGGATGATCGCCGAAGCCACGCCTAGGAGGATGGATGCGTAGATCGTTCCTCCCAAACCCGCTGACAACAGATGTGCGAATGCAAGTCCGTCCAAACTTAAAGGTAGGCTGAGATAGTACTGTGCGACTCCCTCGTTCAGGCTCAGGTTGACCCTTCTCCCCACGTCGAGTGCAGCCGCAAACATTCCCGAGACGATGACCCCCGGGGCGAAGAAGTAAAAGTAATTCAGGCTCATCATGTTCGAATAAACGAGACCTGCGACGAGCATGTCCGAAATGTTGAGCGCGACGAGAGTCGCGATGAGCCACTTGGTCCTGAAGAAATACGAAAGGTCAACTTGGAGCACTTTGAACATCGCTCGCCTTTCGGTCATTGGGCGAAGCCTCGTCTCGACAATTGGCCTTCTACTTGAACCGCTCTGAGTCAAGAAGACTTTACTCCCTCAACGACAGTCGAAATGAAGAAAATCCCGACGAAAATAGTTCCTATGCAAAGCGCTATTACAACAGTTGCCCCAAGGGCAGGATTCAACACTACAGAAGTGTCGAGACCGATCGCGGATCGCAGGAGATCCGCTCCGTAGGTGACAGGATTTGCAAGCGAGACACCAGCATATGCTTTGGGCATCGAGGAAAGCGGGTAATTGATTGTGCTGAATCTGATGAGAATAGCGCTCAAGCTTGCAACTATGGCGCTGTAGATGTCAAAGGATCTGAAAGCTATTACGGAGAGGGAGATCATCAAACCCATGATACCTATCGTGACAAGTGTTAGAACAAGAAGAGAGATTGCGAGGCTATAAGGAGTGTACAAGTGGGAGAGCGCAAGGATTACAAAGAGCGGAGGAAGGAGCCTCGAAAGATTGACCACCATGCCTAGAAGGAGCTGCTCGAGAAACATTTCGCCTCTAGTGATTGGGAGCGAAAGGAGATAGCGTAGTCTTCCCTCGTGAGCGCTTTCAACAAACCGCCTTCCGCTCCAAGAAGCCACGTTGAAAGACATCAAAACTAAAAGTCCAGTGCCGTAGTAAAATAAATAGTTTGAGAGTGTGACTATGAGCTTCGAAAGTATGACACCGTAGATGAAAAACTGAAAGCCGAAGAAGAACCAATCGTAGACGACAAAGGATACCGAATTAAAGGCTTCCCTCAGATCAAAGGAAAGAAGTAAGAATAGCTCCGATCTACTCAAACTTTGGGAAACACCCTCGGCGCTTGATCACGATGGAAAAGGAGAAAGAACAACAGATTTTCAAATCAAAGCTAGAATAGTAAGAGGCCTCAAGTTCTGCTCACGTTTTCTCTTTCTTGACATGTCGTTGGATGAGTCGTCCTCTTCTCTTAGAAAGCTAGTATTCAACCATCCATCACTTTTGCCTATTCTTTCTCCGGATCGTTCCCAGTATATGTCAAGAAGACATCGTCAAGAGAAGGCTCTGATACTTTGATCGAAGTTATTCTGTTCGATGATGACAAAAGATGCATCTTGTCAGTCATTACTGGAAGCCAATCCTCTGATCTGCTGACTCTCACTCTCAAGCGATTTTCAGAGATCTTCTTGAAATCCACAGTGCCTGATATACCCTCAATCATTCTGAGAAGAGCTTGATCGATCGCAAGAGAAAACTCGAGATCAACAATGTCTCCACCCTTCACGCTGTCTTTGAGATTCTCAAGAGAGTCGGTGACAAGATGCTCCCCCCTTGCGAGAATCGTTATCCTATCCGCGAGATATTCAGCTTCTCTTACTTCGTTCGTCGCCACGATGACTGTGCTTCCGTTTTCCTCTTTGAGCTCCTTTATCTTGTCCCAGATCATGCGCTTTCCGTCGAGATCTACCATAGTCGTCGGCTCATCGAATATCGCGAGTTTGGGCTTGTGAACAAAAAGTTTCGCAACTTCAAGGCGTTTTGCCTGGCCTCCAGAGAGATGCATGAATTTAGTGTTTCTCGAATCCCAGAGCTCGAACTCCTTGAGTGTCTCCTCCACAACTTTCTTTCTTTCGTCCCCTCCTACCCCATACATGGAAGCGTGAAACGAGAGTATCTGCGCCGGCTTGTGTCTCCAAAAGCCTCGAGGATCCTGAAACGAAATCGCAGAGACCTGCCTCACTTTGAGCGCTTCCTTTCTGATGTCATAGCCCATCACAAGGGCCGTTCCGTCGCTAGGTTTGAGGACAGTCGAAATCAGATGCAAAAAGGTAGTCTTTCCAGAGCCGTTTGGACCAAGTATTACGAGTATTTGGTTGCTTCTAATCTTCAGATCGAGATGATTTAGTGCTCTCTTTCTTCCATAGTCTTTTGTAAGCCCAATAGCCTCCACGGCCCACTCTGTACCACTAGTCGACTTTCGATCTGTAGTGGAAGAAAGAGTTTCGAATCTTTGCTCTGTTTTTGGCAAAATTAATTTGGCAAAATGAAACCTTGCAACGCCTGCGATAAATGAATATCGCTCACACCCTGAATTTTTCCTAAACACATCCTCCCTTTGTAAATTTTGTAAACAGAAGCATTTTTACAATTTGCTCCTGAGCCGAGCTCAAGCGACCAAGATTAATTCACATCTTCGAACGAATGAATGAATAACGATAAGAGAAAAGAATCGCAAATTCAGATCCGATCTCTTATTTCCTTGCGACTTGCAGCTGTTTGTATTCCACACCCTTCCATTTGAGCCCCCTCCTCGAGGATATTTTGATTGAAGTCGAAAATATCGCAAGTATGAAGAGCGAGCAGCCGAGAGGGTAGAGGAGTGGATAGGGACCGATCTTGCCGGCTACGAGTTTCATTTCGTGAGCTACAGTCGCCAAAATCAACGCCACACAGAAGACACTAGCCACAAAGTCAAGTAAAATCAAGTTAGATGAGAAGGAGAAAACGGCCGGAGAAGTAGCCCAAAGCGAGATCTCCCAGAGGAATATTAGAAGGGGGTAGAGTCCGATGAAGAAGAAAAGCAGGCCTTGAAGCGAACTGAGCAAACCATAGCTTCTTACGGAGTGGGACATGACTCTCTCTAGCCCGTAGAAGACACTGCCTAGTTCATGTTCCCAGTCGGTTGTCGCAAAACCGTCTCCAACTTCCACTCGAAGGCGATAGCCCATCGACTTTGCGTTCTCTCCGATAGCTGCGTCTTCAACGATCCGATCTCTTACGCGTTTGTGTCCTCCTATCGCCTCATACACAACCCTCCTGATTAGGATGAAAGCTCCGAAAACATATGCCCTCTTGCTCGCAGGATCGTTAACCTTCTCCATCGGATAGAAGAGATTGATTGCACCCGAAAGAAAAGGCATTATCGAATGAGACCAAACCCCGTCGAGAGAAACTCTTGGAGAAATCGAAAGAACATCATACTTTTGCGCAAGCATGTATTTCACACAAGATTCTAGAGTGATCTTTGAAAAAGCGGAGTCTGCGTCGACGAAAAGAAGGATCTCACCCCTCGATTCTTCAAAACCCCTCCAGCAAGGCCAGCTCTTTCCCACCCAGCCTTCCGGCTTTGGTCCGGCATGGACTAGCCGAACTCTCCTGTCCTTCTTCTCAAATTCACGCACTATTTCGCAGGTTCTGTCGGTTGAGCTGTCGTCGATCACGACAATTTCAAGATTTGAGTAAGTCTGTCGGATAAGAGAATCAAGACAGCGTTCGATTTTCTCTTCCTCGTTCTTTGCGCTCACAATCACTGAAACTAAGGGTAGCACATGCGCATCAAAGCGAGTATTTCCCACCGATTGGGACTCGTCGATCTTCAAACCAAGTCGCGAGAGAGACAAAGAAAGTCTCGGAGCCCTTGACTCAGTTGAAAAGAGACGGAGGAAGATGAATATATTGCCAAGAAGAGAGAGAAGTGAAAAGGTAGTTAGGGCAATGAGGAGGATTATTGGCAGTGTCAAAAGCTGAACACAACTCTAAGAGCCATGACGATAATTGATTAACTCTGTCCTTCTCGCTCTTCGAATCTTTCTGGAACTTGTCAGCGTTTGGAGACGATGCTCCTTACTACGAAAGTTGCTGGGTCTTCGAAGTCTCTTGTGGCGCTCATTGCGTTAGCTAGAAACACCTTTCTCTCGCTATTGATTCGAGAAAGCATCTCCTTCAAAAGAGCCTCTAGCTCTCCAAGGGTCTTTGCCCTCCTGCTTAGCAACTTTGGGAAGTAGAAGCGCTCGAACACAGGCGGTGTCTTATTGCCTGTGCCCGACTCTGGAGCAAACGAGATGTTCGGAACTCCTTGGAGAGCGGCCTGCTCAATCGCAGTTCCCACTCCACCTATGACTATTCGAGCCTCAAAGGTCATGAAGAAAGCGTCAGACGGATAATCCGCGATTTCGCATTCGCTTCCAAATTCTCTCTCAATTTCACTCCTAGTGCCGTGCGGGGGAAAGAGCCAAATTTCCGAACTCTCTGACCATTCTTTCTTTATTCCCTTGACCAATGATTGCGCCGCTTCGAGTATGAGCTTCTTCCTCTTGTCTTGATCTGCGAAGCGAAACAGCTCGTCCAAGATCACAAGGGTCTTTCCGCCCCGCAGGGATTTCCTTCTCCTCCCAACGACCCTTCCATCCCTTACCCAGCTCCACGGCTCCGTTCCTCGATATCGAGCAATTTCTCTCCCCGTTTTGCCGTACTCGATCCAGCTCGTCTTTGGAATGACAAATGGAGTGAAGAGAGCCGTCGCAAGAGGAAGACAAAGTTTGCACTTCTTGAACAGATGTGGCGAATCTGCGCACACAAAATGCGGAATGCCGAGCCCGAAGCTCACCCTCGCAGCCTCCTGAGAGAGGAATGAAAGTGAGAAATCGAATCGCTTCTCCCTCCCGACAAAAGACATGAGCCTTTCTTGCCTTTCGAGTTCACTCTCGATCGTAGGCAAGTCACTGTCTGCCCGAGGCTTGCCTATGGGCTCGTTGTTTCTGAGCCCAAGCTTTGAAATGAAACTCTGAAGTTTTGGATAGTTGGCAGAGGTCACAAAACACTCTAGATTGAAAGACGAAGCAACACGAGCGATCGAATGGGCAAAGAGTGCATGTCTCGGTGTCAAAACATCTATCCATAGCCTTGCCCTCCCCCCTCTCCTTCTCACTTTTGCACTTTGAGAACCCAAGCTCTTCCCCTCTGTTCTTTCGGGCGAGCTGGAAGCTCTATAAGAAAATCGGTTGGTTGATTTTTGCGAAAACGGAAAGGGAAAAATCACGCGCATCTTTTGGGAATTTGACGAGGGAAGAGAATGGAAAAGGATTTGTCCTCCTCCCACTCCAAGCTTCGTCTTAGGTGTTTGCTATCATGCCAAGGATAGAACACGCGATCGATATTCAGGCGACGAAGGACAAGGTTTGGGAAATAATTTCAGACCTTGAAAACGAACCTGAATACTGGTACGGCACAAAGGAAGTTCGAACCATCTCAAAGGAGGGAAACATAGTCGACAGAGAAATTACTCAGAATTTCAGGAATCACAAAATAAAACAGAGAGCAATCCTGCGCCCTAAAGATTCAGTCGAAATCCAGTATCTCAAGGGCTTGACCGAGGGAGTCAAAGTGGTGTCAATCGAATCGATTGATGAGAACACTCAGAGAGTCAGAGCTTTTTGGGACATTCACTTCCCTGGAATTTATTGGCTTGCGACTCCTTTCATCAAAAGGCACGTTGAAAGGGGGACACTGAATGCTCTGGAGAGAATAAAGGCTGCGGCTGAGGGAAAGCCGGTAGATGGGGAGGCGGGCAAGGAGAAGGAATCCCAAGGAGGAATGTCACTAGCAAGAACCTAGATACCTAATGAAAGATTGACTGATTGGAACTTTGATTTCCCCTTTCTTTGAGTGGGAGACTCACTACGCAGTAACAAAGACTGAGATGCTGGTCAAGTACTCAGGGGAATCCTGGCTCCCTTGCTCCACGTAGAAGGTGTAAACTCCGCTACCATAGGTTGAGACGAACTGGTCAAGTGGGAATTCGATGTCAATCGCTCCATTTGTCACTTTCCAAGTCGATGCGTATATCGTGACGCAACCAGAGGGGCAGTCCCCTTTAGGAAATGCTTCGCAATTGAGCGCTGTGCATGAAGGGAAAACTCCTCCTGTAAAATTTCCCTGCGTGTAAGGCTTGTCGTATTCAGAGTCAAGGATAGTCGCGTTCAAGGGCTTTGGTGTCTTGTCATAGAACACAAGAACGGTTGTAGGGCTCAAAAGACCAGTTGTGTTCCCTTTAAGTACTAAATTTCCATTGGAGTAGAGGTATGGCTGGGAAAGCTCCATGTAGTAGTTTTCAAAGTCCTCGACAAAGTAAACATGTGTTCTGTCGTACTCGATTCCTATTGAAACTCTGTTATGGTAAGGCGAGAGTATGTTGTCTCTGTGGCCGTTCTGGCAACAGGAAGAGTCGTTGTACATCATTTGATATTCGAGCTGCTGGATCGCTCCCTCCACACTGGATGTACTTGTGAAACCTTGAATTAATGATGATGACGACGCCACTTCTTCAAACGCCACGTTTTCGTCGACGAAGCCTGTTCCGTTGAGAAGAGAGTAGCGCATGTAGGGCTTGAAGCCCTGCGTGTCCCAGTGGCTGAAATAGCCGTAATACAACATAGAGTCTGCGTGTTGCTGGCCAGAGGGGATGGGGCTTAACACGACTGAAGAGAGATTAGCGCTCCTTCGATCAGCATTTATGAGCCCAAGAGCATAGTTTTCAAGTGTCGCATAATCAGAAGGGTATGATATCGTGACACCATTGCTCCCTATCGAAGGATTCTGCGATGATATGAAAGTCGAGCTCAAACCCCCCTTCGTGGTGAGAAAGGAGTTAAGCACGGCTGGGAAATATCCAAGGGCGACAAATGAGGACACAATCAGGATGATTACGATCGAACCGACAGTAGCCGCAACAGGAAACTTGTGCTTTCTTGGAGGAGAAGACGGCGGCGGCGGAGGGGGATATGATTCCAAGATTTACTTCACATTTCACTCTTGTTATTGTCATTTATGTCAGAAAGACTGCCTTCGACAGAGTGGATGGAGGCGCTGTCTGTGTTTTGAAGGTAGTGGAAAAGATTGACAATTGCAGTCGATATTTGCTTTGATGGCGTTTCCCACATCTTGCGAAAATCGAATCTTGACAAACTGGCAAAATTATAGCAGAAGACGAGATACGACTACAACAACCAGAAGAAGAAGATGAAGAGGAAGAGAAGAAGAGGGAGTTCAGAAGTGGCAGTAACACGAGAAGGAGAAAAAAGATGGGGGAGATCTCGAAGATTTTGAATAACACAAAGTCTATTGTTTCTAGACATAAAATCGCGACGCATGTATTACTCGCGATTTACGGTGCAGTGCTTGCCTTCATTATCGCTGGCCTCATATTCAATTTTTCGATCGGTGCGGCAGTGTTCTTCGGGCTTTCTTTTGCGTTGCTCATATTCGCACTTTCTCAGTGTTTTCTTGAAATCGGGACAAGAGGGGCTGTGATTTTCCTAGTTGTTTCATCGAGTATAGGCTATGTAGCAGAAGTGATTGGGACGAATTTCGGACTTCCGTTCGGCAAGTACTATTACACGGATTTTCTTGGAAGCAAGGTGCTTGGAGTGCCAATCGTGGTTCCGCTCGTATGGTTCGTGATTGCGTATCTAACCTTCAGTTTGAGCTTCCCTATGGTTGGAGAGTCTCTTAGTGGGAATAATTCTGCAAGAAAACTAGACCTTAGAAAGATTGTTTTGCTCTGTGTGCTTGCCGCCTTTGGTTCAGTTGCGTGGGATCTCATGATAGATCCTATGTTCACCGCCTACGGGTATTGGGTCTGGGGGACCCAACTCTTCCCCAGCCCTGAGATTTCGGGCATCCCACTGACGAACTTTTTGGGCTGGTTCATCGTTGTCTTTTTGATGCTCTTCACGATCGTCCATCTCACTTTTGGTAGAGCAAGAAGCGAGTCTTCTACCCCTGCCTATTCTTCTTCTACTTCTTCATCGGCGTTCTGGAAGAGAAGAAGAAACACTTTGGATTCCAGAATCGCTTACGTCTTGCTCTTACTAGACGGGGTGGTCGCGAACCTTTCACTTCACCACATCCTAGTGGTCGTCTTGGGGACTTCTGCAATGCTTCTCTTTCTCGCAATTACTTATTCACTTGAAAGAAAATTTGCGACCATGGGGCGTGGAGAAGTAGAAGAAGAACAAAAAGTTAGGGCTGATCAGAGGCTTTGAAGAGTGGAGAACGTTAAGGAGGGGGAGATCAAATCAAAGAAATGAGCACAAGATCAATCAATGAGCTTCCAAGAGAAGAAGGAAGAGCTCCGGATGATGATGGTGATAAAAGCGAGGAAGATCACGAGCATTATCACGGAGTTGATCAGGCATATCAACACATCGGAGTCAAACAAGCTCTAGACCTCTTTCTAAAAGAAATCAAAAGGACAGCCCCTGAGAATATCAGTGTCAGGGAAGCGATCGGGCGCGTCGCTTTTGAAAAGGTCGCTTCGCCTGTAAATGTCCCAGAGTTTCCACGCTCCACACGGGATGGCTACGCCGTAAGAATCGATGATACTCGAAGAAATCGGTCGATAAATTCCTTTGAAATCGTCGGAGAGATAGCAATAGGTGAGCACCCCAAAGTCAAGAAAGATTGGCCCAGACTCCAAATCTCGCAGGCAGTGAAAGTTGCGACAGGCTCCTACCTCCCCGAAGGAGGCAACGCTGTGATCATGATAGAATACGCGAGGGTGAAGAACCAAAAGCTTGAAGCGATCAAGCCTGTGAAACTCTGGGAAAACGTGCTCAGATCTGGAGAGGATATTGCAAAGGGACAGGAAATCATTCGCTCCGGCACAATTCTTAGACCTCAACACATCGCGCTACTTTCTCTGGTCGGATTGCGACATATCAAAGTGTTTCGAAGACCCAAAGTTGCTTTCTTCTCGACTGGTGATGAACTCTTTGATCCCTCGGACTTTGAGAAGAATAAGAGGAAGAAAGACTCGAAACGAAAACACACCGACGGAGTCAAGAGTGGCAAGATACCGGACACAAACAGGCCGTTCATCGCCTCATATCTGAAAGAACTAGGTGCTGATGGTCTCGATTTGGGAATTGCACGAGACAACTTTGAAGAAATTAGATCAAAGTTTGTGAGAGGACTGAGATCTGCTGACGCCTTGATCCTTTCTGCGGGCTCTTCTGTCGGAGAGAAGGACTTTGCAGTAAAGGCGGCGAAATCGATCAAAGACGTGCGCCTACTGCTTCACGGCGTTTCGATGAGGCCATCTAGTCCGACTGGACTCGCAGTATACAAGGGGAAGCCGATCGTGCTCCTTCCAGGATTTCCAACTTCTGCAATTGTTAGTTTCTTTGTCTTTGCGAGGCCAGCTATATTGACACTCGGAGGAGCATCAAGTGTTTCACCTTTCGCGATCCGCGCAAAGCTTCTCGAGGATGACGGTGGAGAAAAGGAGAAGAAGAAGATAGGAAAGGGAATGTTACCTTCGCGAGGCAGAGTTACTCAGTTTCTCCGAGTATTCGTATCGCGAAGGGAGGAAGGGAAAGAAGGAAACGGAGAGTATGTAGCCAAAGTTGTCAGACCCACAGATTCTCACTACTCTGGATGGCTCGCAAAGGCTAACGGAATCGCAGTGCTCGACGGTGAAAAAGCCAGCGGCGAATACGTGGACGTTTTCCCGATATAGCCTCTTATCCACCCTCTTCTTCGTCATTCATTCCTTCCTTCCATTCCATTTCTGAGGGAGAGAACGTTCAACATTTTGCAAGTCCTGTTTCTTCTCTTCTAATAGAAATTCAAAAATCAACACAGAGAGGGAAGAAGCGTAGAATCAACTCTTCGAATCGCGATAGCCTTTCATCTCCTTGCATGAAAACAGCGATGCAGTACACTGCAAGGTAAAAGCTATTTTCAAAGGATGGAAAATTGCCCAACCTAACCAAAAAAGTTGAGCTCGGGGGCTTTGAATCTAGACCAGATTTCTAGGCAAAGCTCATGAATCTAAGAAAGAAAAACAACGAAAAAATCATAATCGCAAGTTTGACCGTCGCTGCCCTGTTTTTTGCAACAGCCGGTCACTTGGGAGGAAGCGTTCCCTCCTACAAATCGTCAGCCTACAGCGGAACTTTCACCTACACAGTGCAATCTGGAGATACACTATACGGGATCGGCAAGGAGTTCGGCGTTTCGTGGCAGACAATAGCTCAGATCAACGGAATCAATTATCCCTACACAATATACACTGGCGAAACTCTTGAGATACCGATTAACTACTGTGGTGGTGCGTGGACTTACACAGTGCAGTCAGGAGATACGGTTGGAAGGGTAGCATCGTGGTTCGATGTCTCTCCGATCGCAATAGAGGAGTTCAACTCGCTAAAGTATCCATACACGATCTACTCTGGCGAAAAACTGCTGATCCCGAATTGTGGAAACAGTAACTCTTCGACTTACATCGTTCAGTCCGGAGACTCCCTTTTCTCAATAGGCAACCAGTACGGTCTGCCCTGGCAAGCACTAGCTGATGCAAACATACTGAGTTATCCCTACGTGATATACACGGGCGAGACACTTCTCATTCCTTCTACTTCCCCGCCGCAGGATGTGCTCGCTGTGAATGATCCTTGCAGCTGGTGGTGGGGCTGCCAGACCAACAAGTATGACTCGCTGATCCTAGAGTATTCGAACGAGTACTCGGTTCCAGATCCGATGATAATAAAGGCGGAGATGGCGCTTGAGTCAGGGTACAATCCAAACGCTGAGGCTTGGAACAACGCATGCGGAAGCTACGATATGGGACTGATGCAGATCAACCCGACTTGCAACAACCTGAACGCAACTGAGCTCTTCTATCCTTGGTACAACGTGGATCACGCATCCCAGATCTGGGCCGAGATATACTCTTCTCTTGTGTCCAAGTGGGGAAGCGGCTGTGGACTCGAGACTCTGATCAAGGGCACGCTCGAAGTCTACAACAGAGGTTCGGGTGCAGCAGGAAGCTACTGTGGTTCATTCCCAGACGGAACTGACTATGCGAACAATGTGATCTACTACTACTTCCAGTTCACGAACGACTCTGGCTATCAGCCAAAATTCTAATGAACGAAGGATCGAGGGAGGTCGTAGCGGAGGAAAGCCGAAAAGCGGATCAAAAAATTTTGGGAACGAAGAAGGAAAAAGCCAATAGGAAGTATATGGGCAAATCTAACATTCTTCTTCTCGTTCCCGTTTTTCCCTTCTCTTCCTTGACTCTCCCTAGATCCTCTTCTCCTCTCTCTTCCTTTTCTCATTCGAAACCACGGGCAGGAGAGAAGAAAATCATACTCCGTTTTCTTAATCAAGTTCAAGCTTGTGCTTCATAATATCAAAGAAGAAAAGTGAAAGCTTGCAATGAGCACTTCTCCTGGAACTTGGTCGATCTCAAATTCCTCTGTTACATCAGTTTCCGATAGAGATTTTCAAAACCCGTTTCGTGATCAAAAATTGAGACGATATGGGCATTATATCCAGAATTTTTGTCTAGTAACCCCGCTGTATGAAAGGACAACGGTTCCTGGTTCGTATTTTTGTCTGGTTTGCTCTGGTTTCCTTGATCTTTGCGGCTTTTCTTATGGTTGCGCCAGTGCATCTGGGTGGGGAGTTCGACTACGAGTACCTTGTCCAGCCCGGAGACACTCTCTTCTCGATTGCAAATAGGTTCGGAGTTACTCAAGAGAGGCTTGCTCAAGCAAACGGCATTGGTTCCTCCCCCCGTTATAGGATTCAAGCTGGAGAGTACATCGTGATTCCACTTTATTCAAAGAATGTGAAATATATTACTCAGGAGAACGACACTATTTGGAAGATTGCAAAGGAATTCGAAGTGTACTGGGTGAGAATCGCGCAGTCAAACAACATTGTCTTTCCATATTTGATCTCGAGCGGCGAGATACTCACCATCACTCTTTCTAACGACCTTCCACTCAGTGAGCGATCGATATTAGCCAACGAGGCAATTCCTTCCGGATCTTCTTCCTCCTCTTTCCTCTTGACACGTTCATCATCACCATCACAATCGTCTGGAAGTTCGAGCCTGGGGTCCTCTTCTTTGACTGAGAGCACGATTACCTCAAGTGGAAGTAAAGAAGGCTCTTCGTCATCATCTTCTTCTTCCTCCTCCTCGACAACCACTTACTCGATCACAAGCAAAAGCTCAGATACTACAGTGACGACCTCGAGTTCAACTGGACGGAGCCCAAGACAAGCTTGGGTCTGGGTGTTTGGGCAGTATCCTCAGGCGCAGATGAACACAGTCAAAGAGCATTCCTCCAATCTGAGCGCGGTCAGCCCGATGGAATTTTTCCTTTCGAACAACGGATCCTTCTCAATCACCGACGGCTCAGGAAATCACTACAATAACCTCTGCCCCGAGATACAAAGCTACGGACTCGGCTGCTATCCACTTGTGCAAAACGACCAGAACAACTGCACTGGACTTTCGACTCTTCTGGGTAATTTCACTCTACAGCAGGAATTCATCTCGTACACTGTGAAGTACGCAGGTGAGTATGGTGCGCAGGGAATAAACTTGGACTTTGAGCCCTCAAACAATTGTGGAAACGCAGTCGTATACGCGACGTTTGTCACGGATCTCGCCGACGCCCTTCACGAGAACTCGATGACCCTTTCAGTCGATGTGGCATCTTTCGACGGGGGGAATCTTTGGAATTTCGTACTTCTCGGAGAAGGAGACGCAGATGTCATACTGACAATGGACACATACAACACGCCCTTCAATGCAAGCAACTGTAATTTCCAATGGGCGGGAAGCTCTTTCATGTGTGGATTCAGCAAGATGTACGCTGAAGTGCCGACTGGAAAGATCGCGATAGGACTCATCACGCAGATCGATGATTCCGATCTTGGCAAGCGGTTCGGTGAAATCGATCTGTATTCAACTCCTTACGTGATCGTGTGGCCCTACGCTGGAAATCCAATCCAAGATCAATACTGGAACAGCTTCGGAGACTACCTATCGGGCAAGACCTGAGAAAATCTATACTCGATCATCTTTTCGAAGAAAGAGGCCAAGAAAGAAGAGTTCGTAACTTCCTCAATCTCAAGCTCTTTTTGCTACTCTTTTCTCATTTATTTCACTCGGGCTGAGAGAAAGAAGGAGAGGGAGGAAAGTGGAAGAACAAGAAGTGATCACCCTTCGCGAAGAGACGCAAGATTATTATCTCAATTGACTACAGAAGAAAATCTGAGACTGCTTCTAGACGGGGATAGGATAGCCGATGAGCAAAGAGGGCGAACAAGGGAAATCAATCCTTGGCAAGCTGCTAGTGGCGATCGACGGCTCTGAGCTCAGCGACTATGCCCTGAATGTCGCTATTGACATCGGAGAAAAGTTCGGCTCTGAAGTTGACTTGATCCACGTCATGGCTTCTCCAAAAGTGATGGTTTCTATGCCTGTCGTAGATCCGCTCGTTGGTTCTCCTGCAATGACTCCGGCTGTTGACGTCGAATCAAGAGACGAGAAGGAGAATCCCTCAAACGCACTCCTTCTTTCAAGACAACAGATGATAACCTCTCGAAAGCTCAGATCTGAGATAATCCTTGCAACATCCGACGATGTGCCAGGTCAGATTTTGAAGACAGTGTCCGAGGGAGGATATGATCTCGTCGTTCTCGGGAGCAGGGGGCTAAGCGGACTCAAGAGCCTTTTCCTTGGGAGCGTGTCTAAAAGAGTTGCAAAGCAAGCAAAGTGTCCAGTGCTCATCATCTCTAGGCGAATCTCGCGAGCGCCAAAATTTCTTTTGGCATATGACGGATCGGAGGCGAGCGAAAAGGCGTTAAGTTTTGGGGTCAAGCTAGCAAAGCGACTTGGGGCGAAACTCGATACCATCGGAGTAGTCGCTCTTCCCGTAGCCTCGGAAGGATCATTGATGACTGACATCGATCGCTGGGAGAGGGAAATGAAAGATCAGATTGGACGCGCAGTTTCGAAGATACAGCTAGAGGGGGTTCAATCGGAGGGGAGCGTAGTTCACGCAATAGACGTATCGAACGCAATCGTGGAAGAGGCGAAGAACAAGTCTTACGATCTCATAGTTGTGGGGAGCAGAGGGCTAAGCGGCTTCAAATCGTTGTTGCTTGGAAGCGTGGCTTCCGGAGTCGCGGATTCAGCGAAGACCAATGTGCTAATAGTGCGCTAGCAAGCGCAGATTTTTTTCGAGCTCGAATCCTTATTTGGGCTTTCAAAGTGAGCTCAGAATATATGCATGTTCTAAAACAAAGCAAATAACGCAAACAAGAAAGGCCAGAAGGAGAACGGTAGCAGCTACTTAAGCTGAGTCGCAGGTCACAAGATACCATTTTGAACAGAAGTTTGTGCCCATCTTACAGCAAAGAAACCCGATGGTATCCGTTAAGTAGCCGCTATCTTATCATCACGTGGTTCGGCAAAGTCAACCGAAAACTTCCACAGTCCTCGTCATCTTCCTTCTCGTGGTTGAAGTATTAGCAAGAATTTGAAGGGGATTGCGAGAAGAATAATCAAACAAACCTCCTGATTCCTGACACATCTGCTTCGAGAAGAAAGGAGCTGCTAATGATCTGAATTAGTCAGCGCAAAGGAAGAAGATTATTGTGCATATAATTTCACCGTGTCCGTAAGCAAGAATGTTTAGGGTGAGGAACTTTTTTGCTCTTTACAAATAGAAATAAAATAGTTACAAAAATTACTTAAATGATCGGTATTAGTTTGATTAGTAAGAGGTCGTGCTGTACCTGGTAGAACAGAGAAAGAGGATCTTCCCTCTGTCTTAGCTTGACCTCAAATGCCTGAAATGCCCAGACAGGCCATATCTGCTCCAATCTTCGCGGTTGTGGCATTCTTCATAGTAGTGATTTTGGTAGTGTTAGCCGCAATAGCGGGGCTCTCAATTTTCTTGCCCCCTAGGGGGCACGCGCTCAATGCCTCTGTATCTCAAGTTGGCGGATCATCAGGAGGTTTGTACAATAACATGACATGTGCCAATTCGTCGAATTGCATCACATATGTTGTGCAGAACGGAGATACACTGTGGGCAATCGGCCAAAAATTCAATGTCCCATGGCAGGAAATAGCTGCAATCAATAAGATCCCCTCGCCCTATTACGTTTACGTGGGAGAAAAGCTTTTGATCCCACTTGCTTCAAACGAGACTTCCACGTCCACCACGACTGCTACCACAATCTCATCACAATCTTAGCGCCCTAACTAAAATCTGCGGATCTTGGCTCCTTACGAGCCTTTTCCGTAGTACTCCTTTGATATGCGCAGAGCCTCTTCCATGTTTTTAAGTAATTCATTGTGGATTCTTCTCTCCTCTTCTTTCTCGGAGACCTCATCAGCTAGCATGAGAAATTTCACTGCGGCATCCTTGTCCTGCATGTAGAGGGCGACCTTAGCGGCGTTTTCATAGCTTATGCGCGCTTTGGTTAGATTCCCCTCAGCTTTTGCCAGATCTCCCTCAGCACAGAGCGCTTCGATTCCGCCGAGCAAGTCGATCTGCCTCTTTGGATCGAGCAGAAGAAATCGCTCCATCGCGTAATACATCTCTTCGTCGCCGCCCTCCTTTGATACTAGTTGTCGAAGAGACAAGGCTGGATCAGAGGCCTTCATTTCCTCCGTCTCTTCTTTCTTCCTCTTCTTGATAGTGTCCTCGTGGTCACTTGCGCGTTGCATTTTGCTCCATTACTCTCACTTCAAAATCTTGTGTTCCTCCTCTTCCTTCTTCTTTTAGTATTGATCAAATTGTCTTTTTTCTTCCTTTCTTCCGTATGAAACATATTCTTCTAGTTTTCAAGGAAATTGATTGGTTTTTGCAGAAATATGCTAGAGAACTTGCCTGAAGGAATGACTTATTGCGCATTACTTACTGCATCCAAGTTTTCCCTCTTCTCATTTTCTCTAGACGAAATTTAGTAGCCTTTGAGCGTTTCCTCCAAGAATCTTTTCCTTGTCCTCATCACTCAAGGTCTTTATGCTCTTTACCCGCTCAACGCTTCGCTCCAAATCACCGATCTGATGAGGAAAATCAGTACCTAAAACCATCTTGTCGGGCGTACAAAAGGAAAGCGCAAATTCAAGCACATCCGAATCGTAGCACACAGTATCAAGCCACACCTTACTGAGATAAGAAAGTGGTGACTGCGTAGTCTTCTCCCTGCACTCTGGATACGCTTCAAAAGCCTTCTCTATCCTGCCGCGAATGAAAGGGAAGACGCCGCCGGAGTGTGCAGCTACGAGCTTCAGATCAGGAAAGCGATTCAAAACGCCTCCAAACGCAAATCTCAGAAGAGCTAGACTCGTATCGACAGTGAAACCTAGAATTGGGACGAGTCTGAAATCCCCCATAGCTGTGTGGTTTATCGGAGAAGTAGGATGAACGAATAGTGGAACGCCGAGCTCCGATGCGCTCTCATAGACTTTGAAGAAGCGCGCATCATCGAGTGGCAAGCCGTTAACGTTTGAAAATATGATCGCGCCTCTGAGACCACGATCCTTCACAGCTCTTTCAAGCTCAGAAGCAGCATCTTCGGGAGATCGCATGGAGAGAACCGCAAGGGCGGTGAAATTGTCCCGATGTTTTTCTACTATTTCCCCGAGCTCGTCATTGGCAATCCTCGCAAGTCTCTTCCCCCTCTCTGGGGGCTCTCTCTCGACTCCCGGCGTTGTGAGCGTCAGCACTTCGATGTCGATGCCAAATTTGTCCATTGCCTCAAGCCTCTGCTCCAGGTCGACGTGGGGGCCGACTATTATGTTGTAATCTCCTTCGTAAGAGATCACCAGTCTTCCTTGATAGTCTTTTGAAACTTGGGCTCGTTTTTCTTCCGAGCTTTTGAGTTCATCCAAGTAAGATTTCGGGTAAAAGTGATTGTGAAAGTCTATGACGAGGACGGAGGAGAAAGAAGATGATGATGTTCCAGATTTCAAAACGGTCTCCTCAGCTCTGATTCACTTTTTTCTGAAATTGTTCTTTCTCACCAAAATTTAACTTATCTCCATGCAACTCTCTCTTTTCTTTGCGCAATCACACTTGCTCATCATGATTTCTTTAGAAGAGAAGATGAGACGAAAGCTTATGGCCAAAGCTGGAGTTAGAGCACCCTATTCTCGTTGAGTTTTAGATACTTGCAAAAGAAAAAGGGGGAAAAATTGCTATCACAATCCTGATGATGACAATCAAAAAGGAGAGAGATAAGAAATCAAGATGATCTTTTTCCTCATCTCTATCTCTTGGCTCATTACATTGTTTCGTTTTCAGCAAAGCAAGCCGTAGCTAAATTAAATAACAATATCCTTTCAAAGAGCAAAGTCGCAAAGGGCAAGAAAAGTCACATTGGGAGAAACTGCGACGATCACGACCGTCGATGAGCGAAGAAAGCAAAGTAAGGAAACTCGAGAACAAGGGCACGTTCTGTCAACATCACACTTCCCTTTTTTCTGAGATTTGGTTGGAGTAAGAAGATTAGCTAGTTGGTTTCACCAATTCCGGATTTTGAGAGCTTCGTAGTCGCATTTGTTACTGTGTCCTCCACCATTTTCGTCGCAGAACTCACAGACAAGGACGCTCTTCTCCTTCTTGCTCTAGCCACAAAGACGAAGCCTTGGACTGTCTTCGCCGCAGGCTCGACCGCTTTCACGATCACGACCGCGATAATCGTCTCGATTGGGTACGTTCTTCTGAGCTTCGTTCCGGTTGTATGGATTAAAATCGCAGGTGGCACTGTGATGATTGGCTATGCGTTCTGGCAGTACTTCTTCCAGAAAGATGACGAGCGGGAGATTGAGAAAGAAGAACAAAGACTTCTCAAAACTGGCATAGCTAGCTCCTCTGAGAGTAATCTAGAGGTAAATCATGGGCTTGCAACTTCGCCTGATACGCAAGCTGTTGGAAAGCAGGGAAGAAGAGGAAAAAAGATGGCTCAGAGAAGTAGGTGGTCAATATTTCTCGGAGCGGTACTGTTGCTCGTGTTGCTTGATCTCGCGGGCGACGCGACCGAAGTCTTGACAATAGTTTTTGTCGCACGTTACGAGAATCTTCTGCTCGTATTCTTCGGATGTGTTCTTGCGCTGGTTTCCGCTTCGGCTGTCGAGACTGCAATTGGAAACAGACTAGGGAAGCTCCTTTCGATCAAGCGACTCAAAATTCTCTCGCTCGCGGTGTTCTTGATAATTGGGGTCCTAGTCTTGCTGGGAAGCTTATTTCCGTCAGCCGTTCCATTCTTTTGACTCTCTATGGAAAGATGCAAATTCAACAATATAGGTTCTTTCGAGTTCACTGGCACGCTTACTCCTATGAGCTTCGACTAGTCTCTAGTCTTTTTGCTGGAATTTCTTTTGCTAATCTCGGTGATCATTCTTTAAAGTATCTACTCTTGGAATGAGAGACGCATCGAAGTGAATATGTTTACAAGACGTTATACTCAAATCCTCATATCGGCTGTTCTCTCTCCCTCCCCCAACCACTAAATTGCAAAAAGAAAAGATTTGATCGAGTGGCGATTGCAAATTGTCAAGTGTCAAACAAGGGAAGTTCGGCGCTCGCCTCTCGAACTATATAAATCGAAGCTATCTTGGAAAATGGGCAATAGTCGGAATCTTCATCGGACTCGTTGCAGGGTTCGGCGCGACGATTTTCTACTACCTCATCATTCTAGTAACAGACACAGTTTTGGGGCATCTCACGGGGTTCTATCCTCCGAACCCGATCGGGGAGCTCCCTGCCCCGGCAGCTACGAACCCACATTACTACCTGATACCTCTCTCAACTGCTCTCGGCGGACTGATATGCGGGCTCATAATTTACAAGTTTGCTCCTGAAGCAGAAGGTCATGGTACGGATGCGGCCATCGATGCTTTCCACAACAAGGGGGGAGTGATAAGAAAGAGAATCCCACTAGTCAAGATGATAGCTTCGGCTTTCACAATCGGTTCCGGAGGAAGCGCCGGGAGAGAGGGGCCAACTGCCCAGATAGCCGCAGGGTTTGGCTCCATCATTGGTGATCTCTTCAAACTTTCCGTGCATGACAGGAGAATTGCAGTCGCCGCTGGAATAGGGGCGGGAATAGGCTCAATTTTCAAATCACCATTTGGGGGAGCGATCCTTAGCGCCGAGATTCTATACAGCGGCCCAGACATGGAAGCCGAAGCTCTAATACCAGCTTTCATAGCTTCTCCCCTGGGGTACGTCATCTTCGCTTCTTTCACTGGCTTTACCCCGATTTTCGGATACACGATACACTACACGTTCAACCACCCGCTCAACCTCCTCGTCTATGCGATTCTGGGCGTTCTCTGCGCTGGCGCAGGAAGACTCTACACTTGGACGTTTTACGCCACAAAAGGCTTCTTCGAACATGTCAAAATATCGAAGTATCTGAGACCGATGATTGGCGGTCTCATAGTGGGTTTGATTGCCACATTCTTTCCAGAAGTCGTCGGACTCGGGTACGGATTCGTTCAAATGCTCATAGACAGCAACGGCAATCTAGGATCAATCTACACCCCCTATTTCACGCTTCCGATCGCCCTAACTCTTGTTCTCATTGTTTTCTTCAAAATATTCGCGACTTCAGTGACAGTAGGATCGGGTGGGAGTGGAGGAGTGTTCGCGCCTTCTCTTGTGATCGGGGGTTTCGTCGGAGCATCACTTTGGGTCGTGACGAACGGCCTCTTCCCAGGATTGATCCTAATCCCTGCACCTCTTGTCGTGATAGGCATGATGGCGCTCTTTGCCGGAGTGGGGCGCGTTCCAATAGCCGTCATTCTCATGGTAAGCGAGATGACTGGGTCTCTCGCATTGATTGCGCCATCTATGGTCGCTGTCGTGATCTCATATTACCTGACTGGACAGAAGTACACAATCTACCGCAGTCAGGTTCCCTCGAGATCGGAATCTCCAGCTCACCGCGGGGAGTACAATGTTCCCCTGCTCAGCAGTATCAAGGTGGCTGAGGCGATGAATCCCTCAGTTGTCTCCTTCACGCCCGAGGATTCTGTCGAAAGGGCGTATAACGCGATGACTGAAAACAAGTTCAAAGGAATACCAATAATCTCTTCAAAGGAGGGCGAGAAAGAAGAAGAAGAAGGGAGCGCTCGCAGAAAGGAAAAGGGAGTCTTGGTTGGGATTGTCACTATGAGCGATCTCGCAAGGATCAGCAGGGAAAAGATGGGAGAGACTCCACTTAGAGAAGTAATGACGAGAAATGTTGTCTTGAGCTATCCCGACGAATCGCTCCTAGACGCACTGAAGAAGATGACAACTAACGGGATTGGACGACTCCCCGTAGTTTCAAGAGATGGAAACAAAGTTATCGGCATCATAACCCGAACAGATCTTTTCAAGGCCTATGAAATGAGGCTTCGAGAATTGACAAGCTATAGGTAACTGCGGCGATCTCTCTGCTCTGGTGATACCGATTCTCATTCAGTTCCTCCCTTTCAATTGCATTCCTCAAACTCCCTCTCTTAGAATGCAAGACCAAATCCAGCCACAAACGATTCAGCCTTTTCAAGCTCAGCTAGAAATTTGATTCCGTTTTCGGTGAGGGTGTAATACCTATTGCCATTTTCTTGATTTTCCGAAACTAGGTTCTTGTCCACGAGCTCGCCCAAGTGCTTCGTCAAACGATCATGGGACAAGTTTGCCTTCTGGAGTATGTGGGTGGGCTTCGCCACTCCTCCGTCATCCCGAATTGCCTGCAGTATGTCCATGTAGATTCTTATCTTACTGCGCGGCTTTTCCGGCTGAACCAATTCTACTTCTCCACAGGAGGAAAATGAGCAACGACAGGAATCCGGCGAATTGAATTCCGCCCGCCACGAGTGACCAAATAAGTGACGAGAACGCGTCGGCTCCGAGGAAGACTAGATGCGCCACTAGGATCAAGACGAAACTCAAAAGAACGAAGAGGGCGAGTCTGTTGCGGCTCTGTGCGTGGATGAGCGTTCCCTGAAACACAACCATCGAGAGGAAGACCACCGTCAATATTTCGGAGACGAGAGAAACAGCCCTCGATAGCTCAGCCATCTGTTGCAACCTACGCAGTCCAGATGAGGAAACTAGAACCAAAACGGCTGATGCAGACGCAGTTGCCCCTACAGCTCCCTGAGAGCCTGAGGTAGACTCGGAAGCAGCTTTGGAGGAGTAGGAAGAAGAAGAAGAGTAGGCTCCCCTGATGTACCCGATGGCAAACACGAAGTATGCTGCTATCTGGAGCAGATGATACAATGACGAAGTACTAATCGCAAGTATCCTAGCTGTGAATATGTCTCCTATGCCGAAGATAACAAGTGCCTCGACGAAAGATTCGGCTAGGAGTCCGAGCCCAAGAAGCATGAATCCGAAACTGATGAATTTGAGAGTCGAATTCTCAAGAAGCCTGTTGTACCTGAAAGCGTAGTAACTAACTAGCAGGGCAACTATCCCGCTAAGCAAGTCGAACGTGATGGTCAGATCAAGGAAGGGGAAGTAAGCCATTCTTAGAGTTCATTCCCTCCTGCTAGCTCTTTCATAGCAGCAAATTGCAACTTGAAGACTCGGCTCATTTCAAACTAATGTACGGAGCGTGCATACGCCCCGTCCCCTTCCTATAAATAACTTTACGCGGGAATAAACCTTCTCGAAGTAGAACGAGAAGTATGGAAAGCCGTGGGAGAGGAGAAAGAGGAAGAAGGGAAAGGGGGAAAAGGAGCTCGAAATGCGTGAAACAGTGATTATTTTCGGTGCAGACGGCTATATTGGGTGGCCACTCGCAGTCCACTTAGGATGCAAGGGTCAGAATAAGGAGGAAGAAGATGAGCAAAACCGGGTTGTGCTTGTGGATAACTTCTCCACTCGAGAACTCGTCAACTCGGTGATGTCCGATTCACTAGTTCCCATCGGGAGCATGAGGGAAAGGATAACAGCCTACGAAAGAGTTACAGGAAGAAAGAACCTCTTCTTCTTTCAAGCCGATGCTAGGGATCCAGTAGCAGTCGACAAGATAATTTCACTTTTCAAACCCGAAAGCATAGTCCACCTCGCCCAGCAGAGATCCGCGCCATTCAGCATGATAGATCAAGAGCATGCTCTCTACACTCAGACCAACAACCTCGCAACGAACCTGAACATCGTATATTCAATGGCAAGGCATGTGCCTCGCGCCCATCTTCTCAAAATGGGATCGATGGGCGAATATGGAACTCCAGGGATTGAAATTACAGAGGGACAAATAGAGATAGAGCGAAAGGGAAGGATGGCCAAGGCGATTTTCCCGAGAACTGGCCAGAGCTGGTATCATTTGAGCAAGGTTTTTGACACTTACAACCTCCTTTTGGCGAACAGAGCTTACGGAATTAGGGCAACGGATGTGATGCAAGGAGTGGTCTATGGAGCAAGGATCGACGAAACCAAGGAAGACTCGCTTGCAACTCGTTTTGACTTCGACTCCATTTGGGGCACAGTCATAAACAAATACGTCGTGCAGGCTGTCGTTTTGAACAAGCTTCTGATTTATGGCAAGGGGAAGCAAAAGAGAGGATTCCTCTCGCTTTACGACAGTATAAACTGCCTTGATCTCTTGCTCGACAATCCCCCGGACCAAGGGGAATACAGAGTGGTCAATCAGATGGATGAGATTTACGACACACTCGAGCTAGCCGACAAAGTGGGGAGAATAGCATCGAAGGAATTTGGAGTCGATGTTGAAATGGAGCGAATCCCGAACCCCAGAATTGAAAAGGAGGAACACTACTACGAAGTGGAGCACAAACTCTTGCCTTCTCTGGGGTTCAAGAGAAAGAAGGAGATCGACGAAGTTCTCCGCGAAATATTTGAAACGGTTATTTCAAACAAGGATCGCGCGTCGAGAATGAAGTCTCTAATCTATCCCACCGTGGATTGGAGAGTCGTCGAAACTATTTCCTCGAGGATGTTCAAAAAGATACCAAGGAGGCTCATGGCAGGTCACTATGGCGATTCAGCTGGTGGAAGAGAAAACAGCTCATTTAGGGAAGTAGAACAGATAGGCCTTCCAGTATTCAACGCGGAGTAGCAAAAAAAGAGAGAGGGCGGCGGAGGGGGGAGGAAGAGAGAGCTTCTCAGAGATACTGCCCCCGACTTAATAAGCAAGACATTCGATCCCCTATGATCTCAGGGTTTTTGACTCGTACTCGTGAGCAATTTGAGGTGAGTGTTTGAAACGCTTCCCTTTTTTCCCTGAATATGATGAGTAGACGATTAGGTTGAAGCAACGAATTTTGAGCAACCAGCTCTACTTCGGCCAAGAGAGAAACTTTGGGGGAGTCAAGGATATCCCATGCTTACTCATAGCTGGTACGGATCCGATCACTCAAAAACTGAGGAGAGGACCGTACCTACGCGCTCTCAACCCCCCGCCGCATGTGACGTACACAATCAAAACGGAGCGCCTCGCCTATCCAAAGCAAGCTGCGCACTACAATTTCTCTCCTCCTCGAGTGGCTCTCAACACGATCAGGTTCGTTGCTGAGCATGTTATGCCTTTCAGGCAACAGGGGTACTCTCTGATCCACTCCTTCTTCTGGGACATCGAGAGGTTTGAGATCCCATGGATTCACGAGAACGACCAATCGGTCGGCCAGTTCATGCGAGACTATCTTCACATCAACGGTCTAGTTAAGGACAAGGCAGCTTCCTTCTTCGCATCGTATCTCAACTTTGAGCTTTGCCGTAGGGTTATCGTTTGGTCGAAGTGGGCAATGTGCGGGTACATTGAGGACGGAGTGGAGAAATCCAAGATTTCCATCATCCCCCCACCGTTCAGGCTCATAGGCGACAAAAAGGATCATCCAAACTGCAACCTTCTGTTCATAGGAAGAGATTATCTGAGGAAGGGGGGTGACACGGTTTTGAGAGTTCTCGATCGACTCTCAGAATTTGAGGATCTGAAACTATACTACGTTGGCGAAGTCTGGGACAAGAGAGCTCTCAACAAGATAACAAGCGACAAGAGAATCAAGTACTACCATGCACCTACTGACAGGATCATGAGGGAAGAGATTTTCCCTCAAGCTGACATATTCATCCTCCCTACGAGAGCCGATGCTTTTGCGATAAGCGTCGTGGAGGCCATGTCTAGGGGAATACCGGTGGTTGCGAGCAACATCTGCGCTCTTCCTGAGATTGTGGAGGATGGAGCCTCGGGCTTCCTTTCTGAACCGAACGATGTTGATTCTCTTGCAACAAGTGTTTCGAAACTTGTAGAGAATCCGAGACTGAGAGAGAAGTTCGGCGAAAGATCCTTGCAAATAGTCTTGCAAAAATTTTCGAAGGATAAAGTAAACGAAAAGCTGCTCGAAGTGTACGAGACAGCTACGGGAAGGAGATAGAGTCCACCGGATCTTCGCACAAAGGAAGGAAACTTGAGTAGAGGAGAGAAAGAAAACCCTTGATTTTTCTCCTTTGTTTCACGGCATATGATGAAGGATGATAATGCTACTAGTAGAACGAGGGAATAGAAGGAGAGTTGCAGCTTTCATCTGATGAAGAAAATATGGAGAAGAAAAGGAGAGCCACCATCCTTCTCTCTGGGTTTTCGCTCACGCTCTTCCTGCGAATCCTGACAGTAACGTCTCTTATAGTGCTTCCAATTTTCATGCACGATTCGCTTGGAGTTTCGTACTATTCACTCGGGCTCTACGTTGCGCTCCTCTGGATCGGGAACGCCGCAGGCACTGCGCTCGCCGCCGTAATAATAGGAAGGCATTTCCCGTCTTCGATGACGGGGTTTTCGCTCCTCTCACTTTCCTTTGTCGGTCTCGCGGGTTTGTCTGCACATGAAGCCCCCCTGATTCTTGCAATGCTAGTCTTCCTAGTTGGCGTGGGAATGGGAATGCCCCAGCCCTTTCTTTCTTCGATAATGCACTTGAGTTCAGAGCCTTCAAAACCCTTCACAGGAATTGGACTCTATTCGATAGCTCTTGCAATCGGAGTCATAGTTGGCCCCTTCGCAGCTTCTCTGTCAATGAGCGCAGGGAGTTTCTCGCTTGTTTTCTTGATGCTCGCACTTGTAGCTCTCCTCGGGTTTGCGAGCGCTTTGATCAACCGTTTTCGTCTTAGACGCAGTAGCAATGGGGAAGAAAGTGAGAGTTCTATCGAATCCCAAAAACACAAATTCTCGATTCCTCAGTGGATTCAAGCGCTTAGGAAAAGAGAATTCTCGAGCTCCTTTGTGCTTAACTTTCTCTTCTCAATGCTGCTTCCTGTCTTCATCTCGTACGGAGGTGTTTTCGGGGAGTATCGCTTTGGGCTAGATCCGATCGAGATACTCATCCTCTTTACGAGCACCTTCATCGTCTCGGCTCTCATAAGAGTGATTGTGACCAAAGCAGCCATTCGATTCGATGCTCTCATCCTTTCGAGCGTAGTTTCGCTGATCGCTTCCTTCTTGCTGATTGGAATAGCCCCGAGTGTTTTTGTCTTTCTGACTGGAGCGCTTATTTTCAGTGTGCCTCACGCGCTTATCCTTCCAATAACGAATTACTACGCCTTGAGAGCGGTCAATCGAGGGCTAGTGATGAACGCAAGCTACGCTTTTCAGGTCTCATCTGGCGTAGCAGAGTTTATTTCTCCGATACTTGCTGCTGCGGCCGTTTCACTTTACGGACTCTCAAACCTCTTCGTGTTGATGCTACCAATCGCTTTCATGTCTTTATTCTGGCTTATCGCTTTTCATTTTCCTCGTGTTGCAAAATTCGGAAAAGAGAGTGATTGACTCAAGAAGCGATGATGAAGATGATGACGACGATGATGGAAAAGTCTTTGTAAGGGAAAGATGGAAGTAGTATTCGACAGATCTATCCTAACAACAAAAAAAAGAGACTCACATTTTCGTTTAGCTAACCCCCCCGTTACATGTAACGTAACGTAACGTAACAGTAACGTAACACGCCTGAAAAAAGTTTTGAAACATTTTTCCCCTGCGCGTGAAATTTTTTGGGTTACATGCGTAACAAGGCTGAAAATCATTTTGAAAAGTTTCGAATTAATTCGAAATTTTTCTGAGCATGAGAATCATTTATTTTCGGCTTTTTTTAGGCTGAAAAATGGTTATTTCAGCCTACGGAAAAGAAAAGAACAGAAATTCGATGGCTTGGCTACCTATACGTCGTGCTATGGCCCGTCTGCATTTTATGGTAGAAGGCGCTATTGTAGTCAAGCCTCACGCCACACGTATCACAGACCCATCGATAATTTAACTGAGAAGATAAGGGTTCTGGCTCAGGCTCTTGTTTTTGAGAACGAAACGAAGGACGAATTTGCGAGCGAGAGAAATTTAGAAGACTGTGCGACTGATTATCCTCTGAAGAGCGTTTTGGCTCTTCTTGGGGCTGAGGGTAAAAGAAAACTTGTGGTTCTGATATAGGTTCAAAATGTGATTCTGGCTGTGGGTTAGGAATATTTTCCTCTGAATTTGACGAAGAAGAATGTTCTGACAGAGTTTTTTCTCTCTTAGGCTTTGGCTTTGGCTGAAACGCCTTTTTGAATTGATCACGAATTATCTCTATAGCGCCGATTTCGTCTCCTCGATACGCTTTTCCATTGACGATCCATACTTCAGGGGGCTTTGGCTCAGAAGAAATAGATGATTTTTCTCTTGAAATAGATGTCTCTCTTTCTCTTGAAACAGAGGATTCATCTCTTAAAGGAGATGGCTCTGATTTTGAAGAAAAAGAAGGCTTTTTTTCTTGCATCTATGTTTATGTGTTCTGAAAGCACCAGCGGACGGAAAATCATTACGACCACAGAAGGGACATGCTGTCATTTGTAAAATCCTTTAGAATAGCAGTCCAATAGAAATGAAATTGCAAATGAAATCTGTATTGAAGACTGGACGAATTCTAGCCTCAATCACTGTAAGCGTCTCCATATTCTTGGGCTTTCTAATATTAACTCCACAGCCTACATCGCCTCTTTTTTGTCAATCAGTGAACTTTGGATGGCCGTTTCCTTTCTACTCACACCAATATCGGCTTATTTCTTCGAATGTTTGTGTAGAGGAATCTGGTGTAAATTACGCAGGCGCAGTGGGAGACTTTTTCATCTGGTTCGGAGGAACATATTTTGCCATTTCCGCGTTGGCATTTCTTTTTGACAAAAGAAAAAAGCAAGATCGTCTAAATGTTGAGCAAGATCAGCGGAAGTCAGTGAATGAATGACTTGAATAGGGACGCATGCAATTGACCAGAGTTCACTGTACGAGGTTTGTTTTT
>CADDZS010000011.1 GCA_902812485.1 archaeon
TTTTTGAGTGAAAGACCTTCACTCTTAAAGGCCTGAAAATTCGGTACACCGTACAAATCGAAACTCTGAGCAAATACAATCAAAGCTGATCCCGCTGCTCAATTCCATCACATGATCCGAGATTCTGACATCAAAGAAGAAGAAGAAGGAGAAGGACAGAAAAAAGAGACCTGGGTGCTTGATATTTGAAACTCATTGTTACTGAGAAGGAAAGGATGGCTCAAAACATTGCTAGGGCGCTCGGAAATTACAGCAGGAGGCTATTTCGTCCTGACGGAGGGACAAGAAGAGAAGGAAGAAGGGCAAGCGGAGTCTATGTGTACGATGTAGCAGGAGAGTACGTGATACTCCCTCTCAGCGGCCACATAATGGGTTACGTCACTTCGAAGGAGATAGACAGATGGTCCCATGCTTCAGTCGATTCAATACTGTCAGATCCTAAGAGCCTTCTTAAAATTGTCCTGAGAAGAAGTTACTCGATGGCCCTGCGCGCCTTGGCGCGGGAAGCTTCCGAGATAATAATTGCAACCGACTCGGATGAAGAAGGAGAAAACATTGGACTAGAGGTTCTTGAAATTATCGGGGAAGCAGGGGTGACGATGGGGAGCAAGCGAGTTTCCCGCTTGTGGCTGACCACGACAATGCCCGAGGACATAAGGTCGTCCTTTTCTCGAATGCGAAGTTTCAATTTCAATCTCGCAAAATCAGTAGAAGCAAGGAGGAAGGTTGACGCCATAGTTGGATTTTCAGGAACTAGGGAGCTCACACTTTCTCTTAAGAAAAGCGTCTCCAACGGAAGAGGGGTTCTCTCCTTTGGGCGCGTTCAAACCTCGACACTTTGGCTAGTAGTAGAGAGGGAGCGGGAAATTCTATCCTTTGTCCCAAGACCCTTCTGGGAAATCAAAGCTGTAGTCAAGGATACTACATTCCTTCATGCAGCGTGTCCATTCTTTGACAAAGCCGAGGCCTTTAGAATTTACGAAAGAGTCAAGGACGCAAAGGAGTTCTTTTGCGACTTGGTTGAAGAAAAGGAAAGTGAAGTCAGTCCACCCAAACCGCTCAACACTTCAGAAATGCTCAAGGTAGGCTCGTCTTTGCTTCACACTTCGCCCTCGAAGGTGATGAGTCTTGCAGAAGATCTCTATCTCTCATCGCTTATCACCTATCCCAGAGTTGACAACCAGACATATAGCAGTTCCTTCAATCACGAAGCAAATCTTGAGAAGCTATCTCGCACGACTAGTTTCGGCGAGTATGCAAAGGAACTCATTTCAAAGAAACTCACTTCTCCTTCAAGGGGGAGATTCTCAGAGGATCACGAGCCCATTACTCCGATAAATGGAATGAAAGAAGATCAGAAAAGGAATCCACTCGAATACCGACTGTATGAACTGATTTTGAGACATTATCTTTCGATTTTCGGCGCAAAGGCTCGATTTCTAGAAAGGAAAGTGAAAGGCACGATCAACGGTGAAGTGTTCAAGGCAGATGGAAGGACCTTAATCGACAAGGGCTTCTATGCTATCTATTACTTTCCTGCCAAGGAGAAATCAATAGACAGTTTTTCGATTGGTTCGAAACATCCTGTGAAGGAGGTGAGTATTTTGGAAGGCAAGACCGAGCCTCCTCCTCGTTACACTCAGTCAGGGTTACTTTCAAAGATGGAACAGGTTGGAATTGGAACAAAATCCACGAGACCAGGAATGATCGAGACACTGAAGAGCAGAAACTACATCAGAATCGAAAGAGCCGGCGGTGGTAGTTCCTTCATTAGGCCGACGGAGAGAGGGATGAAACTCATCGAAATCATAGAAAGGCCTTGGGGAAGATACATTTCTCCAGAGTTCACAGCAAGAGTCGAAGAAGAGATGGAGAAGATTGCGCAGGGGAGAAGGGATTGGGAAGAGCTTGTCAGCTTAGAACGGAAAACATTCGCGGAAGCAATTTCGGCGATACGAAAGATTCGCTCTGCGCGTTGAGTTCGAACTCTCTCACGATAGAGACGTTCGATCTTTCGCCCACAAGAACTAAGGAGACAAAAGAGATTCGGAATAAGCAACACAATAAATCTTCATGCGTCGGCGATTACTTCACCCTCTAGATCTTCCCAGGGCTCGAAAACTTCTCACAGATCAGGTGGTAGAGAATCGCCTTCTGTGAATGTAGCCTGTTCTCGGCTTCGCGCCAGACTACGGATCTTTCCCCATCGATCACAGAACTCGAAACTTCCTCTCCTCTATGCGCTGGGAGGCAGTGCATGAATATCGCGTCGGGTTTAGCAAGAGCCATGAGAGAGTCGTTCACCTGATAGTCAGGCAAAAATTCTGAAAGCCTTTCCTTTCTCTCAGAGTCCTGTCCCATGGAGACGAAGGTGTCTGTAACCACTACATCGGCATCGATCACTGCCTCCTTCGGATCTTCGACCACATCAATTGACGAGTCTGTGATCCGAGCTAGAGCCCTTGCCTTTGATAGCGCTTCTGGGAAGGGGGCGTGCTTTCTTGGGCAAGCGACTGTCATGTTCATTCCCGAAAGAGCAGACCCGATCAAGAGCGAGTTGCACACATTGTTGCCGTCTCCAACCCAAGCTATTTTCAGACCCTCAAGCTTGCCCTTGTATTGCCTTATCGTTTGGATGTCAGCGACTGTCTGACAGGGGTGGTACAAATCCGAAAGAGCGTTTATCACTGGAATGCTTGCACACTGGGACAAGCGCACCAGAGTTTCATGCGAGTGAACTCTAGCCGCTATTGCGTGACAATACTGGGATAGGACGCGCGCCGTGTCTTCGACAGACTCGCCACGGGAAATTTGCAACTCATGAGAGTTGAGCACGATGGCATGCCCGCCGAGCTCGAAAATCGCCACTTCGAAGGAAACTCTCGTTCTCGTGCTTGGCTTCTCAAATATGAGGGCGAGTGAACAGCCGGGCAATTGGTGAAAGAGCTTCCGAGATTTTCTTTCTCTTTTGAACTCTTCAGCCAGATCGAGCAGTGAGTAAAACTCACGAGGGGAAAGCTCTCCTAAACTTAGAAGACCACTTACAGGATAAGCGCGTGAGTATTGTTCAGACTTTAATCGGTATTCTATTTTGGGGTCTTCTTCTTCATCCTCCTCTTCCTCCAGAGTCGAGTGAAACGACGACGAGGACGACGCTGAAGAAGATGTATTCATTTCGGTCGGATTCAGAGTCACTTTGTAATCTCTCCTCTCGCGCTCTTCTTCGCGTTTATTCTCTGCCTGCATTCAGAGATTAGATCAGTGAGTGCGGAGAAAGTTCTCGCGACCTCGTCCATCCTTATTATGATAATCGTATCAGTAAAGCAGCTGACAGTGTCTTCTATATTCACATGGTTCTCAGCAATCTTTGCGTAAATTGCGAGTATCACACCCGGGGTTCTCACTATTTCGCTGGGGCTGTGGACAATGATTGCAGCGAGATCTGATTGTTCGTCGAGTATGTCTTCGTCGTTGAACCTTTTGTGAACATCAGGAAGTAGTTTCTGATCGAAAATCATAGTAACTGCCGTGTTGCTCTCCGAAACTTGAAGGAAATCCTCCTGGTGTGTGGCTATGAGGTTCCTCGCAGCCTCAACTGATCTTCTAGTTTTCTCGACACTGAGCTTCGCCACATCGGTTCTGACATTGACTACGCTCTGCGCAATTACTCCTTCTATCCCTTGCTGGGCTAACTGAAGTCTTGGCTTGACACGCTTTACAGATGACACGAGCGACTCGATGTTGACTTTCTTTCCAAGCTCATGTTCTACTTTGGGCTTGATTAGCCTAGCAATCGCGGTATAGTTAGCGTATCTGCGACTGAGTGCGTCCTGAAGCGAAAGGTCGTTGTCTATGATATCCTTCACAGTGTTAGATATCGAGAAGGGTTTGACCAATTTGGGTCGCAATTGACCAACACAGACATTTTTGACCGAAAGTTATAAAAGCGTTTTGCATCGACCTCATCTCCATCTTCAAGAGATACTCGAACCAAATTGGCTGGCAAAGTCGTTCTCGCTTACTCAGGTGGTCTGGACACTTCGGTTTCGATCAAATGGATCAAAGAGAAGTACGGTCTCGATGTAGTCACGTGCACAGTGGACGTTGGACAGAAGGAAGATCTGCGTGAGATCGAGGAGAAGGCAAAGAAGATTGGTGCTCTGAATCATTACACGATAGATGCAAAGGAAGAGTTTGCAAAGAACTACGTTTTCAAAAGCATCAAAGCAAACAGCCTTTATGAGGATGCATATCCGCTCAGCACCGCCCTTGCAAGGCCGCTTCTGGCAGAGAAGCTTGTCGAAGTCGCTACAAAAGAGAGAGCAGTGGCTGTAGCACATGGTTGCACGGGCAAAGGAAACGATCAGGTACGATTCGACGTGACTGTGAAAGCGCTCGCCCCTCACCTCAAGATAATCGCTCCAGTTAGAGAATGGAACATGAACAGGGAAGACGAAATCAAATACGCTAGAAAGAACGGAATCCCGATCTCGGAGAGCAAGTCGGTTTTCTCAATAGATCAGAATCTTTGGGGCAGATCGATAGAAAGCGGTCCGCTCGAAGATCCATTCTTCGAACCTCCTGAAGAGGCCTTCGAGTGGTGTGTCCCTCCAAGAAGAGCCCCCGACTCTCCAGAGTATCTTGAGATCGATTTCGAGAGAGGAATCCCTGTGGCCATTGACGGGAGAAATGCAAAGCCAGTGGACTTGATCAACTATGTTAACTCTAAGGCTGGTCTCAACGGCTTTGGCGTCATAGACCACATGGAAGACAGACTTGTCGGAATAAAATCGAGGGAAGTCTACGAGTGCCCTGCAGCTCTTACTTTGATTTCAGCACACAAGGATCTAGAGAAACTCGTTCTCACAAGGCACGAACTTGCCTTCAAGGAAAGAGTTGAGAAGGAGTGGTCCTGGCTGGTTTACTCTGGATTGTGGGTCGAGCCGCTGAGAAATTCGCTTGAGGCCTTCATCGACAAGACCCAAGAGAGAGTGAGCGGAAGAGTCAAAGTGAAATTTTACAAAGGGTCACTGAAGGTCGTTGGACGCGAATCAAAATACTCTCTCTATCAAGCCAAAGTGTCAACCTACGGAGCCTCCTCCACATTTGATCAAAAAGACTCGCTCGGCTTCATTGAGCTTTGGGGCCTGCCATCAAGAACGGCGGTAGAGTCTCTAGCAAGAGAGATGTCAGACACTCTTTCTAGAAGAGCTTTTGCAGGTCAAAAATCAATCAGTGAAGAAGAGTACTACAATGTTCATCTGGAAAGCCAAGCATCCAAAGTGCTAGCTCTTACTCCCTCTGGATCGAAAGCAGAAGGAGAAACAGACAAACACTTGAGAGACAATAAGCTCTAGTCACTGACAGCTGAATTCGACTTCCTTGCGATCCGAAATAACTACTTCCAATCTATCATAAATGCTTGGGAGCTTTGGAATCCAAAGCTTTTCGTGTGTGTAAAAATAACTCGGGATTAGACTGGAACAAATGATGCAAAAGGCAAAAGTCAGGAAGAAGAGAGTAATAACAGAGGATAATAACATACTCCGCTTCTCGAGACTAGGAAAATTTAGCGAAAGCGCCGCTAGATACACTTCGTCTATCCATCTCGATAAGAAGCTTCTCCCTGCTGTAGTGGCAATAAATTCTGCACATGTAGTTATGCTTCTCAAACGAGAACTCATAGCAAAAGATGTTGCAAGAGAGATTCTTTCTTCGCTCAGGGAGCTACCTCCCAATCTCGAGATGAAAGATGAACTCGAAGACGTTCACATGAACGTAGAGAATTTCGTGATCGAGAAGACTGGCAAAGAGATCGGTGGTATGATGAATTTTGGGAAGAGCAGAAACGATCAGGTCGCGACAGCCCTTCGCTTTGCCCTAAGAGACGAGCTTCTTCTTCTTGGGAAAGAAATCGTCGAATTTCAAAAATCTCTTCTCTTCCAAGCAAGAAGGCATTCATCCACTATCATGCCAGGCTACACACACCTTCAGAGGGGACAGCCCGTGACTCTTGGGCACCACCTCCTCTGCTACTTTGATGAGCTCGAAAGAGACTTTGAACGACTTCTCTCTTGTTATCAAAGAGTGAACAAGTCTCCAATGGGTGCTGGGGCTCTTGCTTCCACTAGCCTCCCAATCTCGAGACAAACTGTCGCAAAACTGCTTGGATTTGATTCTTTTGTGGAAAATTCACTTGATGCGGTATCTTCAAGGGATTTTGCCACCGAGGCGATTTATCTTTGTTCCCAAGTTATGAATGATTTGAGTCGTCTCGCGGAAGAGATCGTCCTCTGGAGTTCGAAGGAGTTTTCCTTTGTTGAAGTTCCTGATGAGTATGCTTCGACATCAAGCATGATGCCTCAGAAGAAGAATCCAGTTGTCGCGGAGATCACTAGGGCAAAAGCCTCGCAGGTAATAGCGGATCTGACTTCATCACTTGGAATCATGAAAGCTCTCCCGCTAAGCTACAACCTCGACCTTCAAGAGCTAAGCTCGAACCTCTGGAGTGCAACTGAAAGGACCATCTCCACATTGGATGTTTTTGGAAAGATGCTCAAAGGGATAATTTTCAACCCGAAGGCAATGTTCGAGGCTGTGAAGCACGATGATTCACTATTTGCGACAGATATAGCCGACCATCTAGTCCAGAAGTACAAACTTTCCTTCAGAGAGGCTCATAATAGAGTAGGCTCTCTCATGAGAGCTATTTACTCGAGAAGAGAGGAGAAGACGAAGAAGAATAATAATAAGAAGAAGAAAGCGTCTTCTCCTCCTACTTCCTCGATTGAATCTCTTACAACAGAAGAAATCAGATCCATATTGAGAGTTGACGTTACAAAAGACGAAATCAGCCGACTTTTAGATCCAGAGACAGGCCTTGCAAAGAAGAAGAAGGTTCTAGGAAGCCCAAATCCAGATCTTGTGCGAAAGGCTTGCAACGAGAGATTGGAGAAAAAATTGCGATCGCATTTGAATTCACTTTCAAAGCTTGAAAATCGGCTTGCGAAATCTCGCGCGATTTTAGATCGCGAGATCAAACAAGTGCTACGCTCATCTTAGGAGGAATATGTACTCACACACAGAGAAAGGAGGTGACAATTGGGAGAACATGGCAAGTGCTAACGCAACAAAGTGCCCAGAGTGCGGCGGCGTTCTCAAAATCCAAGAAGATGTAGTTGTCGGAGAAATCGTCTCCTGCTCTGACTGCGGATCCGATTATGAAGTCGCTTCTATTGAGAGCGGCTCAGTCTCGCTCAAGGTCGCTGAAGCTGTCAAAGAAGATTGGGGAGAATAGGGGAAAAAGAGGGTGCGAAGATGGAGGAAGACGAATCACGGGTAAACCACACAAGGGTCGGAATTCTGTTCGACCGGCTGCGTTGGGAGGAAAAGGAAATTTTCCACGAGTTTGAGAAAAGAGGAATCGTAGCGGAGCTCATCGACTCAAAGAACATAGTTGCAGAGATTGGGAGGTCCCAATCGCTCTCCCTCCCGAGTCTGGTACTTCAAAGATGCTTAAGCTTTCACAGGGCATTCAATTTGGCTGCAACTCTTGAAGCTTTTGGGACGCTAGTCGTGAACTCTAGCTCTGTTCTCGAAATATGCGGAAACAAGCTTCTCACGAGTCACCTCCTCGCAAAGAATGGAATCCCTACCCCAAAAACAGCCGTTTCGTTTTCACTAGAATCGGCTCTCAATGCAATAGAAGCGGTAGGTTATCCTTGCGTGATGAAACCTATCATCGGAAGTTGGGGGAGACAGGTGGTCCCAATAAGAGATAGGGAGACAGCTGAAGCGCTGATCGAGATGAGAGATCAACAAGCTGGCGATTCTACAAACTCCATATTTTACGTCCAAGAGCTGGTGGATAGGCCGCCGAGAGATATTCGATGCATCACTTCGGGAGGCGAGATAATAGCTTCAGTTTACAGATACGCCCCTCCGATGTCTTGGAAGACGAATGTTGCTCTCGGCGGGCGCACTGAGCCTTGTCCGATGAGTCGTGAGCTTGAGGAGATTGTGATCAAAACTTCTCAGGCCATATCAAAGGATGGCATTTTGGGCATCGATATAATGGAATCGAAAAGCTCAGGCTATGTGGTTCACGAAGTCAATGGAACAGTCGAATTCAGAGGAGCCCAACAAGCTACTGAGAAGAGCATTGCAGGTTTGATTGTACAATCAGTTCTTGCAAGAGCAAGTGACGCGAGATCCGAAACGAAAGATCGACTTGAAGAGAAAGACTCAGAAAGAAGGAAGAACGTACTTAGCGCGATGCAACAGACTTCGAGACCATAGCGTTATCAGATATCAAATTTTGTCATTGCAATAAGACGAAAGGAGGATGAGATACGTCCTTCTCCTTCTTTAGGCAGCCTTGAGCCCAAGATACATCCTAGCTAGCTCTTCGTGGGCGAGAAGCTCTTGAGCGCTACCTTCAAACACCTTCTTTCCACTAACAAGAAGATAGGCTTTATCGCCGATCTCAAGAGCTCTCCTAGCATTCTGTTCAACTAGTATAACGGCCATTCCCTTGTCTTTTGCGAGCGAAGAAGCGGTCTTCAAAACTTCAGTCGCAAGTTTCGGAGACAAGTTCGCTGTCGGCTCATCAAGCATTATCACCTTTGGATTTCTCATCAGTGCCATCGTCATAGCAACCATCTGCCTCTCCCCGCCGCTCAAATTCTGTACCTTAGTTTTCATATAGGAAGAAAGAACTGGGAACATCGCAAGCGAACTTTTGAGCCTAGGCTCGTATTCGTTTGATGGAACGGTGTATGCTGCCATTTTGATGTTCTCAGCCACTGTAAGCTGAGTGAACACACTATCCGTTTGAGGAAGATAAGCGAGGCCAGTTTTTGCAATTTCGTGTGGGGGGAGCCTTGAAATCTCCTTTCCGTCGAGTAAAACCGAACCCTCGTAAAGAGTCGTAAGCCCAGCGATCGTCTTCAAAAGTGTACTCTTACCAGAGCCATTCGGCCCAACGATCACTGTTATCTCTCCGTTTTCAGCGTTGATCGAAACGCCGTTGAGGATGCGAAGTTTGCCGTATCCAGCAAATATGTTTTGGGCGCTCAGCATCTTTGAAAGCCTGTTCACCCGCCGAGATAAGCTTCGATGACGCGCTGATCAGAAGTCACAGTCTCAGGCTTGCCAGTTGTTACCAACTTTCCGTAAGCCATGGCGATCACCTCATCGACGTAACCCAAGGCTATGTCAAGACGGTGTTCAATGATGAAAAAAGTTATTCCGAAATTATCTCTCAGTTTCACAAGTTTCTCAAATATGTCGTGGGCAAGCGTAGGGTTCACTCCTGAGATCGGCTCGTCGAGGAGAATGGTGTTCGCGTCGCTCATGAGGGCTCTCCCAATCTCCAAGAGTTTCAGCTGACCACCACTCAGAACAGTCGCAGGTTTGTCCCACATGTGCAAAAGGCCCACCATTGCAAGCACTTCGAAGGCTCGCTCTGTGATTTTCTCTTCCTCCTCGATCCAACTTGCCTTGATCAAGGATCTTGCAAAATGCTCTCCTGGATTATTCTTACTCGCAACCATGAGGTTCTCAAGAACCGTAAGCTGTAGAAACAAAGCAGGAATTTGGAAAGTGCGGGCAAGCCCAAGTTTGTAGATTTCATGAGGGGGAAGGCCGGTAATGTCCTTTCCCAGGAAGAAGACTTTCCCAGAGTCTGGCTTGTAAAGACCTCCGATCACGTTGATGAGAGTAGTCTTTCCAGAGCCGTTCGGGCCCATCAAGATTGTTAGAGATTTCTCTTCGACTCCGAATGAAATATCATCTATAGCTCGGAGATTTCCAAAGAATTTGCGAATATTCCGAACCTCTATTGCAAGGCCCAAATCTCTCAGATCACAGGGGGGAATAATCTAAAGAAGAAAAAGGAAGAAGTAGGAGTTCTAACCATAGCCTCTTGAACTCCTCCTCTTTTTTGGTTCTCTGCGCCCTTTTTCCCTCTACCTTTAGGTGGGCGGTTGGTGCGTCCAAGTGACCGTGTCTGTCTGGTATGACCAAGAGCCGCAGACAGTCCATGCCAAGTTGTTAGCTGGCCCGGTGATGCAGTAGATTAGGTAGTCTGATATTGCTCTGTCTCCGTTAGCGTCGAGCTCAGTCCAGCCGCTTACTCCATAATAGTTGTCAGCTACAGTTGGGAGAACTTTTTGGATGCATGAACCTTGGTATGTTCCGCAGGAAAGGACTGAAAGCGCCGCAATCCAGACATCATCATATGCGCCTATTGGATACGAGTCGCATGTCTGGCTCGTTGCCTTGAAGAGCTCCGAGCAAAGCGTCTGAGTCTTGCTACTGTTTGTGTAACCAAAGACTGTGGATGGAAGTCTCACTGCCTGCATAGTCGTTCCAATTGTCGAGTTTGTGAAAGCCGCTTCTCCTTCAACGCCGTCTGTTCCGTACCAAGGCTGTGGAGTCTTTATCAAATTCGGATAGTTTGAGGCCGCTTGTTGCAACAATGTTGCGCCTTCGTCAAATGCAATCAGCTGAATAGCTACTGAATTGTTGTTGCCTCCCGCTTCGTTTACAGCCTTTGTCCAGTCACTGTTGAGAGTCGCGAGTATTGGCGCAAAGTTTGAGGTGGACGTATCGTATGGTATAGAATCCACAACAGTTCCACCGTCGGCAGTAAAATCTGCCTTTGTGTAATTCGCAAGACCGCTACCATACGTATCTTGTCTGTACACCTGTATGAGATATCTGACGCCGTCTTGATACATCATGCGTGCATCTGCCTTTCCTTGGACTATGTCAGTGGGAGCTGTTCTGAACAGATAGTCATTAGGAATCGCGAGAGCTGAAGATGTAGACGATGGACTGATTAGGACGATCTGATCAGAATCTGCTGTAGGAAGAATTGCTTGTGCCGCACCACTGTTAAGTGGTCCAACCACAACGGATATTCCCTCCGACTTGAAAGTGGCCAGATCATTCAATGCTTGAGTGTTGTCAAGTGCGTAATTCAAGACAACAACATTGAATGTGACTTTGCCCGCGTACGGTGTTGACTGGAGATATGCATTGATGTCGTTGACTGCTTGGTGGACAGTGAAGTTGATCTTCAATCCTTCTCCAGACAATCCATCAGTCAGATCATCTAGAACTCCGATGTTGACTGTGGATGGTAACGACGTGGCCACACCTGTAGTTGTTGGAGTGCTAGTTGTTGGAGTGGATTTGATCGCATAGACTGCTCCTGCTCCTATCACGAGTCCAATGATGAGCATCACTACTGCGATTACTGTAGACACACCCGAACGTTTCCGATTTAGTCTATTCATGTCCAATAGGCGATAATCGGAAACTATTTAACTCTTCACCTTTTTCGACCTCTTGCAAGAGAAGAAGATGATAGACCCTGTAATCTCGAACTCTATCATCTACGGATCTCTCGTGGGACTGATGTGCGTTGGCCTGACGGCCACGTATCTCACTACGAAGGTCCCGAACTTTGCAGCGTCAGATTTCGTCGTCGTCGGGATATACGCTTCAGCTGCCGCGTACATACTTTGGGGCGTGTCAAGTCCCTATCTTACCACCCCTCTCTCGGTAATCTTTGGAGGAGGTGTCGCGGTCGTTATGTATTTGTTAACTCTGAGGCCATTGATACGTCGCGGTTCGACGCTAGTTGTCTTGATGATCGCGACTCTAGCAGTTGACATCATTTTCATAGGAATTTTTGAGATATTCGTTGATTACATGGGAAGCAAGTACGGGCGAATACTCAACAATCGAGGATACGGGGGACAGTTCTATTCCCTACAACAGCTGCCCGATTTCAAAATTTTTGGCAACCCGGGATTGTTGCTCATCGCTCCTCTCGTACTTGTGCTAGTTACAGTCGGCCTCTATTTCCTATTGAATAAATCCAAGTTCGGAATAGCGATGAGAGCTGCCATAGAAAATTCGAACCTTGCCAAGATAGTGGGCATAAATGTCGAACGAGTGTATATTGTTTCATGGTTCCTTGCGGGGGGAATAGCTGGTCTCGCTGGTGGTCTGACTGCTATATGGACTGGAACGCCAGAAGGCACTTCTTCCTTAATAATAGTTGATATTTTCGCGGGAAGCGTTTTAGGAGGACTCGGGAGCATATACGGCGCAATCATCGGCGGGCTGATAATTGGGGCAAGCGAGACATATCTTGCAGTGCAACTAGACAGGCTCTTCAGTGCCCTCTACGGCCCGAGCGTTGGATCTCAAGTGCTTGATTTCCAAAAAGGAATTCCACTCGCTATCATGATCGTAGTTTTGCTTGTTGCGCCCCAAGGGCTTATCTCAGTTAACTGGCGGAAGATCGGAACCCGCCTGATCACGCGGTTGCGGTGAAAGAGGGAGGAAGAAAGAGGAGGATTGGCTATCCCTTCGTTACCCATCCCATGCGGCAGTACTCAAATCGATTTGGTCTCAGTTTTCATCCAAGTGGGGCTACTCTTTTGTGTCTACTTGATCGTGAGCCTAACTGTAAATCTTGAATTTGGCTACACTGGGATTCCGAATTTCGGCAAAGTCCTGTTTGTCTCGGTTGGGGGTCTTGTAGCAGGCTCTCTTTCTTACAGATTAGCAGTGTATCTTTTGAATTTGCACTCAAACGATGTTATAGGGTCACAACCACAGTTCAGCACGATAATCAACCAATACATATTTTCTCATTCGTATTTTGGTGTTGAGCTGCTTCTCTTTTCGCTTGCGATTGGTGCTTCTGTAGCAGCCGTGGTCGGCTATCTCGCATCCTTCCCAGCAATCAGACTAAGAGAGGATTATCTTGGCATGCTTCTCTTAGCTGCTGGGCAGTTCTTTGCCATCTTCGTTACAGCTTACTATCCGCTTACTGGTGGAACTGAGGGACTCACTATCCCCGATCCTGTCGCTTGGGCAACCCAGACACTGGGATTGCGCGACATAGTCGTTCTTGGGATCTTGGCGGTAGGAGCAGCCGGTGTGTACCTTTATGCAGAAAGAGTTGCAAGATCTCCTCTCGGAAGGATGATGAGAGCCATACGTGACAACGAAGTCTCATCAGAAGCAATTGGCAAGGACACAGTGGGTGTCAGGCGCAACGTCCTAATCGTCGCCTCTGCCCTAAGTGGAATTGCCGGAGTGCTCTTCGTCCTCTGGTCACCTGCAATCTCACCAACCACTTTCCTCAGAACAGAGTGGACATTTTATCCATACGTGATCGTGATCCTCGGAGGAGCTGCTAACAATCTTGGAGTGGGAGTCGGAACTGCCCTTTTCGTGGGAATCACAACTACGATAGACGAAGCGAGAACTTGTGTACTCGGCAACGGGATTGCCCTCCCAGTTGACATCAACGCGCTCGAGCCCATCTTGATTGGAGCGCTCTTGCTCGTGGTTCTGTTGTGGCGACCAAAGGGACTAGTGCAAGAGAAACCAACCTCCACGATTAAGAAATCCAAACTAGAGTCCATCATGGAGAAGGTAAACAGGCGGTTGGCTCAGCTAAACGCAGGACTGCAGCCTGAAAGTACCGAGGAAGGGGACAAGACAATCCCAAACAGTACCGACAGTGGTGGCTAATCTCAAGCTGTGTGGTACGCATGAATTCTAGGATGTCGAATTGCAGTTTGCATTCTGAGAAATCCACTCTTACACTCAAGAAAACTGACCGTGTGAAGTTGATGGAATCTACCACGAAACTCACAGAGAACAAGAAGAAGATATCTAGGAAGATGGAAGAGAAAGAAGAGAGTTAAACCAATTAATCTTAAAAATGCGAAAACACCAAAACGAGCAGCTAGCAAAGCAAACAAGCCGACACTGGCGCGATTCAAGCTCTATTTCTGGTTCTCCAGCTCTTGTTTCAGATTTTATTGAACAGCCAAGAATCTTACTATGAACCAAGCCGATCTAGCAAGGCAGATCCTAGACGTCTGCCTGAGAGTAAAGCGAGGCGATAGGATCTGGATAGACTCGTGGGATCACACAATCGATCTGGCTTCGCAGATAGCCTCTTAGGCAGAGAAAAGAGGGTGCGAAGTTCTCCTCACGCTAAAGCCAGAGGAATACTGGCTTCGCTTGATAAGACAGGGCCCTGAGCATTTGCTTGAAAGACCGACTAGACAACAGATCGCAGCGCTTCAGGAAAGTGATTGCTACATCTTTACGCTCGAGCCGCGCCGCCCAATTGATTGGAGCAGCATTCCATTAAGAAGGAGGAGACTAGCCACAATCTGGTTCCTTGAAAGCAATTCTTTCGTAAAGCGCTTGAAATCCGTTGCGATGGAAAATGGAGTAAAGATGCTTGGCATCGAAGCAACTCTTGCAACCGAAGAGAGAGCGACAGCATTTGGACTGGATTATCAGAATTATGCCGACTGTATGTACTCTGGCTGTATGGCAGATTACAGAAAAATAGCAAAGATGGCAAGTAAACTCTCTTCATTTCTTAGTGGGAATGGGAAAGTCACTGTCAAGACTCCACGCGGAACTGATCTGAGTTTCAGACTTGATGATCAGCTGGTTGAAGTATCTGACGGAATCTTGACAAGGGCAAGGGCAGAGAAGGGGGAAGTGGTGCACATTCCCTCAGGAAGCATAGGTGTGACTGTTGACGAAGAAAGTGGGGAAGGAACTGTTGTGTACGATAATACTATCCTGACGAGAACAGCTAGGATTGAAAATCTCAGATTTCGAGTAAAGTCTGGAAGAATAGTCGAGTACAGTGCATCTTCAGGAATCGAAGGATTCGCTGAGTACTTTGAAAACTCGAAAAGTCGGGGGCAAAGTGATTTAGTGCGCTTTGGTTACTTTGGGTTTGGATTGAATCCAAATCTTCGTCTGGGCTACACTCAGGACGACAAAGTGCTTGGGATGCTTGAGGTCAATTTTGGTAGCAACGAGAGAAGAGGTGGGAAAAACAAAGGTAGTGGAGACTGGTGGGGGACACTTGGCGATGCAACGGTCGTAGTAGACGGACAAACAATAATGACAGAAGGAAGATTTACGATTTTTTGAATCACTTAGAAAGTGAATTCACAATTATCTTTTTCTCTCCCTCTATTTCATTCGCTCAGTTGTCAAATGCAACAGCTCGTTGCACCAACGTCTCTGAAATAGGATTGAGCCACTATTTTGATTGACTCGGAGAGAGTTGGAAACACATGAATCGTATTGACCACATCCTCTAAGGTGTACTTGTTTTTCACTATGAGAGAGGCCTCATGTATAAGCTCGGCCGCGTTTCTTGAGAGTATATGAATTCCGAGAATCCTGTGAGTCCTTTCATCCGCAACCATCTTGATCACCCCTCTTGTGTCTCCAATTACCCTAGCCTTCGAGATCTGATCGAAACCCAAAATCTTGCAGCTGCATTCATACCCTTTTCGAACTGCTTCGGCGTCTGTGAGGCCAACGGTTGCAAATTGAGGGTCGGTAAAGATGGCTCGAGGGACGAAATCAACATCGACCTTTTGGTGACCGCGAGTCAGGGCGTTTTCAGCTGCAATCGTTCCCTCCCTTGCGGCAAGGCCTTCAAGCATTGGCTCCCCAGTGACATCACCAGCAGCAAATATGTTTGGAACATTGGTACGCATCTCATCGTTCACGATTATAGCTCCCGCATTGGTAGAGTTCTTTTGAGTCTTGACCCCGATTTTCTCAAGGCCTAACCCTAGAGAATTTGGAGATCTACCGGTGGCTAAAAGAAGAGCCACAGCCTCGAACTTGGCGTATTTTCCTCGAGCATCAGCCTCGACTGTGATTCTCCGTGCTCCTTTGCCTCTTCTACCTTCTTCCCTGATGCCTTTGATCGTCACTCCAGTAACAATTCTCACGCCGTCTTGTCTCAGATATTTTGTAAGAGCTTCTGCGATTTCTGGTTCTTCATCAGGAATGATTGTTTTACTTCTCTGTAATAGTGTGACATTCGTTCCAAATCTTGCGTACATCTGCGCGAATTCTAGACCAAGAGCTCTTCCTCCAATAACTATGAGCGATTCTGGTTTTCGAAGTGGACTTAGCGCCTCAACATTAGTCCAATATCTTACCTTCTCTATTCCGGGGAAGGGAGGAATAGTTGGGCTAGAACCAGTCGCAACAAGAAAATTCTTTCCGCGAAAGACCTTGCCGCCTTTATTCCGCGAGCCTGATGCATCATCAAGAGACCTTACCCTCACTTCGTTCCTTGACACAAATTCCGCAAATCCTCTTATGACATCAACATTTGAAAGTCCTCTGAGAACTCTTTCATACTTCTCCTTTCGGAACGCCCTAACTATTTGATCCTTTGATCTCAGGATTTTGGAGAAGTCGAATTTCTCATTGTGTCTAGCTATAGCTCCTCTTCCGAGATCGTGTTCAAAGGTATTTTTTATCACTTCTCCAGCGACTAGCATTCTCTTGCTCGGCACGCACCCAACGTTGACGCAGGTCCCTCCTATTGTCCCTCCCTGAATCATAAGAGCGCTCTTCCCAAGTTCGTCCGCCTTGATGGCAGCCGCAAAAGCAGCGGCTCCATTGCCTAAAATTATGAGATCATATCGTCGCCTTTGCTTGACTTTACTCATTTATTCACTATTCACTTCTCTGCTCTTCTGAATCAAAGAAGAATCGAACATATTCCCGAAGGTAGGATGGAGAGAAAAACGACAAGGGATGAGGAAGAAGCGCGCACAATGTTTATATCGGAACATATGTCCAATCAATCATATGTATAAAGTTGACTACCAATCCTATGTTCTCCTTTTCAAAGTGCTTTCTAACGAGGTGCGCTTGAAGCTGATAGATGCTTTGGAGGAAGGAGACAAGAGCGTTGGGGAGCTTTGTGAGTGCATCGGAGAAGATCAAACAAGAGTTTCACACGAGCTCAAATGTCTCGTTGTTTGCGGACTCGCCGATTATCGAAGAGATGGCAAGCGTATCATTTACTCTCTCAATAGAAGTTCAGTTCTTCCGATACTCAGGGCTGCCGCAAGTCACGCCGAGAAATTTGCGGACAGAATGAAGGGATGCGAGATGGTGTCTGAAGCCAAGAGGATTGTTGTCCGCGGAGTTTTGACTTCGGTGTAGTAGCCGCAGAAAGAAAGTGATTGTCATTTTTTTGGCATTGTATTTGGGAGTAAGTGAACGATTCCAAAGACCTGCGTGTTTCAAAAAGTTTGATGTCCTTTGCTAAGGCGGAGGAGGGCAGGAAAGGGAGAGAGCTCGTCGAAACGCTCGTCGTATATGACTGGAGTTCCGATTCCTAATTGAACAACGCCGCTTCGAACTCAAAGAATAAGAAAAAAGTCGATGATCCTGAGAAGGATCGAGTAGGAACAGGTGAGGTTCCAGTCTACAAGAGCAGCGGTAATAGAACTGACAAATTCTCCGCTGTCTTGATGCTGGGCTTACTTGCAAGCTGTTGTTTCTTAGTTCCTACTCTCCTGTTCATTGCAGGGAGCGCTACCCTCGCATTCCCTTACTTCTTCTACAAAGCGAAGAATTTCCCATGGTCAATAGTAGGGTTATCGTTCCTCCTCTTGGTCGGTTTGTTCTTTTTCGTGCGTTCTCGCAAAATGAAAACCCCGAGTTGCATGGAAGGAAATCAAGATCGTGCAGAGAAACCAACAACTTCCAACTGTGATGGCGAAGAGAAAACAAGGAGAGAGGTGAAAGAACTTGCTTTTGAGACGAAATTCGAGCAACAGCGGCTCTAGCAAGTTGCTATCCAATCTGCTTCGTCAAGAGCGAAGTGCACTCCTTCTTGTATTCAGTGAGAGAAAGTACGCGATTCTCTTTTCAATCCTTGCGATCGGAATTTCTGCGCTTTACATGTATCTTCTACCATCTCTTCCAGAGGGTGTGTTGATTTCGCAATACGCTATAAGATTCATAACTCCTACGCAAGAGGCATTTGCAGTAGCATTCGGTTTCCTCTTTGGCCTTGTGATTGTTTTGAATCTGTACGCCTTCAAGATGCGCGCTTCCTCGTCCAAGGGTCTAACTTTAGCTTCAATACTCGCTAGTTTCGTAAACGCCTTGTGTTGCACTCCTCTGATTCCGAGTATCATAGCGCTTTCAGGAGTTTCAACGCAGCTCATGTTTGAACTCTCTCCAAGAATACAGGCTTTCTTCGAATCGACCTACCTCTACTTTTACTTGCTTTCTGCTTTCCTTCTTCTAGTGTCAATTCACCTGATCTCAAAGAACATCTCGTCATGCTGTCATACCGTATCCAGAGGAGAGAAGCGACTGTGATACACTCATTCTCGTTTCAGAGTGAAACGCTCTGATTGTGAGGACAAATGAATAGCAGAAGATGTGATGGGTGCCAGCGGGAATTCAGATCAGAAGATGCCTTACTACAGCATCAAAGAGACAAGCACCAAGGAGATGCTGACTCCGCCGTTGCTACCTCGCGAAGAGTGCCGAAGAAGGCAGGAGGGACAAGAGGAGGAAGAAATGGAGGGGAACCTCTGATAGCACGTTGGTATGCAAAACGACGACTAACGGTGATTGCAGCGATTGCAATCATCATAACGATAGTCGCATCAGGCGTCTTAGCATATCATTATGATTCAATGAACAACCTTGGAAGTCATTCTCTACCATCAACTGGATCTCCGACGACGAAAGTCGTTTATGGAATAGAGCCCGGAGATCGTGCTCCAGATTTCCAAATCTTTCTAGTTAATGGAACAACAACCTCCTTGAGCAGATTTTTGGGTGGTAGCGCTTTACTAGTGTACTTTGTGACCACTTGGTGCCCCGGTTGCGCACAAGCTGTAGGGTTGTTGAACGAAACTTACTATCAAGAGCTTCACGCAAAGGGTGTCACCATAATCGTAATCGAACTGTACAACGATCTTGGTCAGAGCGGTCCCTCAATAGCACAATTCGCAGACAAGTACGCTGGAGGAACTTCAAAGCCAGGCTGGTTCTACGCAACCACAACGCAGAACGCAACTGTGACATATGATCCAAATGCGTATCTCGAGGTTTACTATGTGATAAGTGCAAGTGGTATAATCCTCTATTCAGGTTCTTCGCTCGCAGCCGACCTTCCAAACGTGGTGAACGAAGCATGAGATGCGCTCTTTCCTTCTCTCTTTTGTAAGTAAAAGGAGTAGGTAAGTGACGAAGAAGAATGGGCACAAAACTGGCGACTTCGCAAAGTAGAACCGAAAAGGAACTTTCACCCAAACAGGATTCCATTCTATCTCTCTTCGAAGAGATATTTCGAGATTCTGTGAAATACAGGATGTTCGGAGTCGCCTGTGCCTCAGCCTACTGGCTCCTTTACGCATATTCTGGCGGAATCTTGTTCTACTACCCTTTTGACGTGATCGCATACCTGAGACATATAGGCGTCGCAAATCCCTCGTTCAGTTTCGATTTTTCTAGCTTCAACGCCTTTTACAATTCAGGAGTCGTTTGGTATCCAACACAACACATTGGTCTCGTACTATTCATCGGACCCACTGCGTTTTCGATAGCGCTTTCAGTTCTCTTTGGGTTGAACATGGTTCTATTTGCTTACAGTTTGAGATCGAAATTTAGAATCGAAAAACGAGGGCTCTTGGGGATGGCTGGAATCATCCCTGCTTTGTTCACTGGAGGTTGCTGTGTCGCTCCTATAGCCACTCTTCTGCTTGGTTCAGTGATTCCAACAACAGTTCTCGTCGAGATAGAATTTGGGAACTCTTCTCTTTTGCTTAACTTACTCGGATTATCATTGATGATATTCTTCATCATTTACAACGCGAGAAGAATAGGCAGTTGCAAAACAATGAACATAGAAAGAAACTCAACTCGCCTTAACAGAAGCAAATCTGTCTAGATTATCGCTAACCTTCCAATTCTCACGAAGGATTGCCCATCGTAAACTGCTTTTCACTTCAGGACACCGATTTATTATCCACCAGAAAATTGAAGCGCATGACTTTGACTCGTGTTCCTTGAGCTTTGCTCATAAAACAGCTAGACATTGAAACTACGTCTAGCCGGCTGTCGAGTCATCGAGAAATTCAGCCAAAAGCCATCTACCTCTATACTATGTAGGTCATCAGATTGGATATTAGTCAAAAGCAAGATTAACCGATTTTTCAATCGAAAAATCGTTTCTTTGATTCTCAGGGAGGTATCTCCCTGAGACAAGCTTTCTGCTTACAAAAAATAAAAAAGAAATCAGTTTAGGCATCACAGCCCCATGAGCCTTCGTGGCTCTGCCCTAAGCTCCCTGCTTGGGCGAGCTAAAGCCAGGGGACTAGACTTTCGCCGAAGCCTGAACGGTGGAATGTTCTACGTTTCGCCCGGCGTTCACCCCGGCTTTAGAGGCTCCGTACACGTATCCTTCAGCTGCGCCACCAAGTACCATGAGGATGGCGCCTACGGAGCCGAGGATTATGGGGTAGAAGTGACTCGCAAATCCCCAAGCAGTGAGAGCCACTCCGGCAATGAGGCCGACGATGCCCAAACTGGTTGTCCAGATTTTGTTCACCGTCTTCATGCCCCATCACCTCCGCACGCTTTTCTTTACAATCCTAGATCCGTAATAGCTAGTGGAAATATTTAAGGATTTCGTAGGGAATAGCTTATTTCCTACGAATTTCGTAATATAAATATTGGGAGAAGAGGGAAAAAACTTGCACCTAGATGAGCTTGACAAACGTCTGCTCAAGAAAATGAAGGAGAACTGCATAAAGCCATTTGTGAAAATAGCGCAGGAGCTCGGGGTCACGGAGGGGACAGTAAGACAGAGGACGAAGAAACTCGTCGATAGCGGAGTAATAAGAAAGTTCACTATTGATGTTGATCCAATAAACCTTGGGCTCCCCATAGTGGCTTTCTTGATCCTTTCAGTTTCGGCGGGGAGAATCTCAGAAGTGGTTGACGCATTGTCAAAGATCGATAACATTGTAGAAATCCACCAAATTCATACATTCGGCGACCTACTAGTCAAAGTGAGATCTTCGACTCTTGAGGATCTTGGGACCATCATAGCCGAGAAGGTTAGGCCTGTAAAGTCTGTCACGGTAGATAATGTCGTTCCTGTGCTGAAAATTTGGAAGGACAGTACGGCCTAACAGCTTCCCGTTAAAATGGCATGATTCCTGAGTAGGTCAATCAAACTTTAGAAACAAGGACAAGCTACAAAGGAAAAGGCCAAATGAAAATCTGGCACTTCGAATCAAAAAGAAACTTTTGAGAGTGGGTTCTAATCAAAAAAATTTCTTTCGAGTTCATCGGAAAAAGAAATTGGAAGGCCGTAGAACAAGAAGAGTCATAGTACGAGAGCGAGTGCGAGCTTCCTAGATCACAACCGAGATTCTCAAAGCGGATTCAAAAAAAGGTGACACTTGTCAAGAGAGGTTTGGAACGCCAAAAGAAAGGACAAGGCTAGTCAAGGGCAATCCCGTATTCTAAGACAATGCTAGTTGTTAGTATTCTTGAAGATCTTCGAAAGACCCATCAAGGATTTTTTTGCTCAAGTTACTCGAGTGAGCAGTTCTTCTTTTTTTGCCTCAATCCAAGAACTTGAACTCCACAACTGAAAAAGATCACTTTTCTGCCTAACTCCTACTCGTCTATATGATTTTCACGCATGTGAAAGAGTTCATGAATCGCACTCTCGAGAATCTCGGAGCATGCAAAAACTTCTTCGATGTCGACGACTTCCTCGGTTGTGTGCGAGAGCTTTGTGTTCCCAGGCCCATATGTGATAGCCTCTGCTCCAAATGCAATGGCGTACGAGTTCATATCACCCGTCCCGCTTTTCGTGATAAAGGACGGCTTCAATTTTCCAGATTTCCTCATTGCCCGATTCAAAGCTCTTACGATGTCCGAACTGACATCCACTCTGTATGGCTCAGTTGGCTCTCCGAAATCTAGTGATATCTTTGAATCCTTGAACGACATTTGGAACTCCCTGACAATAGACACGATATTTGCTTTGATCGAGGAAGTTGTCATTCCAAAAGGAATCCTTACATCAAGAGAAGCTTCTGTCCTTCCCGGAGTTACATTGTGTGATCTTCCCCCAAGGATTCGTGTCAAAGCAATTGAAACTCCATCCGATTTCCTTTCCACTAGAGCAGTTGTGTCAAGCGAGCTCTTGAGCCTAGAGTAGATTGAGAATAGAATTTCAGTTGAATTTTGCGCAAGCCAGGGGGCACTAGCATGAACCTCTTGTGTCTCGACTGTGATACCGAGTGGAATATGTCCTCGGTAACCTATGGTGATTTTGTCAAGCCCTCCTGGCTCGCCAAAGATCGCAAAATCTGCTTTAAGAGAATCGCGGATGAGCTGATTTAGCCCGGAGCTGTCTCCTTCCTCGTTTACGACTGCTGCGAAGGCCAATCTGCTCGAGCTCAACGTTCTCCTTCTCCTTCTTCTTCTTCCTCTAACATCATCGTCATTGCTCTTCTCCATCAATGATGCGAAATCTTCGAAAGCAAATAGAATACTCATGAGCGCACCCTTTGCGTCCGTCGCCCCTCTTCCATAAATCAGGGAGCCTTCTCTCCTCACAGGCAACTCGCCAGCTACTGTGTCCATATGTCCGCAGAGAAGCAGAAGTAACGAATTCGCTCTCGAGCCGGTTTCGCAGATTACGTTCCCGGCAGAATCGAACCTAGGATCGAATCCAGAGCGCTTAAGCTCCTCATAGATGAATGAAGCAAATTCGCTTTCCTTCCCTGAGGGAGAGTAAATCGAAATTGCCTTCTCCACAAGTGATGCTCTGCGCTCTTTTTCAGAGTTCGATAAAGCACGCGGGGAAGATGAAGAAGAAAATTCGCCTGAAATCATTACGGGGATCAAACCCTTTCCTTCTTTTTTCTCGCTCCCCATTCATCTGTTACGAGGCGGTATTATGAAGGTTGTCAGACTGAATCCTCACTACCAGAATGTTTGTCGAAAGAAAGAAATTCTCTCCAGCAATCAAAAACACTAGAAATATCATCTTTGAGCCCGAGAACTGAATAAAAAACAGTGGGAAAGTCAGAGCTTGCCTGCAAGCTCGTACAGGTATTCAACTATTAGACTTGGAATATCCACACCACTTTTAGAGTAGACATTCTTGAATTCAGTAGTGCTGTTTATTTCATGAACTATCAATCCGCGATCTTCAGACTCCATCAAGTCGACTCCAAATATCCCACTCCCAAAGGGCTTCGTGGCCCGAAGACAGATGTCATCAAGCTCCTTGTCGACTGGCAGATTTTCGGCCCTCCCACCTCTCGCTGTGTTTGTGCGCCAGTCCCCAGTCGTTGATATCCTGTATATTGCGGCAACAGTTCTCTCTCCCACCACGACTGCCCTTATGTCCCTGGGAGGCCTCTTAACCTTCTCTTGAATGTAATACACTCGATAAAGAGGGAACATCTCTTCTCTATCTTCTATCACGCTTTTTGCTGCGTCTTCGTCGTTGACACACGCGACGAGCCTTCCCCAACTACCAATGGTCGGCTTTATTATCGCAGGATACCCGAGCTCGCCAAGTGCCTTGAGAGAACCTTCTTCGGTGAAAGCGATCTTTGTTCGAGGTGTGGAGACTCCCGCCTTTGAGAGCAAAATGCTCGTTAGGAGCTTGTTTCCTGCGAAGATCGCCGCGTTCAGATTGTTAACAACGTTCACGCCGAGCCCTTCAAGTACTGCGGTAAGGTGCATGTTTCGGAAGTAGGAAGCGCAACGCTGGAGCACCACTTTCCCAAATATCTCTCGGATCTTCGAGTCGTCATCGCGAATATCAAAGTAGAGATCCTTCGAGTCGAAGAACCTGAAATCTATCTTATCCGATCTCTTTCGGGCGGCTTCGATGATTGCTTTCTCCTCGACCCTCACAAGATCATAAACCATTGAGATTTTCCTTGCGGTCAAGGTGGGTGAGAGATCACTCGCCCCAGTCTTCCGCCACCGACTCAGCTTGCTTCAGTGTCACAGTGCCAGATCCTGAGATCTCAAGTTCAAATCCCGTTCCGCAGTCAGGACAAGTCACGATCTCTCCATCTATTGCGTCGCTTGGAATGCGGATCTTAGCACTGCACTCCGGACAATCCGTTTCAGACAAATCCTTGAGTTCACCTCCAGACAATGATGTCTATTGTGTCATCTTACACTTTGTGTACTTGCGTACAGCAAGTGTGCACATCTCAATTGCAGAAAAACTGCGAATTTAAACGTTGAGACGACGGAATCAGCGAACAGTTTTGAGGATCATGACGGTATTCGTATCTTGGACACCTTCTGACTTTCTGATTTCGTCTATTATCTTGTTTATCTCGGCGATGTTCGAACCGGAAAGTATGACTGCAATGTCGTATTCTCCAGTGATTTCGAATATCGAATCTATCCCTTTGATATGCTTGAGCCTTGAGGAGAGTTCTGACGTGGGAAAGTTGGGCCTCACCGAAACGAGACTGATTGCCCTAGCCTGATTGCCTAAATTCGTCTCTATAGTGAATTTCGAAATAATCCCAAGTCGATTGAGATTTGCTACTCGGCGTCTCACAGCAGCCTCGGACAAGTTGATCACTTTAGCAATGTCAACGAAGGCCTTTCTCCCGTCTTCCTTCAGCATCGAGATTATCTTTTCGTCAATTTGATCGACTTGAGATATCGGCTCCTTTCTTTCTTTCATTGAAATTTGCTCTTCCCCTTCTTGATCAGATTTTCTTTGTAGTTCCAGTAGTAATCACTGAGGTTGCTTCTTCCTCTTCCTTTCTTTCTACATCCCCCGTCGGCTGCCCTGCGCCATCAATTGAGGACATAATCCAGTCGAGGCGCTCGATCACAAGGTCAATCTGATCTCGCGTGATTACGAGCGGGGGCAGAAAACGAAGAACATTGATACCGGAGTAAAGTAAAATCAGCCCCTCCTTGTAGCCAGAAATTATCACGTCCTTCACTGGTATCTTGAGCTCGGCTGCTAGCATCAATCCCATGCCACGGATCTCTCGAATGATCGAGGGGTGTCTCTTTTGCAGCTGTTGTAATTTCTCTTTGAAGTACAAGCCGTTCTGCTTCGCCTTCTCCAGAAGCTTGTCGCGGAGCAGGAAATCGAGCGCAGCCTTTGCAGCCGCGCAGGCAAGCGGGTTTCCACCGAAGGTGCTGGTGTGATCTCCCACTTTGAGCGACTCTGACACCTTCCGAGTCACAGCCACGAAGCCAAAGGGGACACCCCCTGCGATTCCCTTTGCCGCTGTCAAAATATCAGGACAGCAGTCCCAGTTTTCGCAAGCCCAGAGCTTCCCCGTTCTCCCGAAGCCTGATTGCACCTCGTCAAAAATTAGGGCGCTTCCGTTCTGATCGGCTAGCTTCCTGAGACCGGGAAGAAAATCGTCCGGTGGAATATGAATACCACTCTCTCCCTGAATTGGTTCGACTATGATCGCCGCTGTCTCACTGTCCACAAGCCTTCTTGTTTTCTCCAAATCTCCGAAGGGAGCGAATTCGAATCCTTCGACGAATGGCTCGAACTCCTTCTTCCTGTATTTCTGGCTCCAAGTGGCGGAGAGAGCTCCCATCGTCTTCCCATGATAGCTTCCGGTAAAAGCTATTGTCTTCTTCCTCCCTGTGGATTTCCTTGCGAACTTTATAGCTGCTTCATTTGCTTCGGCTCCGCTGTTGCACAAATAAATTTTCGAAAGTCCAGTCGTTTCGCTATCGTTGGTAGTCCCTTCTCTCCCTATCTTTGGAAGGTGAGTTGAAATTGCTTCTAGATATTCCCTCCTTGCGTCGTTGTACAGCGAGCCATGACAGGTGATGAGCTTTCTAGACTGCTCGGAGATCGCCCTTGAAACCTCCGGATTCGCATGACCGACTATAGCGACACCGTATCCCCCCGAAAGATCTATGTACTCCTTGCCGGAATCGTCATAAAGTAGCGTCCCGCTACCCCGAACTATTCGCACTGGAAACTTTTGGTAAAGAGGGATTAAAATCTCATCCTCGACACGATCAAACGGCTCTCTCACTTGCGTTTCGAAGTCTGATGCAACACTCATGTATATCTTCTTCCCCTCTCCTTCTCGTCTCTTTTCTCCTTCGCATGAACTAGGCGCTTCTCTTGATTAGGGTTCCCCTTCCAGCAAGCGCGTTCTGAAGAGGGTTATTCACGAGCCCCGAAGAGATAACTGCACTTCTTGCGCCCATTTCCACCGCTTCCGCTGCCGCTAGCAACTTTTTGTCCATCCCAGCACCCACCAGTTTGAGCGTCTTGCGCGCCTCCTCAACACTAAGCTCTCGCACTACCTCGTTGTTCAGAATTACGCCTTCGACATCGGTCAGGAATACGGCGAACTCTGCAGCCATCGCCCCTGCGATGTGTGAGCATGCTCTGTCCCCGTCTACGTTGAGGAGCTCCCACTCCCTTCCGAGCGCGATCGGGGACACAACCGGAATCATCGAGGACTCGAGTATCAGATTGACAAAGTCGGTATTTACCGAAGTTATCTTGCCAGTGTATCCTCCATCAATTGCTAGCTTTCTTCCCCTGTCGTCAACTATCAAGAGCTTGGACTTCCTGTCAGCCAAGAGTGTTCGAGCGTCAATCCCTGAAAGAGAGACAGCATCAATCCCGTTCTTGCCAAGATCTTGAACGAAGCGCTTTGCCACGAGCCCGCTCATGACCATAGTGAAAATTTCAGCAGTCTCCTTGTCGGTATAGCGGCTTGTGATTCCTTCTGGAGACTTTATGAATCGCTGCTTCTTTCCGAGCTTCTCGGCTATCTCAGTAACCTGATCCGCTCCGCCGTGAACAAGCACCACCTTTACGCCTTGGCTTCGAAGGCGCTTCAAATCGTCGACGAACGTTGGATGGATACCATCGACAATGCTTCCCCCAACTTTGCAAACCACAATTCTTGCCATCTGGTTCTTCTTCTTTCTCCTCCTCTTCTTCCTACTCCTCTCCCCCTCACCTGCTAGCACACTATTCTTTTTTTTCACTGTGTGATTCAGATTGGGTGAAGGCCTGGGAACAATAGTCCAGCAGATTCTTCAAAGCCGAGCATCAGATTCATGCATTGAACTGCGTTCCCAGCCGCCCCCTTCATCAAATTGTCGGTTGCTGACAGAAGCACGAGCCGATTCGCTCTCTCGTCAAACTCGAACCCTATGTCGCAAAAATTCGATCCGGCGAGAATCTTCGGATCTGGATATCTTGCAAGACCCTTCTTGTCCCTCACAAAACGAACAAACCTAGCGCCTTCATAGAATCCCCTCAGTGTCTTCCAGATCCGGGGCGCGTCGAGCTTCTCCTTTGTGAAGCAGTGAATAGTGCAAAGGATGCCACGCACAAAATTCACAGCGTGTGGGGTCATCGATACCCTGATCTCCCTCCCAGCAAGTCTCGACAGCTCCTGCTCGATCTCGGCTGTATGCCTGTGTCTTATTGGTTTGTATGGCCTCACGACACCGTATCTTTCGGCATGGTGTGTCCCAAGAGTTGGCTTCGCCCCCCCACCAGAGCTTCCGATTTTCGAGTCGATGACCACGTGTTCTTCATCGATCAAGCCTGCCTTGACGAACGGAACGAGTGCAAGTATGCTTGTTATGGCCATGCAACCTGGGTTCGAGATTAGTTTCGAAGACTTGATCTCAAAGCGGTAGATCTCAGGGATTCCATAGAGAAAATCTTTGATCAACTCTGGGTTGGGATGCTTGTAACCATACCACTCTTCATACGCAGTTGGGTTTTTCAACCTGAAATCCGCGCTCATGTCAACAATTCGAAGCCCTGAACCGAGAAGGGTTGGAACAAACCTGATCGAGGAGCCGTGTGGAGTCGCAGTGAAAACAAAATCGCATTTTGACGTGATCTCATCAATCTTCGGTGCGGCGAATGTAAGATCTGTAAATGTCCTGAGATTGGGGTGGACTCTATGTAATGGTTCTCCTTCGTATTGCTTGGAGGTCGCTAAAGTCACCACGGCGTCGGGATGTCCAAGCAAAATCCTGAGTATCTCTCCCCCAACGTAGCCAGACGCTCCCACTACTCCGACTCTCACTTTTCTTCCAGCCAATGGGAATTGATTTCTCTCTCTTTTACGAAATAAAAATCGAGAACTTTTGTGTTTAAGTGTTTGGCGAGTTCTTGGGAATCTGATACTCATTCGCGAGCAGTATATGATTTTTTTCTTTGCGAAATTCGAACTTTGGAGGTTGCAGGAACTCTCTGCTCCCTCATGCTCAAGCTCAGTTACAAATGAAAAAGCATCAACTTCAGCCATCAGGCCGCAAATTGCAACTTTTGTTTTTCGGCCCATTTGTCGTTGGCGTGATTGCGATGTTTTCCATCGACTTTTCCGTTCCTTCTGTTTCATTGACTTCTATGATGTGCCTTTCTGCCTTGGTTTCTCGTTGGCTACTGGTTACTATCCTGTGTCAGTGGGCTTTGACCCAGCGTACCAAGGCGATTTCTTTCCAGGGGTCGTCTCTGACCTCAGGATATACAACTATCCTCTTCCCTTATCTTCAGTCGTGCAACTGGGAGCAAATGGGCCGACGAATAACAACATCCCACCCAATTCCTTATGGCTAGAATTAGCTGGTTCATTCTCAGATGCACTAGGAAGCGGAGTAACCGCTGTTCCCTACATCGGCACTGGATGGTATGAGAACTATGTCACTTTCACTCCCGAAGCATAGTTAATTAATTTTTATAATTCATTTATTTTACAGCTTCGTATGAGCAAGATTCTTCCGCTTGGCTCTACGTGCGCTTGCCTCATTTTTGGAGCTGGCCTTGATATATACACAATCGAGACTAGACCAGGCATTGCATTTTTAGGTGTCCCCCTTTCGGTGTTAGTATCTGTTTGGTTTCTACAGTCTTACAATTATCACTGGAATAAGCTCAAAGATGGAAAGATTCGAAGGCACATCTTTGGAGCTGTACCGATGTATGTCGGCGCACAGCTCTTGTTTTTAGGCACTATCGTGTATCCCATGTGTCCATCATCCATTGCGCCGGGACCCCACGAATACACTTGCATTTTGGGATACAATTTTAATTTGAATTATTTTGGTGGTGCACTGCTTCTCGCTGGTTACATTGTCTGGAAGCTAATGGAGAAGGAAAAGAGTAAGAGTGAGGAGTCTACTATTTCTCTTCCTCTTGAACAATCCATTGCCACTACTCCGAGTCAACAACAACAA
>CADDZS010000012.1 GCA_902812485.1 archaeon
AAAAAACCCTCCTCCTTGAAGTTTTGCTTTTTGCTTTTAGGCATCGAGATTCATTGATTTATATGTGATGTACCTTTCTATTCCGCAAACGCGTGTGTCTGTCGATCAGGGCTCTGTTAAGGGGCCTAAGCGAGCAGGGACAAGAGGAAGGAAGGGGCACAGATGGGTCAATGTGAGAATGAAAGGTTTCAACAGTCCTCAAATATTCGGAGTCTAGTGCCCCATAGGTGATACAGCATTGAACAAGATTCTGATAGTGGGATTTGGAAACGTTGGGCAAGCTTTCTTCGAATTATTTCACGAAAAGAGAAAACTTCTTGGATTGGAAGATACTGCGATATATGAAATTTCAAGCACAACATATGGTCATATCAAGAATCCATCACAGTTGACAATCGATCAGATCAAAGCTGGCAAATTATCAGTAGAAAGGCAAGACGCAACGGAAACAATAAGAGAGTCTGAAGCTGACATTGTTTGCGAATTCACTCAGGTCAACATCAAGGATGGAGAACCTGCATCTTCTCACATAAGAACTGCGCTCGAATGCGGCAAAAATGTAATAACCACTAACAAGGGGCCGATGGCACTCCACTACGAGGAACTAACAGGGCTTGCAATGAAGCGGGGCGTTCAACTGAAATTCAAAGGTACAGTTATGGCGGGAACCCCTTCGTTCAACTTGTTGAAGCTCCTTCCTGGTGCCGAGGTCCAGAAGATAAGGGGAATATTCAACGGCACAACCAACTTCATTCTCAGTGAAATGGCAAAGGGCAAGTCCTTTGGGGAGTGCTTGGCACTCGCACAAAGCATGGGCATAGCCGAAGCAGATTCTTCAATGGACATAGACGGGTTTGACTCGGCTCTCAAAGCAATAATATTCTCCAAAGTGATCGGCTGGTCAAAACATAATCTTGGCAACATGGAAATCAAGGGAATCAGAGGGATTTCTATCACAGACGGCCATTGTAGCAGCGTGTTGAAATTGCTTGTAAGCATCGACAAAGAAGAAGCAAGCGTCAAGCCTACAATACTCTCTCGAGGTGACCCCCTTGCATCTGTTGATGGAGTGTTGAACGCAGTGGAGATTACTACTGACACCCTCGGCAAAATTATTTCAATCGGCCCAGGTGCCGGTAGAACAGCAACCGCTCAGGCAGTTATGACGGATCTGATGGAAATAGTCAGGACCAACTGATTGTTTTCCGCCACAATTGATGGAACAAAAGGAAGATCTTTTCTTTGCTTACACCAAGCAAAGAAAAGAAGCTCACAAAGATTGATGATAGTTCTTTGCGATTTTGAGGGCGACTCGGCAGACATCTACAGGTGTTTGCCCAAGAACGTATGTTATAGGCTCGAGTCCCTCTCCGCCTTTGTCTATAACAAGGAAGACACGCTCTTCTGCTACTTCTTCTTTCTCTTTCCGCTCGCTTTCCTCCGGCTGTTTTCCTCTCCTTTCAGAAGGAGAAACGGGGAGCTCGCAGGCTTCGAGGCGTCTTAGAACTTGCTCATCTTTGTTTGATTTTAAATTCTTCAGGGCAATATCGCTCTCAAGCTGCCCAAGTTTGCCAGTCTTGCTTGATTTCTTTCTTTCCGTGACTACTAGATGGGTTTCAGTTTTTGAAAGGCCGAGCTTCTCTATGGCTAGTTCAACCCGAGAATCGTACTTGATGTTCATGACAGAGCGGATAAATGGGTACTTCCTGTTGAAAATCATGAGAACCCTAGCCATGTGATTTGAGCATCCAAATTCAGGAGGAATGAGAGCTTTAGCTCTTCCGTGCACACGGTTTATCCTTCCCGGAAAGGCTGCAACGTCAGAGTTCGTCTTTGAGTTGGGTCGGCAAAAAGCGATGTTCACGGAAACCTCAGGCATCACAAGCGGGAACTCGAAAGAATCTTCTAGAAGTCTTGCCGCTTCTCTCAGATTTTCAAGGATGCTCAAATCTCCAAAGTCAGCGACTCTCCTTTCTTCGCGAATCTGGGGACGGTGGAGTTCCATGCATACTGAACATTGCCGTGAGACACCATACTCCGTTTGGTGAATGCTACAGATCGATCCAGAAAATAACAGATTCTTCCATATCGAGTACAGCGTGAAGATACCATCGACTTGGCTTCGAGTCAGATCTTCCGCAAGAAGACTCGCATATCTTTCTACTTCATCAGAGCCAACATTGAACTTTCGAATGAGCTCAGCCTCAAAGCGTGAACGATCAGTTGAGAGATAATTGCTAACTCTTGCTTGTGTAATTCCAAGCAAGGCTGCTATTCTGCTCTGGCTGTACCCTCTTGAACTCAGCTCGTGAGCGACTGCACCTCGGATGGAGGGAAGAAAATCGTTGACCATGACTTCACAGGGAGGTTGCATGTTCTCTCAAATCACCTCTTTTCTCATTCAGTCATCCATAACTCACTTATTTACAGACTTATAAGAGTCTACTCACAAAGATGGCATGTTCGTGATTCCATTAGCCGGGTAAAGGGTTCTAGCTTGTTCGGGCAATTTGCAAAGTTGGGAGGAAGAGTACAGGCTTGACAGAGAGTAAGCTCTTCGTTAGAGAAAGCACCGGTCTTGTAAGGCAGGGTAGCTGGATCGACTCATTTGTTTTCAACTCTTCGGCAAGTTGGCTCTTTGGGCCGCTTGTATTTGCATTGAGCCAGCTTTTCTGGCTCGGGGGGAGCGATCTGATTTTGGCAGAGGTAGTAGCGCTTGCGTTTGCACTCTGCATTGCAACGATGTACGCTATTCTCACATCTGCAATGCCTAGATCCGGGGGAGACTATGTGTTCAACAGCAGGATAATACATCCTTCAGTCGGTTTTTCGTTCAACTTTTCCTTGACGGTATGGCAGCTTTTTTCAGCAGCCTTCACTCTGTATTTCATTTCGTACTCTGCGCTTTCGCCAGGACTCCAGGTACTTGGCTTCTTCCTCGGGAACAGATCGCTGTATTCGCTAGGGACGGCGCTAGGGACTCCACTTGATTCATTCATAGTTGGAACTTTGGCAAACGTGGTGTTTGCGGCAGTGATTGCTTCAGGAATCAAGAAGACCTTCAGACTCTTAGATGCACTCTGGATTGTTACAATAATCGGAACTCTTGCTATGATCGCTTCTCTTTCCTCTTCGAGTCCCTCCACATTCCACGCTTCATTTAACTCCTTTGCAAGGGTGGCGAACGGAAGCGGAACAGTTTCTGATCCTTTCTCCTATGTTGCAAAGCAAGCATCATCTCCCATTCCTTACACACTTGCCCTGCCTGCGATCGCTATTTGTTCTTCATCTGTCATATGGGTGTTCTGGGAAACCTATGTGAGCGGAGAGATAAAGAGGGCAGATCAGGCAAGGAGGAATTTCACAACTATGGCTAGCGCAGCCTTAACAAACGGCGCTCTCTTCATAATCCTCGTATACCTCCTTTACAGGGCATTTGGAACCTCCTTCCTCGTAGGTTTGCTCAATCTGTCTTTCACCGGCACACTATTCAGCTCTCCTTTGCAAGCAATTTCAGGGATAATAATACTCTCGAGTGGAAGCGCTCTTGTCGCATTGCTCGTTATTGTCGCGATCGTTCTTGGGACGACTGTGCTACTTCTTCCAGCTCTATACCTTCAGCCAATAAGATCGATATTTGCCTGGAGTTTTGATGGTGTGGCTCCCCTGAGCTTTAGCAAGGTAAGCGGTAGACTTCACACACCAATTGTCTCAACTTTGATAATTTCGGCGGTTATCGAGGTTTCACTTGTACTCATAACATTGGAAAATTCTCTTCTTCTTCCTATCTTCTACGCAGTGATCATTGCTCCGGCATTCAGTAGCATATTTCCGACTGCTCTTTCCGCAATTGCTGCATCTATGAGAAGAAGAAGGGGAACAGTGGTTGAACTCTTCCGCCAACAAGGTATTTCTCGTCCTTTGATCGCAATCTTAGGGGTAGCTTCGCTTGGATTCATCTTGTTTATGACCTACGTCTTTGTCGCAAACGAAGCAGCTTTTTCTCTTTCGCCTGCTCTCGTCGCTCTTAACTTTGCTTTCATTCCAATTGGATTTGTTCTTTTCTTTGTAGCCTATTTGATTAGGCGGGCTAAGAACAAAATTGATCTCGCAAAGATAGCCGCAGAAATTCCTCCAGAGTAGCGGTAGTAACGGCTCGTTAGCCAGAAGTAAAACATACTTAAGATACCACAGAGCACGAAATAAAGAGATAGGGGGCTAGCTGTTTAGAAAGATAGCAACCCTCAGGTGGCTCTGAAAGAATCTTGGTCCAAAAACAGGATGAGGCTCCCGCCGAATCTAAGGGGACTCGAAGGCGGGCGCCCTCTGACTTTGTTCCGTGGTACATGAGACCAGAAATAGTTCGGACTTATGAATCATGGTATGAGGGAAAGTACAAGCGGGCCGACATGCTGGAGAAGAAAGTTCTTGAAATAATGATTGGCCAGTTTGACAATCCACGCACAATCCTAGAAGTAGGCTGCGGAACGGCTCATTTCACAAAATGGTTTGGATCTCTTGGTCTAGAAGCGAAGGGAGTGGATCTTTCTCCTTACATGGTTCGTCAGGCCAAGACCCTTTGGCCAGGCGGAGAGATCATAAATGCGAGCTCCTCGAATCTTCCCTTTTCATCGCGCTCGTTTGATATAACTGCATTCATAACTTGCTTTGAATACATGCCAGATCCATCAGGTGTACTAAGCGAAGCGGCACGGGTGTCAAAACAGGGCATCATTCTGGGGCTCATGAACAAATGGTCGCTCCCGACGCTCAGGCGAAAGATACAGCTTGCTTTCGGGAAGAATGAGTACTATAGAAACGCTCACTTTTACTCCATTTTTGAAATCAAGCGTCTTGTGAGAGATACGTTTGCTGATTCTGCGGTAGTTGCGAAGTGGAGGACGACACTCTTCCCAAAGTTCTTGAGACTCGAGCGAGATTCAGGGCTCTTCTTCGGTGCATTCCTTGGGGTTGCGATCAAAAAAGTGATTATGGATGAGCCGATCGCATGAAAGAAAAGGCAAAGAGGGGAGTCCAGGGAGAGAAATTGCCGCAGGATCAAGGACGAGAAGGTAAGAATCAACCTCAAAAGGATAGTTCTTCCTCTACTTTCGCTTATGGCAAACTTCCGAAGGATTTCTTTGACAATGTGATCTTTACCAATTTGGGCAAAAAGAGAGGCGAAGTTTTGGTAGGTCCCTCTCATGGTTTCGATAACTGTGTGATAAAGATCGGATCAGATTACGTGATGGTATGTACTTGTGATCCTCTTTCGTTCATTCCAAAGCTCGGACCTGAAGATTCGGCTTGGTTATCTGTGAATCTGCTTGCCTCTGATCTTTCTACGAGTGGCTTTCGTCCTCAGTACGTTATGCTTGAATTCAATCTTCCACCAAGAATGCCTTTGGACGAATTTGAAAAATATTGGAAGGCTCTCAGCTCTGAGTGCGCTCGACTCGGGATTTCTATTGTTGGAGGCCACACTGGCAAATTCGAGGGTTGCGACTACACAATTATAGGAGGAGGTACCATGTTCTCAGTGGGGTCGATCAAAGCATGTCTCACACCATCTGGCGCATCAGTGGGAGACAAGGTCATACTTACAAAGGGGGCCGCAATAGCTGCAACTGGAATTCTATCCAGAAGCTTTCCAAACAAGGTGCGCGACTCTTTGGGGAATGCTCTTTACGACAAGGCTTGTGCTTACTTTAGGAAGATATCAGTCGTGGACGATGCGCTTACTGCTGCTGAGGTAGGCATTAGATCCCAGGGGGTAACAGCAATGCATGACTCCACAGAGGGAGGAGTCCTTTCTTCGCTTTACGAACTCGCGGCAGCTTCGTCGCTTGGAATTCGAGTCGAAAAATCATCAATCCAAATCTCCGAGGAAACCTCGGCAGTTTGTAATCTCTTTGGTATCGACGCTTTGACATCTCTAAGTGAAGGATCTCTTGTGCTTGCTTGTGCTCCTCCCAAGGCTAATGAAATTGTTGAATCTTTGGCTAAGAAAGATATTCCTGCCTCAATCGTGGGGGAACTGACCAAGGCAGAGTACGGGAGGCGCATAGTCGATCAAGGCGTCGAATCAACGATTAATTATCCGATAACAGATCCTTATTGGAACGCATATTACAATGCCATCCGAAAAGGATGGAATTAGTATTGTACGAGCAGTTGAAGAGTTCCTCCTTTTTCTTGGAATACTTCACTGTTTTGTGTTCAAAGCTTTTCAATAGTTGAAGGTGAATGATGTGAGTTGAGGAGTGGAGGGAAAAGGGAGATCACAGGTGGAGTGTACCTCGTAGTCGATCCCAGTTATGGAGAAGATCGCGTGCTTTCTGTAGCAAAGGCTGCGATGGATGCTGGACTCGATGTTCTGCAGCTCTGGGCCTCATGGAAGGAAGAAAAGTCGGCTGTAGGTCTAGGAAGAATGCTTTCGGAGCTGGCAGAGTCTTATTCGGTGCCGTTCCTTGTAAACAATGACCTCAACATCGCGGAGAAGGTTGATGCAGACGGTGTACACCTTGATGGTTATGAGCCAACCCCCGCTTCTATCAGGGAAAGACTGGGAAATAATACGATAGTCGGTGTCACGTGCGGCACCGACCGGGAAAAAGTGATCCATGCCGCTGCCGATGGGGTTACCTACGTCTCCTTTTGCTCAGTTTTTCCTTCTCCATCTGTGAACGTTTGCGATTTGGTGCCTCTTGAGATGATCTCTGAAACTAGGAGGAAAATACAGATTCCAATTTTTGCATCAGGCGGTGTAACTGCTGAAAATGCTCACAAAGTGCTTCAAGCGGGCGCTGATGGTATAGCTGTAATTTCAGAGATCATGAAGGCAAAGGACCCTGGAGAGGCGACTCGCCGTTTGAAAGAAATAGTATCAAAGAACGTATCCAGGAGTAGAGTGTATTCTCCTGATTTGTTAAAATCTTCTAGTCAGAATGCGGTTGTCTCAGTTCCATAGCTCCAAATCATCAAACGCTGTTAAAAGAGATAAGAGTATCAGTGATTCGTTGTCTCAGTTCCATAGCTCCAAATCATCCCTGTCCAGAAAAGCGATTTCTAATTTCTCTTCATTTTGACATTAATCTATTTTGACTGGATGAAAGTACAGTTGAAAGACAGGAGCAAGTATTCATTCATTGATTTCAAACGAACATAAAACTAAGGAAATGGAAGATCCTCTAGTGACAAATTCGAAAGATTCGGAATTTGATGCACTCGTCATTGGATCAGGCCCGGGCGGCTATCACTCAGCGATTCGTCTTGGGCAACTCGGAAAGAGCGTACTTCTTGTTGAAAAGGAGAAGCTTGGAGGGGTTTGTCTCAATGTCGGATGCATACCTAGCAAGGCTCTGATCACGGTAAGCAAGCTTGTGAAAAGAGTTAGGAATGGTTCAAGAATGGGGATCAATGGACAAGTCAGCATAGATCTCCCAAAGCTCCAAGACTGGAAGCAAAGCGTTGTGAATCAACTTACAAATGGCATCGCCGCACTTTGCAAACTGAACAAGGTACAGATTGAGTATGGAACTGTGAGAATTAAGAATTCAAGAGAGGCTGAAGTTGTTTCGAAGGAAGGGACCGTAATCTCAAATGTTTCCTTCAGAAACGCAGTGATAGCAACTGGTACGGAGCCAATCGAGCTTCCAAACCTGAAGTTCGACGGAAGACGAGTGATCAGTAGTACTGAGGCGCTTGACATAAGGGAACCTCCAAGATCAATTCTGATAGTTGGTGGGGGAGTAATTGGACTTGAAATTGGAATGATGTATGCCAACCTGTTTGGAACTCATCTTACAATAGTTGAATTGCTAGACCAGCTTCTCCCGGGAACAGATCCGGAGCTTGTGAATGTAGTGTCAAGAAATCTCCAGCGCTTGGGGGCTCAGATCTTCCTCAAGAGCAGAGTGAAAGGGGCGAAGCAGTCAGATGAATCCGTCAATGTAGAATTCGAAACACAAGATGGTGACTCTCGCAATGTGACTGCTGACTATGTTCTCGTCTCTGTCGGCCGGCGGCCGAACACTAAAGGATGCGGGCTTGAGAAAATAGGGGTCGAGTTAGACGCAAGAGGGTTCATCAAAGTAGATAAAAAGATGCGAACGAATGTTCCAAACATATTTGCCGTGGGAGATGTGACAGGTGGTCCCCTGCTAGCTCACAAGGCTTTCAAGGAAGGCATAGTTGCAGCCGAAGTAATAGCCGGCCTGAGTAGCGAGGCTGATTGGACTGCCGTGCCCTTTGCGATTTTCACAGACCCTGAGATAGCAACCGTCGGGATGACTCATGGAGAAGCCACATCAATTGGGAACAACTTGCTTGTTGGAAGATTTCCCTTCAGCGCAAGTGGAAAGGCTCTTGCTTCCGAAGAAAGGGAAGGGTTTGCGAAGGTGATTGCAGAGAAAGAATCTGGCAGAATTCTTGGATTTGGAATCGTCGGCTCAGAGTCGACCGAGCTCATAAGCGAGGCAGTCCTTGCAATAGAGATGGGAGCTTCACTTGAAGACGTTTCACTAACAGTACATCCCCACCCCACCCTTTCTGAATCAATCATGGAATCGGCAGAGAACGCCCTCGGTAAAGCAATACATATACAAAACAAGCCTCAGGGGAAAAGTAAGTAAAAACGTGCTCTCTTTCTCGCCTAATCGAGATGGGAATGATTGAAATCTTTGGATTTGACTTCGAACGGTGACCCGTACAACTTTCAAGGTACTTCCCTACAACAATCACTCAGAGAGTGCTCGTTTTTTGACCTCGGATACGTTGAGGACTATATGAAAGTTTGGGAGCTCCAAAAGAAACTCGTGGAATCAAAGTTGAGCGGAAAGATGCAAGATGCCCTAATAGTGGTTGAACACGGCCATGTCATTACGCTTGGTCGATCGAGCCATAAGGAAAACGTCTTGTTGAAGGAACTCCCAATCGTCGAGGTCGAGCGAGGAGGAGATGCAACTTACCACGGACCTGGACAATTGGTGGCTTATCCGATAATTTCTCTCCATGAGCGATCCCTAGGAGTTAGGCAGTATGTAGAGCTCTTGGAAGATGCAATCTCTGAAACACTGAAAGTATTTGGGATAAGAGATGTTGAGTCAAAAACTGGGAAGGAAACAGGTGTGTGGATCGCAGGAAAAAGGAAGAAGATTGCAAGCATTGGAATTGCGATCTCTCATTGGGTCACATATCATGGATTAGCACTCAATGTGAACACAGACCTTAGTTATTTCAGCCATATAAACCCCTGCGGTTTAGAATCAAGTATCATGACATCCATGGCGAAAGAGCTTGGAACAACGAAAGTAGACTTGCTTGAAGTAAAGCGCAATCTTGTATCTTCGCTTTCTCGAAGATTTAGATGGGTTCTTGTACAGGCTGATCAAAGTCAATTCCAATTTCAGGTGGCGACGCAAGGAGTTTGATTGATCTCGTGTTTTTACCATCCTTGTTCTACTTTTTCTTCTTCTTGCAGTTGTTTTTCTATTTTTGACGAACAACAGAAGTAGCTCAAAGAAGGCGCGATGGACGATCAATGACTGATGGCCCCAAAGCCGCTCAAGGTTTCGTGGAACCAAGGGAGAGATCAGGAAAACTGAGTATCTTCTTGAGACTGACTCGAGCACAATTTCTTCCTTTGATAATACTTCCTGTGTCGGTTGGGACTGCTCTTGCTTATTCATCTACACACTCGACAAATGCTGAGCTGTTCGGGCTTGCTCTTGCGGGAAGCGTCTTTCTTCATTTGGGGGCAAATGCGATCGATGACTGTTACGACTACGAAAACGGTGTGGACTCAAAAGCCGATTCTATGTTCCCGAAAGACTTCGAAGGGTGGAAACCGCTCCCAAGAAACCTCATTTCACTACCGGTCGCCAAAGCACTATCCTTTCTTCTGTTAGGTCTCAGCCTTTCTTTTGGCGTTTACCTCTCTATCCGAGTCGGATACTGGGCCCTTATTCTTGGACTGATAGGAGTCACTCTAGCCTACTTCTATACAGCACCACCACTCAAGCTGGACTATAGAGGGATCGGACTTGGTGAGCTGGCAATTTTCGCTGCATTTGGACCGGTTCCAGTCTTAGGATCTTACTATGTTCAAACAGGAATCTTGAGCATGGAGGCATTCCTAATTTCCATCCCAATCGGAATAATGACGGTGACGATCTTGCTCGATCATGATTTAATCTTCTTTGAAGTCTATAGAGCAAGCAAGAAGCTTAGTTTAACAACAGTCCTCGGGAGAAAGAAGGCGCTGAAGCTATCCTTTGCCCTGACTATTGCGAGCTATGTAGTAATTCTTATGCTTGCTGCCTACAGGATCCTACCGGTATCAAGCATTCTTGCCCCGCTGGCTTCCGCCTTTGTGCTCTTTGAAAAATGGAAAGTATATTTTGGGGAAGATGGACCTCCTCCACTTTATGCATCCTTTACACTTAGAGCGATGCTTTCCAACTGGACCTTTTCCTTGCTTTTAGCTCTTGCACTTGCTCTCTAGATCGAATTAAGCAAGAGCATCAATGAAGGATGCTCAAGATATTCGACTATTCGTGATGTGAAGCGTGCAGCGTCCGCTCCATCAACCACTCTGTGGTCAAATCCCAAACTTATGTATCCAATGTCTCGCGCTACGATCTGTCCCTGCCAGAAAACTGGTCTCTTTTCTATCTTGAGCACGCCCAAAATCGCAACCTCCGGGTGGTTTATTATCGGCATTGCAAAGATTCCTCCTAAGGTTCCAATATTCGTGATTGTGAAAGTCGCACCTTGAATGTTCTCCAGCGAAATCTTGCCATTTCTTGCATCTTCGGAGAGCTGGAAAATCTCTCTTGCAATGTCGAGAATACTCTTCTTGTCAGCATCCTTCACGACCGGAACAATCAGTCCGTTGGGCGTGTCCGTCGCGAATCCAATGTTGTAATAGTGCTTCACCACTATTTCCTGTTTCTCGTCATCAAGTGTTGAGTTGAAATAGGGAAACTCCTTCAAAGCAAGTACGGCAGCTTTAATTATGAAGGGAAGATAGGTCAGTTTGACTCCACGCAATTCGGCTGCAACTTTTGCCTTGTTTCTTAGCTCTACAAGCTCTGTGTAGTCTACCTCGTCCACATGCCAGACATGAGCTGCCGTTCTGATGGATTTCGTCATTTTCTCTGCCGTTCTCCGTCTGATTCCGTGGAGTGGGATTCGTTCTTCTCTCATCTCTTGGGGCACTTTCCTCATAGCGGTCTCAAGAGCTGACGAAAGCCCAACTGTTGGAGGATGAGTTGGCTCGGTTGAAACTTGCTGTGTTGCAATGACACTTGGTGGTTGCTTTCTTATTGTAGCAGCAGCTGCTGCCCTGCGCAGATCTTCCTCAGTAACCCGGCCGCCGGGGCCTGTTCCTTCTATTGTATCGATGTCCAAGTTCAAATCTCTGGCAAGTTTCCTTACAGCAGGAGTCGCTATCGCTCTTCGCGGAAGCTCGATGTTTTGCCTCTGGGTTGTAGGTTGCTCGACCTGAGACGCGGTTGTTTTAATGCTTTCAACCCCTTTTTCAGATCCTTTCTCAGTCTTTGCAACGCTTCCAGCTCCATCTGTGTCCAAAATCACTATCGTCGATCCTACTTTCACAGTCTGCCCTTCCTTTGCAACTATTTGTCTAACTCTCCCAGTCGCGGGCGAGGGGATCTGCACCGTGGCCTTGTCAGTCATCACTTCGACCATCGGCTGGTCTTCCTTGATCTCTTGTCCTTCAGAAACCAACCACTTGATTATCTCCCCTTCGGCTACTCCCTCTCCAAGATCTGGAAGCTTGAACTCAATAGACATAGCCTATATTTTTCACACTCTTCCTTCTGAATCTTGATTTCATAAAGACCTTGTTAGACTTCTATCTTATTTGTCTTCTAATGAGAGCTCAGAAGCAAAATAGGCACACACACTCCATCCTAGATCTTTGAATGACGCACATGATCACAACACACCCCCTATTCCCCCCACTTTCATTCAGATCTTTTTGAGGCCTATCCTATACCGGTGCGACAATTCTACATACTTGGCTTTGTAGTGAGACCAAAGGTTTCTCTCCTCGTCATTAACATCTCTAATCACTTTGGCAGGGACACCCACAGCAACCTTTCCGTCAGGTATCTTTGTTCCATTTGAAACCACCGCTCCTTCGCCTATGATAGCCCATCGCCCGACTACCGAGTAATCGCAAATTCTCGAACCTAGGCCTACTACTGCATAATCTTTGACTTCACAGTTGTGAAGAACCGCACCATGACCGATTTGAACGTCACTTCCAATTGAAACAACGCCCTCCTCACGCGCATGCAAGACTGAATTTTCTTGAACCGAGGTCCTATCTCCAATTAGGACTGTACCGTAATCACCACGGAGAACAGAACCTGCCCCCACAAAGCATTCTCGTCCTATTTCCACATTTCCAATCAAAGTTGCCATTTCATGAACGTATGAAGAATCGTTCACTTTTGGACTCTTACCTTCGAATTCGTAGATTGGCAATGATTTGCTACATCTCTTTCATCAGTACGGAAAAATGGCTCCACTTTTCAAGCCTTCGTCTGCTAAATTCCGCTCGTTCATTTCAATGAACAGGATTGCTAAGTCAAATGAGTAAGGTTCCCGAGAGCCGGGTTTTTCAACCGTGATATGCTCAACAATCAAGGAGAAAGCGAGTTTGCATTCATTGCGCTTTCCCAAATTTCTTGCAATCCGCGTGGGAGGCTTCTAGCGATCTCCATCGCCTCGACTGAAGGCATTATTCTTCGCAGCGCGGCGAAGACTTCTCTCGAAGCAATGAAAGCTTCCTCCATTGTGGAGAATCTGCCTTGTTTCTTTATCGATGTAAGAAAGTCTGCCATATTGAAGTACCTCTCTGTTCCGGGCTGTTCCACAGTAGCCCACAAGCTCCTTATTCCCAGCGGCAGGTTCTTTCTGAGTTGTTTCTTCTTATCCGGACTTAATCGCCGGCTAAAGAGGTACAAAGTAATCCTAGCTATCCTCTCTGCCCGTTCAGGATTATCAAGATCGAGATGGTCGTCTATGTCCTTTATGAATCGCTTTTTCGAAATGGCCTCCCTCTCTTGGAGTTCTAGTGGAATGGTATTTTCGAGGATCTCCGATCTGCTGTTTCGAAGAATGACAATCCTGTTTCCAATCGATTCTATGGATGAATAGGGAAGCGAAAGACGACGAACCCTTTTCTTTCCACGCACAACGACAAAATGGTCTTGATGAAGAGCTCTCACTCTGCCAGCGGTGCTTCCATCACTGAATCGAACCTCGCTTCCGAGCTTTGGCAATTTCTGCTGCTCGGAGCCCTGCTGAGATACCACTACTAGAGCACCAAATCCACTCATTAGGAAAAGGGTTGTTGCATATAACTCTGTAAAATGATTTCAGCGCCTAAAACCGTGGAACCGCCTAATAAAAGCAAAGGTTTGCGAACACAATAGCGAGGAAACGGACTCCGCAGCGAATGTTTCTATGGCCCATGCCATTGCAATATCTTGCACCATGGCCTTTTGATGTTTGAGATCTATCAATCGATATCGATCCCTCAAAGTAGAGGCACATGCCTGATGCGAGGTCCGATATAGATCGGAAGCGCTAAATCTGGTTGTAAGGAGCGCCAAGATCACTTGATAGGCATACAACAGTTTCCTTTGCAAATTTGTTGAGCCTTGCTACTTTGCAAGCTGTAAGGGTTGGGGTCGAAAAAGAAAAATACCAAAATATCGTGTGTCCCTGAAAGAGCGGAATACTTGCTACAGAAGAGAACAACTACAAAGAAAGATGTAACACCTTTTTTTACCTGAGTTGGATTCCTGATTCTTTCTTTATCTCGAAATGAGGAAAACTTACAATGCTCCCAAACAAGGCAAGATTTCCAAATAAGCTTCACGATTTCCTTGGGAGAACATTTCAACTTAGAAAAAGAAATCTCTGATAATCGTTTTAAGTTGCAGAGCAATCAGGTATTCTTGTCAGCAGTAGCAGTGAGCTATATGGATAATGAGGAATTTGTTAGAGCAATTGAGTCAGCAAAGATATACGATCTAGGTCAACCATATTTTTGGGGGATGCCAGTACATCCGGCTGACCCTCCGTTTCTGATTTATCTCTACAGATATCACGAGCACACTCAGGAGCTCTTCAAAGATATCGCACCAGGTTTGGACTTTGCGGATTCTCTGGAACTTGTTACAACAAGCATGCATTCCGGCACGCATATCGACGCATTGTGTCACATGTCAAGAGGGGGTAAGCTCTTCGGAGGAGTTAGCGCCTCTCAGCTTGAAACTCATGCAGGTTACAAGCGCATGGGAGTAGAGGAGGTTCCTCTCATCATCAGAAGGGCAATCTTGCTTGATTTTCCTGCTCTCAAGGGAGTGAACATACTACCTGAACGATACGAGATCACTCCGAAAGATATCGAACAAGCTTTGGAGAAAGAGCAAGTGGCAGTAAAACCAGGAGACGCTGTTCTTGTTAGAACTGGGTATTCGAATTTCTTTCTCAAGGATCCGGAGAAATACCTTCATGGCTTTGCAGGACTTACAGCAGATGGCGCAAGATATCTTTCTTCCATGAAAATTTCAGTCGCATGCTCTGACAATCTAGCTTTTGGAGTCCCTAAACCCTTCGAGCTTCACCAAGTTTTCTTGGTGGACAATGGCATATTCATGATAAAGAGCATGAACTTCGAGGAACTTGCCCGAGACGAACAGTATGTGTCAATCTTGGTAGCACTGCCACTGAAAATCAAAGGTGCAACTGGTTCGCTCGTAAGACCGATTGCAATTTGCCAGGGGAGCTAGTTCCTGCAGTAGTCTGCAAAGAGGTGAAATAGCAATGCCAGAGCGAATTGATCCAGAATCTCTTCTTAGATCTGTAGATAAAGAAAAGCTTGTGCAAGATGCACTTGACCTTGTAAACGTCGACAGTCCTACTGGTAAAGAGGAAGAAGTCGGTGAACTCTATGCCTCGAAGCTGAGGTCGCTTGGGATGAAAGTCGTGATGCAAGAAGTTGAACCACATCGCTACAATGTTCTTGCCACTCTTCGAGGAAAGAATCCAGAAGCTGCTTCTCTAATGTTCAACGGGCACTTGGACACATCATTTGCGGCAAGCGAAGATCCTGAGATCCTGAAGGCGATTTCGCCAGTTTACAGGTTCGAGCCACCATGGGGATACGTGAAAGACGATTGGTTGTACGGGATGGGCGCTTTCAACATGAAATCAGCTCTAGCCGCTTATGCAGCGGCAGTAAGGGCGATTCAGGAAAGTGGAAACGAATTAGATGGAGATATCGTTATTGCCGGAGTCGTCGGTGAAATAGAAAAGACCCAGGTGGACAGGTTTCGCGGAGGAGAGTTTAGAGGATATGGGTTCGGAACCGCTTACTTGGTAGCTCACGGCGGCACTGCGGATGTTGCAATTCTTGGAGAGCCAACAGGACTGCGATTAATGTGTTCTCACAGCGGAAGCTGCTGGTTCAAAATCTCACTTAAAGGCTCTCTCGTTCACACCGGCCATTCTCAAAATGTGCCAAACGTGATATATCAGATGACAAGAGTCATCGATTCCCTTGAGCACTGGATACCTGACTATCAGGAACGTTACAAATACAAAGGCCAAAAACCAACTGTAAATGTTGGGGCCATCGAAGGAGGATGGCCTTGGAGGGCATCACGCACCCCTGCGTTTTGCAACTTGTACATTGACGTTAGATATCCTCCAAGATTCAGGGCGGTTGAAATCAAGGAAGAGGTTTACCGCGCACTTGAACCACTCAGGAGTTCTCAAGGAATCGAACCAGAGATAGAAGCATACTTGACAGACGAATGGTCGGAAGTCTCGGAAACCGAATTTATTCCATCGGCTATCAAAAAAGCTCACGAACAGGTTTTCGGAAGGCCTGTCGAGATTGTTTATTTCTCGTGGTCGTCAGATGCGAATATTCTGACTCGCCACGGGATCTCTGCTGTCAACTACGGCCCCTCGGGAGGGCCAGGCAAGGAAACTAGGGGGACCATGTACATTCCAAATCTCCTCAATTGCGCAAAGGTTTACACGTTGGTTGCGCACGATGTTTGCTCAAAAACAAGACAAGAAGTAAGAAGCTACACTTAGGCTGCGCTCCTTTTCTTTGAAAAGCTGCGACTCGTGTGATTGTTGTTGTTGTTGCTTCCTCTTCTTATTTCAGAAGTTTCATTTTTCGAGCCGGTATTGAAGGGAGCCTCACAAGTCAGAACAGTTGAGATAAGGCGTTATCACGCGCCTAGGAAATCATGATGCTCTCTTCGTGCATTCAGTGGAGAAAGATCAATCAGTTCGATCCGGATAGAAAGAATATCCCGTGGATCCAATTAGAAAGAGCTCCTTGAACAGAATACTCCAAACCAAGAGGATCTTTTTTAGTCCTATCTCATGACAAAGCATGAAGTAACTCTTCATTATACTCCATGGATGCAGATACGAGGCAGCTGTGCTCTGCCAAGTGAAAGCTGCACAGAAAGGAGCCGCATGCGCAGTAATAGCTCGCAATTTCCTTAGAGCCGTCACATCTAAAACAGAAAAGTGTCCGGCCCACCACCTTAACTTGCTGACGAACCTTTGTTTCCAACTCTACGAGTTCGTCGAAGTCATCTTCTTCTTTTAAGTTGTCCTCCTTGGGATGGCTTGGCTCGTCTTTCGCAAGCTTATCGTTAAAATGGCGCATTCTTTCTTAATTCGACGCTACTTCACATACATCATTTCTTGAAGGAAGTCAAATTCTGCCGAGCCTAAGGTCATCATCCCTTAACAAATTTTGCAGAAACCTAGATAGCCATCGTTATCGAACAACTCTTCTGAAGGAAAAGATTTGCGCACTGCACATGTCAGAAAGGCTGGTGGGAAGTCAGGACGCGAATCAGCTGAGATCAGAGACCCTGTACATGGCTATGTGTATGCCAATGAGATTGAACGAGCGATCATCGACAGCTCAGTCTTCCAGAGACTGAGAAAGATCAGGCAGCTCGCTGGATGCCATCTCGTCTATCCCGGCGGTCAACACACAAGATTCGAACATTCGATAGGTGCTATGAAACTTGCCGACACCGTTGCCGGTGTGCTTTCAACAAGAAATCCAAATTTGCTTTCCTCTTTCGAATGCCAAAAACTAAGGATAGCTGCTCTTCTCCACGACATAGGACATGGGCCGTTCAGTCATGTCTTTGAGGAGGTCATGGCAGAGAAGGGTGACTTTACCCATGAACAGATGACACAGAAAATCATTCTTCAAACAGAGATTGGCGACATCCTCTCTCGGTACGGGATATCCAAAAGAGAGATAAGTGATCTCTCTGTCGGCAACTACTCCAACAAAAAAATGAAATTTGAAAATGATATCTTAACCGGGGGACTTTCAGTCGATATCATGGATTATCTCCTTCGCGATTCTTATTTCACGGGTGTTGAGTATGGTAAGGTGGATGTTAAGCGTATAATCAACTCCTTTGAAATATCTGAACAGCGAAGTCTCGCAATAGGACAAGCAGCCCTCTTTGCATTCGAAGCGCTCATGATCGCACGTTATGAAATGTTCCGTGCAGTCTACTTTCATCGCACGGTTAGAGCAGCAGAGCTCATGATAATGAAATCAATGCTCCTAGCAGATAGAGTGCTCAATCTGACAGATGCCTCGGTTGAAAAGTATCTTTCACTTAGCGACGAGGTCACTCTCTTTCAGCTCAAGAATCTGAAGGACGATGGAAGGGCCGATTTGAGGCAGGCTAAGCGCCTTGCAATAGACTACGACAAAAGGAACCTTCTCAAATGCGTTTTTGAGAAGACTGTCCAGCGAAAGGATAAGTTTCTTGCAGCAATATTCAAAGAAAAGAAATTCAGGGAGGAATTCGCCACGAAGATAGCAGACGAAGCAGGGATAAACGAAAGTGAAATATTCATCGATGTGCCTACAGCTCCATCAGTTCCCATCTCCTCAACTCGAGGTTCGTTTGAAAAAGTAACAGTTGCGGGTTCTACCGATTCCGTCGAGGGAGAAAGGTACTATGAAGCGAGGCTGACAGATCTGCCGCTTCTTGGAAATATCTACGGTTACATGGATGTCATAAGGGTATACACCAGCGCCGCTAACAGAGGCAAAGCCCAAGATGCAGCAAGAAAGGTTTTCGGGCAAGAAAGCTTTGAAACTCGCATCTCTATGTAGGAAATCACGCTTTCAATTGCAATCATTTTGCGAAACCCGCAAAAGATTTTGCTGATACTTCAGCCCCACGCGGCTTCCAGAAGACTTTTTGAGTGCCTTTCTTTCCATAAACTGCAAATGCAAAAGAGAAGAGGAAGTAAAAGAACGCTTGCTAGCGAAAAGATATGGTTGCTTATTTCTGCCCTGTTTTTGATTTCTGCGATAGTTTCGCTCCTTCGTTTGAGCTCTGGGTTGTACGTTGCTCTTGGGCTCACACTGGCTGGGGTGATTTCAATGGTAATTTCTGCGAGCCTGAGGGATTCGAGACAGCAAAACCGTAGAACAATCAACTCTCAATCGCAAGCAGATCAAAGGAACTACGAGAGCGCGGAAAGAGAACAATTAGCCACTACTTGATCGGGAGGAAACCTCGTGCGGAAATGCATAGTACTCCCGTCATGAGCGATCATTGTGAAACAGAAATTGGTATGCAAAGGCCGCAAGCTCCACCAAAGATCTTCCGCTATGATCTATTCCGAGCCTCGTTGCAAGCTGAATGCAGATTCTATCCTCTATTACGGAGGAAGAATCGCCAAACATGCGTTCCAAATTCTCCTTTAGCAATGAAATGTTTTGCACAATCTTTGGCATCGTGAGTCCATAGTCGATCTCAAGAACGTAGAGTATCCCATTCATCACATCATTTCCGCCAAAGTATCTCAAGCCTTCCCTAATCGAATCAACTAAGATTTCTGAAAAATCTTCTTCTTCATTGCCCTTCGGTTCATTCCGAGAGCTTGGGGGCTCAGATCTTTCTTTGGTCAGAATAACTGATCTTCGAAGTGCGTTCTTTGAAGTATGGGAAGAGGACAATCTTATTGTTCAAATTCCTCGCTAGGATATTTCTTTCAACACGACTAGAATTTCATACTCTGATGCTCTTCGAATAATATCAGGAAATTTCACGCGGCATATCCCAAAATGCTCCTTTTCTTTCCGACCCGAGGCATAGCCTTGATCGCCCACAAGATGTCGTCTAGCTGTTTTGCCGTGTACGATTCATAGTCCTGAACGTACACGCCAAGCTCCTTGAGTCGAGTCAGAATGTCATCTCTGTCTGCCAAATCAAGTCTTCACACTCTTGCTGCTCGAAAATCATGTGATTTCTTCCTTATTTAAGAAACACAGAGATGGGTTACAAAATGGGCGTACTGAATTTACGTTAGAATTCTGATCTTTGTGGAATAGCTTCCGAAATGAATCGCTTTAGATCTTATGAGCATTGGAAAGAGAGTTTCTTTCCCCACTTTCCGGGAACGAGCTAGTTGATGAATTGGCAGTACAGGCGAGCAACGCGTTCTGCAAAAGGTTTCTTAAGTTGACTCTCCAACTCAAATTAAGCAATTTCCCCGGTGTTCCGATGCATATTTCTCGCTCGAGGTTTCAGACTCTTTGATTCCTTCGTAGGTAACTTGACACATTGCATCAAGATATATACTCGCTGACTGCCTCCATTACCATAAAGTGAGGAGACATTTCATGACATTGTTCGCGAATATCCTTGCTTCAGAATGAGGCAGCCAAGGGAAATGGAAAAGAGAATACGAATATCTACCCAAGGAAGATTAACAATCCCCAAGAAAATCAGGGATGCTTTGAATATCTCGGACGGACAACCAATCTTGGTTCGCTCGTCAAAAGACACAAAACAAATAGTGATCGAGATTCTGCCCACAATTAACGAGTTCTCAAAAACCTCTTCCTCTTGAGTCCTTATTTCCCACTAGCTCACTTCTAGCGTGTGACTTGGCTCGAGTAACCGTTTTAAGCGAGCTTCAGCCAAAGCCTCTGTACATAGACAAATCAGATAGAGGAACTTTCACAGTTCCTCCTTGTTTTGGTTTGCAATTTCCTCTAGGAAGTTGCAAGTGTGGGGTTTCGATCTCATCCTCTGTGTTCAGGGAAGAAAAGTGTGGCGATTTAGTAGAAATGGGAAAGAGAAAGGTACTGAATGAGGCTCAGCTCAAAGAAATGGTTCTCCCGCAGGAAGGGGAAATGTACGGGCAAGTCATCAAACTTGTAGGTAGCGATCATCTGATGGTAAAGTGCGCGGATGGCAAGATTAGACTCGGAAGAATCAGAGGAAAGATCAGAAGAAGGGTTTGGATTCGATTGGGAGATATCGTTCTCTTGGTGCCGTGGGATTTCAGCACTTCTGATCGATGCGACATCATATGGAGATACACTGTTTCCCAAGTCGAGTGGCTGCGCGCCAATGGTAAATTGCCTCCCGACTTTTGAGTTCAAAAAGGGAAAAGAAGAAAATTCCTAAACCAGAGAGACAGGCCGCTCCTCCTCCTCCTTCTTCTTCGGCACTTTCAACGAAGGATACGATTGTGCAGGTGAGCGAGCCTGTCTTGCGGCGATGGAATTCCCTGATCCGAGAGATCTCTTTCGTCGTAAACGCACACGCAGAACGCGTTCAATGAGGAGATCACCAAATTCAAAGTGTGCTCAAAACGTATGCAATCTTCAAGGAAACCTTTCCTCACCAAGATGTCCATTTCAGATATGATTGTTATAGCTTCAAGACCAGCAGGGATCAAACTTTCCGCAAAGTTGCGAAATCGAGATTCGATTTCACTATCAGAGCGGAACAAGCCTTGACTGATTCCAGTGTCAAGATACCATTCTTGTGAATCCTCGATTTTGAGCACCATTCTACGCTCATAGAGAGCCACGTTGATTCCTGCATCTTTCATTGAAAGCCTAATCCCCTTGACTCCCTGCTTTCCTGCCAAGTAAAGAATCGAATTTGTTCCCGCTTCAAGAATGGAGGAGACCAAGCTAAATAGTTTCGATTGCTTTTCTGGAAGAGAAGAAAACAAGAAAGCGACATGCTCCCTTGCTCTCAGATTGCTGAAATCACCAATTGATTGCGAGAACTGGTTACCTTGCTGGGACATCCGTTCGATGTACTTATCAAAGAAACTTATTTTCTTTGCTACCTAAAACGTTCTGGGGGAGAGAGAAAAAAATAACGAACTTTTCCCGCCGTAAATCACATTAGGTTAAAAATAATGATAAGAAGAGATCAATCAATTCCTTCGAAACCCTCTTTGTTCCAGCAAAGTTGGATAGATCAACTCAACATTTAAATGAAGAATTATTTTTCCATCATGTGGTTTCAGATTTGCGAGCAAAGCCCTCCCCCAGTAATGACTATGGCGTGTTTCTCAACCCCGACGAGTTACCGCGTAAATGGTACAACATCGTGCCAGATCTACCAGAGAAACTTGCGCCAATGTTGAACCCTCACACCCTTGAGCCTCTGAGCCCAAAGGACTTCGAGCATCTCTTTCCAAAAGAACTCGTAAGACAGCAATTTTCGGATGAAAGGTGGTTTGATATACCGGAGGAGGTTTGGGATGCATACAGGAGACTTCCTCGGCCGACTCCGCTCGTCAGAGCGAAGAGATTGGAAGAATTTCTTCGAACTCCAGCCAAGATTTACTACAAAGCAGAGCAATTCACGCCTGTAGGTAGTATGAAACCCAACACTGCTCTTGCCCAGGCATACTATGCGAAGAAACAAGGACTGAAACTCGCCATCTCTGAAACTGGGGCAGGACAGTGGGGTTCTGCACTAGCTATGTCATGCTCTCTTTTCGCGCTAAAAGCGAGAATTTACATGGTGAGAGTAAGTGCTCAGCAAAAGCCTGGTCGTAAGATATTGATGGAGACGTACGGCACAGAAGTTTTAGAGTCCCCCAGCCAAAACACTAAGATCGGGAGAAAGTTGCTAGCTGAAAATAATAATCATCCAGGATCTCTTGGAATCGCAATAAGTGAGGCTGTCGAAGACACATTGTCACATAAAGAAAACGCGCGTTACCTGCTTGCCTCCGCTTTCAATTATGCACTTGCTCATCAGACAATAATAGGTCTTGAAGCGCAAAAGCAATTTGAGCTTATGGATGTTGTCCCTGATGTAATGTGCGGCTGTATAGGAGGCGGGTCGAATTTCTCTGGGTTCATTTACCCGTTTGTCCGTGAGAAGCTTCGGAAGAAGATCGAAACTGAATTTGTGGCGTGCGAACCCAAAGCAGTTCCTTCAACCACTCGTGGCACATTTACTTATGACTACGCAGACACTGGAGAAATGACACCCCTCGTCAAGATGTATACGGTCGGGCACAAGTTCGCAAATCCACCGATACACGCGGGAGGGCTTCGTTATCATGGAAAGGCACCTAGCCTTTCACTCTTAATACACAAAGGGATAGTGCGCTCTGTGGCCTATTCTCAGACCAAGGTCTTTGAAGCAGCAAAGATTTTCGCTCAGACTGAGGGCGTAGTAACAGCCCCCGAATCTGCACATGGTCTTAGATTTGCGATCGACGAGGCTATCAATTGCAAGAGGAAGGGTGAAGGCAAGGTGATCGTTTTCAATAATTGCGGGCATGGCCTTCTGGATCTTTCTGCATATGACGAATTCAACAAAGGCAAATTGGTTGATTGGGAGCCGGAATTGATTGTTCCGCCGCAGTATGTCAGATAATTACCTCATCTTGCGACGTTTATTCTAAATAATCTGAAAACATCGGGATCGGCTCTCTGGATGGCTGGGCTCCTCAGTCTCGACGGAGTTACTAAATCCTTCGGCGGTGTAACCGCTGTCAAAGGGCTTTCGCTGTCAGTGGATGAAGGAGAAATTGTAGGAATCATCGGTCCAAACGGCGCTGGAAAAACTACAGTATTCAACTTGATAGCTGGAATATACAAGCCGAATGCGGGAAGAATAATTTTCCAAGGCACACTGATCAACGGGAAGAATCCATTCCAGATCTGCAAGCTCGGAATAGCAAGGACTTTTCAAACTGTGAGACCATTTCCAAAGATGACAGCGATTGATAACGTAATTGTGGGTGCCTTATTTGGGAGGGCGCGTATCTCTTCCCCCTCTTCATCAAGAGAGTATTGTGAGAAGATCCTTCAAGTCGTAGGACTTTACCAGAAGCGCGACCGTCTAGCCCGCGAGCTCACTCTCGCTGAGCAGCGAAAGCTCGAGCTTGCGCGAGCTCTTGCCACAAGGCCGCAACTTCTCATGTTGGACGAATTAATGGCGGGACTGACGAGCGCAGAGATTTCTGAGGAACTCGAAATAATTCGTATGCTAAGAGCCGAGCACAAAATAACTGTAATGCTAATCGAGCATGTCATGAGAGCAGTCATGCAAATTTGCGAAAGAGTCATAGTACTCGATCACGGAGTAAGAATAGCTGAAGGCACACCCGCTCAGATTGCGTCTGATCCTCTAGTCATAAAGGCCTACATGGGTGAGAGGATCAAAACTGGAAACAAACCAGAAGAAACCACTTCGGCCGATCAAGAAAGCGAAGCATCAGAGAGCTAGGTCTTCAACAATGTCCTTGGAAGTTGCCAACGTTTCCGCAAGCTACGGTGCAGTGAGAGCACTTTGGGATGTTTCGATAAGCGTAAGCCAAGGACAATTTGTATGTCTTGTTGGAGCAAATGGGGCTGGCAAGTCGACACTTCTCAAAACAATCGTCGGAATGATCCCTCCTCGATCAGGAACAATTCGATTCAACGGTAGAGGCATTTCGAACCTTAGGACGCACTCAATAATTCGAATGGGAATTGGATTTGTCCCAGAAGGTAGGCGACTCTTTCCAACACTGTCAGTCGAAGAGAACCTGAGAATGGGAGCACCGAGAGCAATCAACAATCTTGAAGACTCTTTGAAAAAGGTATATACATTGTTCCCGGTTCTCGAGGAGAAAAGAAAACAGAAGGCGATTGCCCTCTCTGGAGGAGAGCAGCAAATGGTCGCGATCGGAAGAGCTCTCATGGGATCTCCAAGGCTTCTAATCCTTGACGAATTGTCATTCGGTCTTGCTCCGATAATTTTCGACAGAGTCCTTTCCACAATCCTTCAGATCAAGCAAGCAGGTGTGTCTGTGCTGATGGCAGAGCAAAATGCGGAAAGGGCGCTTGAAGTTTCTGACTATTCGTATGTAATGGAAAATGGACGAGTCGTGAAGCACGGAAGGAGCACTGATCTCATCGACGATCCTTTGGTCAAAGAAGCGTATCTTGGCATGGATGAGTGAGGAACCGCCAGGATGTCCGCGTCTGCCATAACTGTGGCTCAGCTGTTGATTGGCGGTATTCTTCAGGGCGGGTTCTTTGCTCTAGCCTCAGTCGGTCTGTCTTTGATATTTGGCGTGCAAAGGATTCTGAACGTGGCACACGGGGCGTTCATAGTGCTTGCTTCATTTATCACGATACAATTTTCGATTCTTATAACACCAGTGTTTCACATAGATCCTCTTTATTCCGCCGCGCTGGACTTTGTATTGATGGCACTGGTTGGGGCGGCAAGTTATTTTCTTCTCATATACAAAGTTGAGAGCACAGGATTTGAGGCCCCCCTTCTTGCGACCTTTGGTCTGTCAGTCTTCCTTGAGTATGTCATTGCAAATGGGCTCCGTTTTTCTTTCTCGTCATTTCACCTGACTCTGATTCCAGTACTTGATCCATCTTCGGGAATCGGCGCTCAACCGCAGAATCAGGTTTATTCAAGTACTTCTCTTTTGGTAGGCCCCATTCTTCTCCAAGAGCCTCAATTGATTGCGTTTATTGTTGCAATAGCTGTCATACCATTGATGCACTTATTTCTTACAAGAACTTACTACGGGAAGGCGATTCGCGCAACTGCTCAAGATTGGGAAGCAGCTGAATTTTCTGGCATAGATGTAAGAATGATGCGGGTACTTTCGTTTACATTGGGATCTGGACTCGCGGGATTGGCTGGCGGTATATTCGCCTTTACCAATTCTGTAACCCCAACGACTGCTGACACCTCCCTTCTTCCGATCATTCTTGCAGTGATAATTTTGGGTGGGGTGGGAAGCATGATTGGAACACTCATGGCTGGATTGATTGTGGGACTCATAATGAGTGGTTCCGATGTAGTTGCGTACTATGTCTTGACGCAGTTCCACTTTCCAACAGATTTCGGGCTTGTTTTGACCTTCATAATATTCTTGATAGCCCTCATGATAAAACCAACCGGACTATTTGGTCACCGTCTTCAAAAGTAGGGGCCGAAGGCAAAGTGACTCTGAAAACCGTTGCAACCAATGACGCGGCAGGTTCAGCCGCTCGCATCAATCAAAGTCATGGAGAGGGCATCCGAGGTAAATTGATGGCTCTCAATTTTTCCGTTCTTCCTGGGAAGAGAGGCACGATTTCGTCAACAATCGTCCTATTTGGTTTGCTTTGCGCCGCTGTATTTCCGCTGGTATTGAGGCAAACAAACCAAACGAGTTTGCTCCTCTTTTCGATTTACTTTGTTTGGCTTACTCTTGCTCAAAGTTGGAATCTAATGGGGGGTTACGCTGGACTCCTAAATCTAGGACTTGTGTCATTCTTCGCATTGGGAGCCACTGTGTCTGGAGCCTCAATGCACGCTGGACTTTCATTGGCACCTTCTATCTTGCTGGGTGGATTAGCTGGAGCTCTTTTCGCAGTTGCCCTGATTCCCACTTTCAGGTTGAGATCCGATTATTTTGCGATTGCAACCTTGGTTATTCCAGTTCTTATGAAGCCGCTGGTAGAGTTCTTCATAGGAACAGACTTCCTAGTCCCATCCGCTGACATCACGAGTGCTATAGATCAGTATTACATAGGTCTTGTAATCACTGGTTTTTCCATTTTTGGGATCTACTTGTTGATGAGGAGCAAAGTAGGATACGCTCTAAAAGCCATAGGAGAAGACGAGTTAGCCTCCTCAAGTCTTGGAGTGAATATTCTTTTGTTCAAGTCGATTGCGCTGGTGGTCGGGGGTTTTGTTGCTTCTATTGCTGGCTCGTACTTTCTCGAATACATTGGAAGCATTAACAGCACCATTTTCCTAAACTTGACTTATTCCCTGTTTCCGATATTCATGGTCATAATAGGAGGAATTGGAACTTTTGAAGGGCCGATTCTGGGAGCTTTGATTTTCAGTGTTGTAAACTACTCCACTGAGAACTACTTTTCTGGCAGCACTTATGATGTACTGCTCTTCTCCGTAGTGATTATGATTGTTGCTGTGTTGATTCCTAGGGGAATCGCTCCCTCGGCCCTGGCACTTACGAAGCGAATTACGAGCCGTCATAGTACAAAGGCTGTTATATCTCAAACCGCTTAAATATACGGAAACAATTCAGATGCAGCAAGAGTAACGAAAAGTATGAGGACCAGAAAGAGTCAACTTTCAATCTCTACTGCAGTCTCGGTCGTAATAGTTGTTGTGATCGTCGCTATTGCAGCTATTGCTGCGGGATTCTATTTTATATCGCCCGCAAGCACCGCTCCTAGCAAGGTTTGCCCTTACACAAGCGGTCAAAATGTGCCAATAATTTTTGGGGCAACACTATCGCTAACAGGAAGTCTCTCTGCTTTTGGGCAGGAACAAAACTGGACTCTGTATCAGGCAGTTCATGACATCAACAGCTTCGGCGGTATACCTTTGTGCAATGGTGCAAAAGGAACGGTCTCACTAATAGTTTTGGATGATGGCACAGATCCTGCAAAAGCTTCGCAAAATCTCCAAACTCTTGTCAGTACTGATCACGCCGTGGTAATCTTGGGTGAGCTTGGAGGAGTACAAGATTCTACTGCACAAACTTTTGCAAGCCAGAACAAGATACCCTACGTCGGACCAGTATACATATCGTCTTACAAGTCTTGCACCTCAAACTGCAATGATTCTTGGATTTTTGCTCCATTTCAAAACGAGACAAATGAAGCTCACATATTTCTTGACTGGTTCCACAGTGTTTTCCCTCCGACCAATGCGAGTAACAGTGTCATTGCCTTCTTTGGGGAAGGGGACCCGGCTGCACTTGCAAACAATAAAGCAGGAGAAGCATACGCCCAACAGTTAGGATACACAGTATGTCCTTGCTCCGATCTTAATTTCCAGACTGGCAGCACCTCTGAAATGAACACTTTCATTTCGAGTGCAAAATCAGATCACGCTGTTGCTGTTTATGGTTTGCCAGTGCCGCCAGACGCGGTTTTAATGGCTAATGTTGCAAAGGAGCTCAATTACCAGCCAGAAGCGTGGCTTCTCACTAGAGGTACGGCTGTGGCTCCCTTTGCCGTTCCTCAGCTGGGAGGGGTTGGGAACCTGTCTGTTGGCTTCATGTCCTCCTTCCCGTGGCACCCACTTGTCCCGTACCAGGGGAATCTGCTTGGGCACACGATAAACAATTCACAAATTGTCAGCGAATATGAGTCCTACTGGGGTCACCCTCCGACGCTTGAGGGCGTATACTACACTGAGGCTTTGATAGCTGCAGATGCTATCAAGGTGGCTGGCGACCTTGTTAATACAGATATTCGAAGCGCCCTCCTTAGTACGACATTCCAAACCGTGATGGGAACCGTCAAATTCACTCCCGGAGGTCAGTGGATCGAGTCGCAACAATACATCCTCTTAATGCAGTGGCAAAACGTAGTTCAGAATGGCCGTACGATACAAGCCCTACAATTGCTCGAGCCAACCAGCATCAGCACGACAAATTACATAATATATCCGTTCAGCTGGACATCGCCGCAAACACACCCCTGGCCTCCGAGCGGAACTGCGTCGACCAGTACTTAGAGTGAAACTGCAACAGCAAAACTTGCTGATACAGATGAGAAATTCTGTCAGTCAGGGGCTGGTGGCGGATCTAATCTCTTTCATCGTCTCGAGAATGTTGAGTCTGGGAAGCGCTTAACGGTTTAGGGATTGAATAGAACTTGGTTTCACAACTACTAAATATTGCCAAAGCAACAATTGCATTGGGAGGAAGCGTATTCGTTGACATCCCAGCAACAGCGGCAGAGCAAAAGAGGCCTCGCATCGGCATCTGAAGAGACAAGAGAAAGAGTAGCTAGGGCCGGTGGTGAAGCTCCGCACGAAAAGCGAGGTCTTCAAGCGGCTTCTGCCGAAACTAGACAAAGTGTAGCTCGCAAGGGAGGGCTAGCTCGAGGCGAGCAAAGAAGGAAGGCTAGGCAGAAAAGAGGAGTGAGCGAAAGCGGAGGTCGTGGCGAAGCTCTAACAGCTACGATGGGGAGCTCGAAGTAACCTGTGCTTTCTTTTTGATTGGTCAAACCCATCTTCGGGGTAGAACTGCGCTCCGCACAATATTCGCGAAACAAAAAGAAGCCCGCCTAAGGGGAAGGATGATGATAATTTTTTGCCCTTCCTAGTTTATCTTTGTAGTGCTTAAAGGGCAAGGTTTTCGCATACTTCTTTTTGCTCTTTCATCATCATCGTCAGCGGGGTATTCCCCCTCGAAGAATTCTTTTCGATATCGGCTTTTTCTCCCAGTCTTTCGGTCCTACGCAAGACTTGTGAACTGCGAAGCTTGCGGTTCTCCCCTTTATCATCCTCTTTACAAGCTCGAACTCTTCGTCAACTCTGATTGTCCTTCCACAAAGGAGACACCTGAACTGGGTTCTATGTTGTTGAATAAGATCAAATGCAACAAGCCCAAAGAGAGCTGGAATCGTAACAATGTGTAGCACTGCGATGAATACAATACTGGAGTAGTAAGCAGCTTCGAGCGTCAGGACAGTATCAAGAGCAAAGAGCAAAAGCATCATTCTCACGGTAGTGAGCGCCCTGATCAACCAGAGCAAAGGATAGGGCACAAGGAATGCAACTATAGTGATTCCATAGATGATTTCGGGGTACAAATCTTCCAAGAACCTGTTATACAAGGAAGAGAACGGGCCATGATAAATAAGAATGTTCCGAAAGGAAA
>CADDZS010000013.1 GCA_902812485.1 archaeon
CATTCCATCCAAATATGCAGGGGGTGGTTCATGTCATATCTCCGCCGCCTGGATTCAGTTCAACATCATCCTCAAAGCAAAGTGCGAGCGCAAGTGCTACTTCCACTTCGTCGTCTAGTGCAGTTGCCTTGCTTCGAGATTTCTACTCGGCCCTTCTTGCCGCAAGTGCAACTTTGGCAAAGAGCCTTGAAACCCTCACTGGCTCTGGGACTGCTCCCTGAAGAGTGAATCTATCGAGCAGTCTCTTAGCCTGAAGATCTGAAACCCCCGCAGCTCGTATGTGAACCCTGTAACCTGTTGAAAGCAAAACTTCCCGAGGTTCGCCTAGCTTTTGAAGCTGTTTTATCTTCCTCTCGGCTATCTTCGCAGGGAATCTTTCCAAGATGTTGCGCGAGATATCGCTCTTTGATTTCTTGAAGCTGAGAGCTATAACTGGAAGATGAATTTCTTTGAAAATTTGATCGACATCCACAATGTTGTAGAGGCTCAGTATACTTCCCCCAAGAAGTATTGCGTTGATATCGTTCCTGCCAAGCTTGTGGTAAAGTTTCAAGATCGAAGAAGTTGAATCAAAGCCGGAGACTTGCATTTTCCCAAGAGCAACGCCATCTATTACAAGATCGCTTCTCATGACAACGCCCGCGAGTGTGGATAAGGCATCTTCTTGGTTGAAACTCTCTGCGATTCCGAGGGCACGTATTGCCTTCTTCTCAAGATGAAGAACCATTTCCTATTCTTTACTCGCTTTCCTTTGGTCGATTTTCAAATTAAAGTAAGATAGATAGAATTCCTTCCCTCCGTTTCCCTTAACCGAGAGAGTTTTTCCCATTTTCAAGCCAACAAGTATTTGAAAAAACTCAAGGGAGAAAGCTTCCTAACTGTTCGAAAATAGAAAAAAAGAGCTCCAAGAGCAGGAGTACTTTGCGCCATGTTGATAGCAAACAGTTAACATAGAGGCATGTGTAGCCAAGATAAGATGATTTCTTGCGTGCACCGAGTGGACAAAGAGGTGAATTCAACAATATGACTGTGAGGGTTACGTTGGGCGAATTGTCAAATCCTTACATGACTGCAAGGATGCTCGTAAAGTTCGTCCAGTCGAGGCGCGCCATCTTGATACCCAAGGACTACAATGGACAAACTGTGGTGATACTAGACGGCCCAGATTCGGTTGAGCTCTCGGAGAAAGTAAAAAAGATCAAAGCCGAAATGAAAATCGAAATTCTTGCACAGTCCTTTGACGACATACTCAGGCAGACAGACAAGGCCATTCGGGACAAGAAGGCATTCCTGATTCTTTAAGTGACTCAGACTTCAATAGAAAGAGGTGCTATCATTTTTTCCGAACCCGCCAAATCACAAAGCATTCAATGCCTTTGCTGCTCAAGTCAGATCCGACAAAAGAAGTAAGAAGAAAGTGATCAAGCCCTTGACTTCCTTCTGACCAAAAGGAAAGTGATTGTTTGCTTCTTTGGCAGATTGAGAAAAAAGAATCTCTGCGAGTTTCTTGTTTGAACTTTTCACGGAAAAGAACTAAACCTTCCTTCATCGCCTGATTTGGCTGGGATAGAGAGCTTGCGCAGTCCAGTTTGCAAGCGAAATTGCCCAAGAAGCTTCGTCTCTTGAGACGGGCTGACCCTGGAGAACTCGTAGCCTGAGAGAATTTAGCTCGTACATCGAGTGCGCGAATTGAGGTAGAAAGGGGTTCTTGTTCTGGATCAAGTATGCGAGATCTGAGATGCTCATGTCCTTTGGCTCGTTTCCTTGGGCTCTGAGTATCGCCCCTAGGAAGCCAAATATTGCCTCAACAGAAAGCTCGACCGCCCTAGAAAATTCAGATCTTTGAAAAGCCTGCTGAGCTTCATTCAATGCGAGATACGGATCCATGTGCGAGAACGTTTGGTTCCCAGCAGAAGATCTTAGGGCTTCGAGCTTTGCAACCGTGGGAAAATCGGGCGGGGGCGAGCGACTCAGGATGAACACGTAGACAAGAGTCACAATCACAACAAGCGCAACAGAAGCCGCAAACCATTCCAAAAGGGCCATCGGCTCGTTTGGGAATTGAAAAATAAATCTCAAAGCAGTTTCGAGCATCTAATCCTCTTCCTTTCGACTGGCATTGCGTTGCGACAGAGAAAAGGTGATTTCAAGCCTGATATTTAATTTGGATGCCTGCCTTCTCTGCTCAATTGGATTTCCCTGATTCCTTCCGAGCATTCTTGTCATCCATCATGAAAAGGATGACAATAGAGCTAATCAATGCGGAGAACATCGCGATTCCAAGAATTATTGCCCACTCAGATATCACATCGTTGACAATGACCAACATTGAAAGCAAATCGGCGATGGCTAGGCTAAAAAGTAGGGTGTTTCTTTGACTTCGCAGAATTAGATTTTTGCGCCTTCAAATTCATCCTGTCCGGCCCTTCAAAGAGAGGTACGATCTTCTACCTATTGTGCTGATTTCGGCTATCGTCAAGGGGGCTGTCTTCCTGCTAGGCATTGCAATTATGGGGTTTCTTTCAACACGGGCAGGGCTGCCGAGCTGTGGATCTTCTTCGGCATCGAATGTGTCAGTTTACATAGCTCCATATCCAGACATCGAGGCTTACACGGATTATCGGGATCTGTATTTGCGTTGTCTTGTTACACCGTTTCTTAGCGGCTCGGGGGCATACAGCCTGCCAATAGTAAACAACTATCCTCCGCTTTTCATCTACACTCTTGCGCTTTTTGCAAGGCTTGGAAGCTTTGTGTGGTTTGCTGCGATTCCGCTTGTGGCATTTGATATTCTCACGGTTATTCCATTCTACAAAATATGCGAGGATTTTGTTTTCAAGGAGAACTCGAAGAAGCTTTCCTTTGCGGCCTCCCTTGTATGGATTTCAAATCCGCTCAACCTCTTTTACAACGATCTCATGTGGCTCAACACGGCTCCCACGACTTTCTTCCTGCTTGTTTCAGTCTTTCTATTCCTGAAGAAAAAATACTCCTTGAGCTCGCTTTCTCTTGCTCTGTCAACGGGCTACAAGCAGGTTTCTTTCATCATCTTCCCTCTCTTTGCTGTGATAATGTGGAGGAAGGAGGGATTCTCAAAGAAGCTTGCTTTATTTTTGGCGATTTACATCGTTTCACTTATACTCATCTCGACACCGTATGTTTTTACACAAACCCAATTTTACTTCTGGGCACTTTCATTCCCAATCTTCGGAACTCCAAGCGGCTATTCTAGCAGTGGTGGTGGGGGAGAAAACTGCGGTGCTTCTGGGAGCTGCTTTTCGTACAATCTTTCAGATCCGACTAAGCTCACAACATTTCTTGGCATAATTCAGGGAGTGAATCTTAAAGGAATCGCACTTGCATCTTACTCATACCTCAACTACGTCTTCGCTTTTGCCTTTGTTTCCTTGCTCGCATATGCCGCTGTTCGCTCGAAAAGAGAAGAGTTTTCCCAAAGCGATGTTCTTGTATTGTGCCTTGCAGCTTTTTCGATATTCTTTGCATTCTTTGGAAGAGGAGTGTACAAGTATTACTTCACAACTATCACGGCGCTTTCTGTCCCCTTTTTGAGGTCAAAGAAGGATGCATTGATCTTCGAAGCTTTCTGCCTTGCTCTTCTATTCATTCCAAGAGAGGCAACACCCTGGATGGCTGTGCTTCTGCTAACCCTGTTTCCAGGCATGATGACTCCAAAGAAAGATGACGAACGGTAAAAGGAAGGAAGCGAAGAACATTCACACTAAGGCGACTAGAAGTTTGCGACTCATCCTCTTTTTTCGGAATGAAACCGAATTAATGCTGGGTTGATTGTGCAGTTGTTTCATTAGACTTCAAGACGAAATCTTGGAAGCAGAGAAGGTTCACGAGTACTAGGCCTTGATCCGTAAAATTTCGGGGAGGGTAACTCTTCAGTCAAGATAAGATAACGCTTCTAAAGGAGAAAGATCATGTGGATGTCCTATAGCATTCTCCAAAGATGAGTTCGACGCAATGTAATAAGAGTCGGATGAAGAAAGACGCGAAGACGGCGACGAAGAAACTACTACCAGACTTGTCTATGATAACTGCTAGGACCTAAAGGCTTTGGCCAAGATTTTTGTCGCTTGAATCGTGGAACACCCGTTGTACCGACCTAATGATAGAAGTTTTCTCATGCAAGAATGGAATCTTCTCAATAGTAAATCGAGCTAGGGCGAGAGGAGGTTACGAATGCGCCGGCAAAGTCATTATCTACAAACAAGACAAAGAACGAGCAACAAATGACGAGAGCCCATCCAAAATTAGTGAGAATAATAAGGGGAAAACTTTCTGCGAACGAGGAAGGCCACGCTGAAGAGTCAAACTTTTGAAACATTAGTATCTTTGAATATTTGGAAGTCAATACATATTGTGCGGGATGTGTTGCGTCAAATCGGAAAACAGTGAAAATCGACGATTTGCTATTGAAGAGCAATTACGCACAGTTACGTGGCGAAAGCTGTTGTAGGACCATTTAAGAGCGTTAATCATTGGCCCTTTCTTCAGCATCTTTCCGAATGATCTTCTCAAATCGGTCTAAAGGATCGATATTTTCAAGGTCTTTAGCAGACTTTTGCTCATCATAATCTATTATTCTCAGAGGAAATACTATCCGAATCAATGATTCGCGCAATGTTCGGTGAGACTTTACCTTTGTGTTGCTCAATGTCATTCAGTTTCTCTTTCGAATGATATTCCCGAGTGACTTACTCTGAGTCCTCTTAACAATTGCATCTGATACAGCTTGCCATGATATGTTCTTTCCCATTTCCTCAAATATAAGTTATAGAAAATCAATGCGCCTATCCAACCATCAATTAGTCCAAGGAGAAGGCCAAGCCAAGCAAATATTCCTAAAACACTTGAAACAAAAAAAGGCAAAAGAAATGCTATGATTGTTCCGAACAATATCAATAATAGTTTCCTTGTTTGTGCGCTGTAGTTATACTCAGAAAAGTAGCACCCTTCGTTAAGTAAGCTCCTCTCTTTTTTCTTAAAATTTTCAACTTTTCCCGCAGTCAATATGCAAAGGATTGAAGACGCTGACATCAGCCAGAATAATAATAGACGGACGCTCCTGATCTCTGCGAGCAGTAACGCTGAACACATAATTAACGAAGCCCAAAAATATATTGATAATAGTCTGGCTGGAAGCCTTTGCTTCTCGCTTTCCATCAATCGTTGTATAAGCTCCCCAAGATAATATGGCTTATCTCGTAGCGCCTTTTCTATATCTGAGAAAGTGTTCGGTTTTTCTTGGTAACAAGACTTATCTATTCAAAGTCTTTCGTCACGATATTGGTCGCACCGCTGAAGGAAGTTTCAAAATTTTTAAACCAAGGTTTTCCTCCTTATTATTTGTCTGTTCCATATTTTGATTGAATTTGGAGAATTGTCATCGCTTTTAGCACTTTTTTCCAACGAAATTTGTTGATAAGTTGATGTGAGAAATATCGTAAAGGAGGGAAAACTAGGTAATGTCGCTCTTGGAAGTTAGTGGGCTTAAAATGTACTATCAAACAAGAGAAGGACCCGTTCATGCAGTCGACGGTATTTCATTTACCCTCGAAAAGGGAGAAATTCTTGGGCTTGCAGGGGAATCAGGTAGTGGAAAGTCTAGCATTGCTCTTACTCTTCTAAGACTTCTGCCCTCCAATGCGCAAGTACTTGAGGGAACTGTTCGTCTTGATGGAAGAGAAATAATGACGCTTAGTGAAGAAAAGTTACGACGCGAGATTCGCTGGAAACGCATCTCGCTCATTTCTCAAGCAGCGATGAACGCTCTTAACCCTGTTTTCAGAGTGGGAGATCAAATCAAAGAAGCCATCCTTGCACATTCGGATATCGACAAAGATACTGCTGAGCTGAAGGTGAAGGACCTACTGACAGAAGTAGGTATTCCGCCTGATAGATATTCATCTTATCCCCACGAACTATCTGGTGGCATGAAGCAGCGCTCGATAATTGCTATGGCGCTTTCACTAGATCCAGATATTGTGATCGCAGACGAACCTACTACTGCGCTTGACGTAATCGTTCAGGCACAAATTCTGGTCCTTTTAAGGAACCTACAGAGATCTAAGAGGATGGCAATGATATTGATCACCCACGATCTTTCGCTTGTTGCTGAGATGTGTGACGAGGTGGCGATTATTTATGGAGGAGAAGTGGTTGAATATGCATCTGCTTCGAAAATATTTCACAACCCGAAACATCCGTACACAATTGGGCTAATCAAAGCATTCCCCAATATTGTAGCCAAGAAGTCACGCCTTATCTCAATTCCAGGTTCTCCTCCTGATTTGATTCATCTGCCGGTAGGTTGTAGGTTTGCACCTCGATGTCCTTACGCAACAAGCAAGTGCAAATCTGAAAAACCTGAATTATTGGAAGTCGAGCCAAGCCACTTGGCGAGATGCTGGTACGCAAGCGACATGCATTTATAATATAGCTGTGAAAGCGCGAGTCAACTTTTCGATTAATTGACTCATAAACGCCCTAAACGTATCCATCTATCTGTGTTCGACCAATTAATGATCAGTGAAAAGGCAAGATGAATTTATCATTTGGAGATTGATTCTTCAATCCTTGAAGTGTATGTCGAGTATGCTTCTTCATAGTAGTGACAAGCCACGTAATGCTCTCCCTCTATCCTTCGTAACTCTGGTTCAGTTGTTCTACACAATTCTTTGACATAAGGACATCTTGTGTGGAATCTGCAACCACTCGGGATCTTTGTAGCACTGGGAACCTCGCCGCCTGCAAAAATCTTAACTTTCTTCCCGTCAGGGTCTGGAACAGGGATTGCCGCAATCAGTGCTTGGGTATAAGGGTGAAGAGGCTTATCAATCACCTCATCCGACCTTCCGATTTCAACAATCTTTCCGAGATACATTATTGCAAGCCTATCTGTTGTATGCTTCGCAAGAGCAAGATCGTGGGTTATAAAGAGGAAAGAAAGCCCGAGCTTGTCCCGAATATCCATCATGACATTCAAAACCTCTGCCCTGATTGAGACATCCAACATGGAGACTGGCTCGTCTGCAACTATAAAATCTGGCTGGAGAACCAAAGCCCTTGCGATTGCAACGCGCTGTCTTTGACCTCCCGAAAGCTCGTGAGGATATCTAGACATGAACTGTGATGGGGGAGTAAGTTGTACTAGGGAAAGAGCGTTTTCTACCATGTCAACAATTTGCTCTTCCTTTTTGACTCCGAATATCTTCTTGTTTATTTTAACGCCTTCCGCGACCACCTCGTATACAGACATTCTTGGGTTGATCGATTCATACGGATCCTGAAAGACGATTTGAATCTTTGAACGCAATGCCCTTGTTTCAACCTTTGATAGGTTTGTAATTTCCTTACCCTTGAAGAAAATTTGACCAGCTGTAGGTTCTATAAGCCTGAGCATTGTCCTACCTACTGTTGTCTTTCCACAGCCACTTTCTCCTGCTAATCCAAAGACTTCGCCTTTCTTTATATCAAAGCTAACGCCGTCAACTGCGCGAATCTTGACTTTCTTCCCTCGAATAGTAGCAAAGAAACCAAGTTTAGCTTCAAATTCCTTTTTGAGATCAACAACTCTCAAAACTGAATTGCTTAAATCCTCTGAAATCCCAATATCTGTAGACAAGGCATCTTCTCCGTTCATGACTATCCGTACCCTGAAATGGATTCTCGCTAAATCGGAGTTTTTGCATGAAACAAAAACTCGAGCATGTCGCTCAATCTTGGACCCTTCTCCCTTAGAATAAAGTCCATATTTATTTCAAGAGGTAAAGCAGAATCCATGTCATCTTCAATAATTTGATAAACTCGAAGGTGCCTGCTTCTTTTCCTTCAAGGGGCTACCTCTTTCTCAACTTAGGATTAAGGACAGAATCCAATGAAAATCCTACAAATACAAATGCCATGGATAAAATTGCAATTGCAAGTCCAGGCGGCAAAAACCACCACCATACAAAACCGTTTTGCGCATTCAACGAATCTCCGGCATGAGACAACATGTAGCCCCAAGAAATGAGTGACGGATCTCCGAAGCCAAGAAACGTCAAAGCGGCCTCAGTTAAAATAATAGAAGGAACTTGAATCGCGATATTTGCGTATACCAATCCCATCACATTTGGAAGGATATGTTTCCAAATTATGTGTTTGTCATTACCTCCAAGAGCCGTTGAAGCCTCAACAAATTGTCGCTGTTTGACTGAGAGCACCTGAGACCTGATTATTCTCGCGATTCCATTCCATCCAAGTACAGCCAGGAGAATTAGTATTAAGGCTTCGTTATTTAGAGAAGTGACAACATGACTGATATCGAGCAGGGTAATCAACACCAACAAAAGTGGGAGAAAAGGCAAAACAAGGAGGAAATCGTTGAACCGCATAAGGGCTTCATCAACGTAACCACCCTTGTATCCTGAAACGAGCCCCACAAGAGTTCCTATTAAGACTCCTATTGCGGCAGCCGCTAAACCTACCTCTAATGAAACCCTGGAACCGTAGACAAATTGTGACCAAATGTCTCGACCGTACTCGTCTGTCCCCAGAAGACCGTAAGCTGAGCCAAAAATGTATACAAAGGGATTGGAGATTATTACAGAGGTGGACACTTTGGATGAAAATATGTAAGATACAGTGTAGGAACCGCGATTCCCGAATATCCCTTCTGATAGCCCACACCTTCCCATGTTCGTAACAACATTCGAACCAGTTGCAAGCAAATTGACATATTGATTCTTTGGGTCTGCAGTTACCTGAGTCGGATGATTCTCGACGAATTGGCTAACATATTCAACAGCATCCGAAGGATCAGCGTACACTGCTGGCCCGAGAATGTGAAATACCTTGCCAGCAGGGTTCTTGATATAGATGTCAACCGAGAAATCTGAAGTCGAAAGATTGCCCTTAAGGGCAGTTACCGTAACCCCAGCTGTGAACTCACAGGGGTAGGTCCATGGATATGTGAAAGTTTGATTGAGAACGAATGAGGGATTCGCCGAGGACTGTTGAAATATTGAAATTATCGAATTGGACGAAGATGATTTAGCGGGACTAAAGTTGAGCAATAAGCCAGAAGAGGTCGTTTGGAAAGTTACAAATCCCTTGGCAGAGTTGTTGGTTGAAGGCAAGGAAAGCAGCTGCCAGTGTCCTAGGTCACTGCTTGTCTGGAGAGCAGAGCCAGAAAGCAAATAACTGTTCACAGGATAGTCCTGATATTGCGGGAAGTATCTAGCCCAAATCGGAACAGATATTGGCGATGCTAGATTCTGAGTGTAAATGGGGTTATCCTTGGTTAAAAACGGTGCAAGAACTGCTAGGATGACAAAGAAAAGAATTATCACCACTCCGGCGACGCCCAGTCTTGAGCGCCTATACTCCTTCAGAAATTTCTTTAGCGAGTCAAACCTTTTGGGCTTGATAATTTTTTTGCTCATTCGCAGTGTCTTCTTTCCATCAAATCTTCAATAACTTATTCTTGGGTCGAGAAACCCGTAGGCGATGTCTGCAATAAAATTTGCAAAGACAGTCATTACCGCAATCAGGAAAAAGGCCCCTTGCAAAACAGGATAATCGTCAACGTAAATGAAGTTCAAGGTTGCCCAGCCTATCCCTTGAAAGCTGAAAATGGTCTCTGTGATTATTGCACCCCCGAGTATACCCCCGAACGCCAATGCGACCACTGTCACGACAGGCAGTAACGCGTTTCTAAACGCGTGTTTGTAGAGAACTTTCCTTTCACTCAATCCCTTTGCGCGAGCCATCAAGATATAGTCTTCAGTCATGACATCAGTGATCGTATTCCTCATAATCAGCTGAAAGGCTCCATAGCTAATCAGTGTTAGGACTATTATAGGAAGAGTGGCAGCCCAAAGGTAAGCCTGAATGTATTGTAGAGAGCCTACTGGGATTGGGGTAGATCCTCCGCCTAAAGTAGCATAACTTAGGCTCGGAGGAAACCAGTGATATTGGATCGCAAAAAAATAGAGCAAAATCAAGCCTATCCAGAAGCTTGGAACAGAAAAAGCGAATATACTTACAGAAAGCGAAGATAAATCTACAAATTTTCCTCTTCTAGATGCCGAAATTACACCCATTAGAGACCCAATGATGACGGCAAGAGTTGTGGAAACGCCTAAAAGTAGGATCGAATTTGGAGCATATTGAGCCAATATGCTCCAAACAGTCCTGTGACCGCAACCTGCACTTATGCAGTATCCAAAGTTCCCGGTAAATATATTGATGATGTATTTTTCGAAACGAACAGGCCATGGCTGATTAAGACCAAATTCCACTACAACTTGTTTGGAATATTGATCGCCATGCAGAGCTTGTTGAGGAGAATGATAAGGTACGAAGAAGGTTGGGCCTAGGCCAATGACTGCCATTGGAACGTACTCGAACAGAACAAAGTTCAAAACTGCCACAAGAAAGAGTACGATGATAAGATAAACGGTCCGCCTTGCAATGTACGCAAGCAGAGTCAAGAGGTTAACCCTGATCTTAAGGATCTAGGGAAGTATAAAAGAAAAAAGGAAGGGAAAATGAGATTTTTCCCGAGCTGCCCTTATGATTTACGTATCCTCTGTCTGAGCGCTTGTGATTACCTTCGTCTGAGGAAATAAATCGCAGTACCTGCTACTATAACAATGACGACAATGACAGCTGCGATTAGTGTGTAGTTAATCGAAGGAGGAGGAGATACAGACGACGTAGTCGATGTGGTTGAGACTACAGAACTCGACGTAGTGCTACTAGATGAGGTAGTAGAGGGTCCCAGTTGTAATCCCCAGAACTGAAGTGCCTCTCGTTGCAATCCGCCAGATGTGTAGCTTCCGTTTACGACTATCTCATAGAAACCAGGACTCAGGCCAGAAGTACTCAAGCTCCCGGTCCAAGACGTGCCTGACTGGGAGAGAGAAGTCTTTGATCCGCTAACAAGAGCGCCGTTACTTAAGAGATACGCACTGACAGTCGCGTTGGATGGAATGGGTGTCCCATCTTGGGTTAAGTTTACTGATAGAGGCACGGGAGACCCTGGGGTTCCGGTCAAGTGCCAGTCAACTATGTCGGTCCTAAAGTACCCTGGATTCCTAGACATGGTGATGTATTGGCTCGGAACCCATTGATTGAAGATAAATGGTCCTGTTCCAATGAGCAAGCTCGTAGAGTTGGAAGATCCAAGGTTCGCAGCTAGTTCTGTGGGGTTAACGTTCTGCCAAATGTGCTCCGGGAAGACTGCGTTTTGCACTATGAGCCTGTAATCTTCTATGCCCGTACCGTTCATATAAACTGTCGCCGTTGTAGAGCTATTCACCACAGAGTCTGTCAGATCGGCAACAGTTCCAGTATAATCAGCTGCGAAGTTTTGTGCATATTTTATCCAACAAGGAGCAGAACAAGAGTTTGTGGTTGAGTTGTAAGAAGCGCCATTCAAGTTCTCATACCATAACGAGAAATTGAAATCGGCCGCAGTCATTGGGACGTTGTCTGAAAATGTAATGTTGTTGTAAAAGTTCAGCGTTATTGCCATTCCATTTCCTATGTGATAACCGTGAGGCGTTCTATAGTTGGTCAACGGCGTGATGGTGGGCATAGATGTAACCATCCATGGTATCAACCCTGCAAGTGAAGGGTTTGCTGGACTTGCCACGACTGGTGAGTCGTACAACTGACTGATAATATCAAAGTCGTAAACCGAGGTTGCTTGGAAGGGATTCAGGTTGTCCGGTGACTCATGCAAACCTACCCCAAATGTGCCACCAGTTATTGTGGCTCCTGTGGTAGGATTCACCATGTGAACATTGAGGAGTGTCCATGTCCCTGTGGCAAACGTCCATGTTGAAAAGTCAGGGACATTTACATATCCAGACCAGTACGTTGAAGATGGCCCACATGGATAAGGATAGCAGTTCAACGAGGGTATCAGAGTACTATCCCACCAGACGTTGACAAGTGGTAATTGTTGAGACAGATCGTAGTCGACCTGAGCGCTGTCACTCTCAGCAAGGGATTGATTTGTAGTTGAAAATTCTTGATGAAGCAAGCTGTCAATTGTCGTGTTCAAAAAGTAGTTAGTGTTGAGGAATGGGTTGTTCGTAGTTGCACCAGGAGTTATGGTGAAAGCATAGAAAGTATCGGAGACCGCATCTAGAGGTGATGAAAAACCGACTCCTCCAAAGTACATGTCCCAAGCATGACTATATGCAGCGAACACTATTGGATAGATGGCTGTGAAACTGCCCACTGAAATCATATTAAGACATAATCCAATTTTTGCCGCATCTGACTGTATTGCTTCACTCTCAGTTAGCCATGTTGGGTGATCACTTCTTGTATAAAACAAAGGCGTCACAGCAGTCCCATTAGGCACCCCACTGCCTGGAGAAGTTGCCCACTCCCAAACTCCTTTCGCTCCTGTACATGCAAATGTACTACCAGAGGGCTGAGTTCCTGTTGGATCCCAAGCAAGACGCGGGTCAGATGCCAGGCTGGCGTTGGCAAGTGACAAGCTGTAAGGATAGGTGACGATATTCGGCGTCGAATAGGGCCCAAAAGCACTAGGAAGCAAAAGATTTGGTGAGGCAACTCCTTGGATCCCGTTTAGAACCGTGTCTTGCACATAGGTGTAGTTGATAAGATGAGCAATTGCTCTTCTAAATTGCAGGTCATGCCCAATCGGGTTACACTTGTTGGCATTTGACGCAGTGCAAGTGGCATTCCACTCGTTGAAGTAGATGAATTCTTCACCGCTTCCTGTACCGCTAGAAACATTCAAGTAAGGAGTAGAAAGCGCAGTTTGAACATCAGAAAATTGGGAAGGAGGAAAGTCCATTATGTTTGTCCGACCGAGAAGCACCGAATCCAAAGAGGCATGATCGGTGGTGAAAATTGGGAAGTTAACATTCGAAATCCTAGGACCATGAAGATCGGCTTGACTGCCAGGAATTACCGATGGATTAGAAAATGTAGAAGATTGTGAGGCTACTGTAGAGGAAAACAAAGGTAAAAGTGCAAGTAGCAGTAGAACCATCAAAGCAAACAACTTCTCTATGGATGCTCTCAAGTAAAATTCCACCTTGAAATTGAAACAAACAAAAAAGCATACTCCTTTTAAACGTTATTACCATGCTTCTTCGCGACATTGTGAAGGGCCAAGATAACGAAACATAAACATGGGCATGGAAAGTCCAGCTGCCCATAACCAAAGAGGGGAGTTGAACTCGCCGTTATTATTTACTTCAAATCTCTATCAATGGGCTGCCATCCTCATAGAAATTTGAAGAAAATCAAGGCTCTGACCTAAAAGGTGTTTGTTATTATTTCTGTTTTGATATGCGTTTAGCTAATTTCCCAGTCTCGACTTGATTTTATGACCAGTTTCATCCTTCTACATTCATATTTGCAGAGAACAGCACTGATACCTATGACTGCAATCGATAACCAAGCGTGCAAAATCAAGGAGCATGAGTAATGAAGAAAGAGCAAGAAACTATATTGGATTGGATGTACACGAAAGAAAATCTCAGATCGCAGTCTTTGGTCCGTCTGATTCTCTGCTCTAAGAGAGAAGATTGCGTACAAGAGCTCCTCAAAAATTCATAGATCTTCTTCCTGGAGAGAAACACGTCACGGTAGGATCAGTCGGGTTCATCTATGCGGTGTACTACAAATTATCACAAATTGCAAACTGTTATGATACCGTAAACAATCCCAAAAGCGTTAATCTGATTGCAAAATCTAGGCTCAAGCATCATGAGACGATGCCAAAGGATTAGGCGAGCTTTTGGGATCAAACTATCTTGCAGACGACAAGACGAGAGAGGAGATGTCCCTTGTCAGTGACAGAGTGAAATAAGGCCTTCGCAGGCAGAGCTCAAAGGGTCTATTGAATGGCATGAAGAGAAAAGGAATCTCGGATATCGGAGACGGAGAAAAGAGAATCCGCGTAGAAGAACTAGAGAAATTGATGGCTTTATTTCTTCGTGAAATAGACATAAGGCTCGATGAGCTCGAACTCGTCGAATCAATTGTGAAAAGCCTGGAAGAGCAAATCGCACAGACTTTTGTAATGTATGAGAAAGCAAAGCTGCTCGATACCCTTTTCCTAGCATAGTTCCTTACACAGCTCTCTTCCTATCCTATCAAGTAGGAGACATCGATCTCTTTCCGGCCTCGAGGGATCTGTGCGCAGATCTTGGGCCAGCTCCTCCGTTGCATGAAACAAAACACATACGAAACAAGGTAACGAATGGCTTAGGGGGAAAATGATAGAATGTGCAAGGGCAGCTATCAAAAAGGATTTTCACCTAGGTGAATTCTACTTGAAGTTAAGCTGCAAGAGAGGGAAGAAGAAAGCACCAAATAGCTGTTGCGAGAAAATTGGTCTCGTATGCGTTCTGGATGATGCGATGACAACACCCAAAATAAGGAGAGTGCGCTCAGAGCACATTATGAGCGCACTGACATGTGGAATGGACGTACACAAAGTTTGGACCGACGTGACTATCAGAAACAGTCTGAGCGGAAAGATCGTAGCTAGCAAGAGGAAGCTTCCTAATGATGGGATAGTTGATTTCCTCAAAAAGCGCTCTGCGATAAGCAGGGTTGCAATGGAAGCTTCTACCTCTGTAGTGCCGATCTTCAGAGAGCTGAAGCAAGCTGGGTACGATGATATTCTTGTATCCCATCCGAAGAAGACAAGGTTGATTGCAGAATCTGTGATAAAATCTGATCGTGTAGACAGCGAGGCGCTGTCAGAGCTCGCGAGGCTGAATGCTTTGCCCACAGCGTATGTGCCTGATGAGAAAATCTCTAAGCTAAGGGAAAAGGTGAGACGTAGAGCATTCCTTGTAAGGATGAGAGCTGGGCTCAAGAACAAGATAAGGATGTATCTTCTCTACGAAGGAATCAAGGAACCATCGGACTACGGTTGTTCAAGGACAAGGGGAAGGAATGGCTCCACGCTCTGAAAATAGATGCTGTCGAGAGCTATCTCGCGGTGATGGATTCACTGAATCTTCAGATTGACAAGTTGTCTGAGGAACTGAAGCAGATAGCTCCAAATGATGATGACGTCAGACTTTTGCAAACCATTCCAGGGATAGGATACTATGCAGCTCTCCTAATCAAATCTGAGATTGGAACGATAGACAGTTTCCCTGATGGAGAGCACCTCTGCTCATATGCTGGTCTGGTGACATCTGTCTCTGGATCAGGTCGCCGGGTCAGATACGGATCGATAACCAAGGAGGCTCGAGATGGCTCAGGTGGATATTGGTTGAATGTTCCCACATCCATATCAAGTACGACACCTCGATCACTAGGGCATATCATTCGATTGCTCAATCAAAAGGGAAAAGAGTGGCTAACGTTGCAGTAACAAGAAGGATTCTCATGTGATGCCATTCAGTACTGAAAAATAAAAGGCCGTACTACGATCCGAGCGGTCATTACAAATCTGATGAATTATGATCAAGCAAATTACACTCCCCGTTCTTAAGCTGCCCTAACACAAGAATGGGCGACTGGATGGATGATTGGGGGATGCTTGGGTGCGCACGCATATTGCCCGTAAATGGGCGCATAGGTGCATGCAAACACACACTGTTTTTCAAGCAAGCAAGAAAAGAGGAGAATGCCGTAAATAGAGAGAAGTTGTCATAGGTGCTGAAGAGGAATGTAACTTACGAAGAGCTAAATCCTTGGCACTTAGCATGAGGACATCGTAATCCTCGTTAACTGAGTAGGGAACGCGCTTCGTAAGGCGAAAGATAAGGAAAATCGGGTCACTTTCCGAATAGTTGAATGTCAGCCTCGTCAGGAAAAGATGAGCTAACATTATAGAGATAGTCATAGTTGGTTATTTGGAAGTTTGTTCTCCTTCCATGAGTTATCAAAGTGGAGGAAAAGAGGAGGGCTATAGATGGCACCAATGCGTTATTCAAATCCCTCATAGCTGGAATGATATTTTCACAGAAATCACCACTCTCATGAGTATAATTAGAATCTGAGCCAGAAAAGGCATTACGATGTTGCATCTTGTCGATCTGCAGGAATTGAATGGTAGCGGCTACTTAACGGATAGCATCAATCTCTTTGTTGTAAGATACGCACAAACTTCTGTTCGAGATGATATCCTATCACCTGCAACCTCGCTAAAGTAGCCGCTACCAATTGAATTTCTAAAAAAGTTTAAAACAGGCTAGTGATTTTCCAAACACCGAATGTCGAGCGACAGTATTGACTTTGTAATTTCGAGCGAGACACGACTTCGAATTCTTGCCTTCCTTTCGCGAGGTTCCTCGACTCCGACTCAACTCGCCCGCGCGATCGAAAAACACCTCTCGCATATCAGCAGAGCGCTTGCGGAGCTAGAAAGAAAGCAGCTCGTAGCTTGCCAAAATCCTCAATATTCGAAGCCTCGAGTGTATGCCCTAACTAGCCAAGGCGACAGAGTCCTTACTGAGATTCATAGGTATCGCGCTAGGATGAACGTTCTCTAGTTCTTACGATCGCCCCCGAGAACACCTCGCTTAATTTTTTTACATCCAAACCCACAAGCCCCAAAGACAGCCGCTGATAAGTTAGCTCCTATCTTAATCACTTTCTTCCTTCTTCTCTTTTTCTTTTGTGTTAGATGAAACCAATTTATTACAAACTCGCATATAGATTTGAGATTCTGAGTTCTGATGTAATCCAAAGGATGGAAGGGGGAATCTCTATTTGAACCCTAATAATTTCGATGTTGAGGCTGAGAGCTCAAAGATCAAATGGCGAGAATTCGAAGCCTTTGCCGAGTCCTTCTTCAAGGAATTCGGCTTCGAAACTTTCAGGAATTACCGCTTGAAGAAACCGCGGCTCGAAATAGATCTCCTAGCAGTGAAGAACGCAAGAGGATTTGCGGCTGACTGTAAGCACTGGAGGAGGACTGTGGGACTTTCAGTAATGAGTGCGATCGCCTCAAAGCAGGCTGAGCGGTGTAGCAAAGCAGTGAAGCATGACACAACCTGCCCTGCTAGGAGTCTCATCCCGATTGTGCTAACGCTTCATGACGAGATGCTTCAATTCGTCGGCGAGGGGGTTGCGATTGTCCCGATAAGGAAGCTCAGAGATTTCCTTCTCAACTGGGAGGCATTCAAGGAAGATATGCTCGTGATCAATCGCTGAGAAAGATACGCACTGACGGGAGCCTCGTCTTCTACAATCCTTTTAGGCAAAGCTATCCGAAAAGGTATGGAAGACGACAATGAAGATTCAGAGTTAATCCGAATATCCTAAGAAATGTGGAGAAGGCATTTGTCAGAGTCGTCTTTCTTTAATCTAACGGAGAAGATTTCTCGGCTTGGAGGAACCCCACAAACACATCCAATATCTTTGGGCAGTTCTCCTTGCATTTTCAAGCTTGAGGCCGCAAAGCAATGTTCATTGTATGAGCAAGGCTCTCATGGTTTTCCTCGATTGCCCACACACACCCTCTGCTGCTCCTTTCTATGTGATATACCTCTCGCTTCTTGAAAATGTGTGCGTGTAATCAGGTCTGATGCGGCGAAGATTAGGATACCAACGGCTCTTTCCCTCTTCGTCAAAGAGGGAAAAAGAGGGTATTTAAAGACCTTAAATACTCCGTTCGTTTCACGATTTTCCTAGGCGAGTCCTGTTTTTGCCTCAAACCAAGGCGCTCATAAGCATAGAGAACGTTGTAGCCTCAGCTAGCATAAACCAAACCGTCGACCTGAACCAGATTACCCGCTCATTCTCAGATGTGGAATATCATCCAGATCAGTTCCCAGGGCTCGTATTTCGCCTCAAGGTTCCAAAGACAGCCACCCTCATCTTTAGCTCCGGTAAGATGGTATGCACTGGAGCAAAGTCCGAGGAACAGGCTGTCAAGGCAGTAAAAACGGTTGTCCAAAAGCTCAGGAAGGGGAGCATAGACATCAAGAACGACCCCGTAATTGAGATTCAGAACATAGTCGCCTCAGCTTCTCTGGGGGGGAAAGTGCACTTAGAGGAAGCAGCAAGGCAGCTGCCGAAATCGATGTACGAGCCGGAGCAGTTCCCTGGGCTGATTCACAGGATGGCAGACCCAAAGACTGTCATTCTGCTCTTTGCCTCTGGCAAGCTTGTGTGCACGGGGGCAAAGAAGGAAACTGAAGTGTACAGAGCGGTAAACAATCTTCACGTAACATTGGAGCAGAAGGGACTCATGATTTACTCCTAGGAAATAGATAAAAGAAGAAGATAGTGAAGCAGAGAGAGAAAAAAGGTCTTATTGCTCTTCTTCCTCCTATTTCTTTGGATCTTTTCCTATGACTTCAAGAGTCGAAAAATTGAGTAGTGGAAGAGCTTTGCCCTTTCCTACCTTTTTCGCGATTTAATTAGGGCGCTACACGATTTAGGAAAAAACTAGATGGGCTTGCTCTCGCCCTGCTCGATTGCCCTCTCTTGCTCTTCCGTGAGCGCCATCATCTCCTTAAGAATGGAAGCTATTTCACGGGTCGTCGTGAAGTAGCGAAGCTCTATACCAATTTCTTGGAGATTTTTCCCTGCTTCTTCCCCACGATCAATGAGCGACATCGCCGTTTTTACTACTCCGCCGTTAGAAATTGCAGCCTGAGCCGCGGCTCGTAGTGACTTGCCAGTGTTTGAAACATCATCCACAACGAGAACCTGAGAACCCGGCCTCAAGTATCCTTGGATCCTTGATTGCTGAGAGTCCCTTGCGGGATAAATCAGTGGCCGTTTGAGTCTCCTTGCAAGCGAGGCCAGGAGAACAAGGCCGGAAATGGGAACTCCGCAAAGAGTTTCAAAACGCATCTCTTTCTCCTTTTCAACTTTGAAGAGGGAGGACTCAAGGCAAGATGATGCAAGTTCGAAGGCTTCCGGGAAGCTTGGGAGTTTCCTCAAATCTATGAAGTATGGGGTGACTTTCCCATTAGGCAAGGAAAAAGTCCCCACTTTGAAAGCATCGATCTTGAGTAGCGCCTTCCCGAGCTCATAGACCAGAGAGTCGTGTGCTGAGACCTCCCTCCCCCTCCCGCTTTCTGTTTTCAAAATTGAAGCAACTCTCTTTGAATGTGGAGAAAGAGGAAATGTGTAGCATTTCTACCTTTGGAATCACCTGGTCCTGAGAAAGTGAAAGTAAACTATTGATGCAAGGGTAATGAGAAGAAGGGGCGACAAGGGAAATCAAAAGAAGAAGAGCCCAGAGCTAGAAGGAAAGAAAAAAACCAAAGGGGATGAAATTTGGGAGTTTGCCTGAAATTTGGATTCCTTACGGTCAGGTCGAGGTCTCTTTCGAAATAAAGCAGGAGAACCTCTCGAAAATTGTAGAGCCAGAAACTCCCATCAAGATCTCGAAGGAGGATTTGCAGAGTCGAGTCGATTCCCTTACATGCGACACGCTTCTAATCCTTTCAGGAACCCGGGGAACAGAGGAGCTCCTAAACATAATACTCGAAAGGTGCAAGGAGATCAAGCTTCTCCTCCACACTAAAGCAACTCAGTATCTTGCGAGGAGAAAGAGTGCAGAGCTCTCAATCAAGTGTGAGCCCTTGAATTCCGAAAGGCTCGTTGAGGTGGGTAGCCTACAGGGCTCGCAAGCTCGAATCTTCGAGCAAGTGAAGGAAAATCAGAAGCTTGCAATTGTATCTTCGGTTCACCTTGATCCGCTGTTCGGACTGTCAAGCGCTGCCTCTGAGCTTCTCTCAGCTAGCCCTTCGTTGAAGGAGAAGGCCTTCTTCTCTTCGCTCGAGGAAATTCCCTGCAACTCTTTCGAGAAATCTAGCGCTTCAAAATATGCAACTGGTCTACTCCAAACATGCCCCTCTGCCGACGTCATTGAGCTGATTGAAAGTGCGAGAAGTGGTCTTCTTGATTTTTACTATGGCGACCCGGAGTCAGTTCACGCTCAGACAATCGATTTCTGGAGGAAGACGTTCCGCACAAACTTTGAGGGAAAGTCCGACCGAATAATTTTCGGAAGCGGAGGTTGGGACAATGACAGAACGTTGTACGACGCTATTTCTAGGTCTTTCTTCAACATAGCTTGTAATGTAGCGGCGGAAAGAGAGCAGAAATCTCGCATCTGCATGCTCGCCGAGTGTTCTCAGGGGCTCGGCTCGGAAGCTTTTCTGAGATATGTTTCGAGGAGGTTGGTTCTTCCTGGTTCGAAACTTGTTGAAGAAGTGAAATACTTCGACGGACTCGAGGCTCTCTTGGGATTCTACAGGATAACCACCGAATTCGATCTTTCTCTTGTGAGCACCCTCCCAAATTACTTTGCTAGTCGGTTTGATTTTAAACCTGTGAAGGGAGCTAGGCAGGCTCCGGCTTCAATCCTTCCTCAAGGGTCGAGAGCTAAGACACTAGTCATCCCAGACGCATCGAGATCCTACTTTGGGCAATAATGATGAAGGAGAAGCATCTTCTTCTTCTCCCCCTCCTTCTTCCTCTTCAACTCTAGCGCTCAGTGAAAGAGAGTGCCTAGCCCAAAGTATGCGTTGTTGAGTATTACAAAGAAATAGATTGCACCTGCTAGAACCCAAGTCAGTGCAAAGAATACCTTCCTCTTCTTCGAAAGAGGTGAAACATCATCGAGTGGCCTTAAAGAAGGAGTACGACTGGACAGGAATAAGACCAAGATTGCCATGAGATAGAACTGTGCGATTATCATCATGACAACGCTCAGGTAAGTGAGGATCTGGTGAACTCTTGGGCTCACAGCAGAATTTGCAATATGTCCTCCATCGAGTTGCCATGCTGGGAGAAGATTCACGAACGTGATGAGAAAGCCTATGGAGTAGGCGAAATAAAGCAGGCTGAAAATGGGTCCGGTCACCACGACGCTCTGGGATGGATTTCTGATTGCAGAGAGGAGAAATGAGGTATAATCGTCCAGTCCGCTCAGAGGAACATTCCTAAATGCACTAGCTGGTTCAAGCACTGCACCGTAAACTGCAAAGATGGACACAATCACTGTGACTAGAAGCCCCGCGATGGGACCAGAAAGACCAAGATCGAATAGAGAATCCCTGTTCGTGGGAGGATCCCTAGAACTTATCACCGCGCCCATGGTCGGCCATACTCCAGGTATTCCAGGAATGAAGTAAGGCCATGATGAATCCATCTTGTGGTGCCAGGAAGCAATCTTGTGGCCGAGTTCATGGATTCCGATTATTCCAATCAAGCTCGCCGCATATATCACGGCAACTCCTATGAGCTGCGAAACCGGAGTAGATGAGCTGTAGGCTCGAATGAAACCATCTGCAAGTATCGTTCCAATAGTTGCGGCAAGAAGGATGAGAGGCTTGCCAAGTTTTGCTTTGGGAAAGACAGGTTTCCTAAAGACAATAAGAACGATCCCTTCGTCAGTTCTTCTGAGTATAGCAGAATCTCCATGAGCTCTAAGTTCGTTGATTAGAGAAAGAAACTTGGATTTTGTCTTCTCGTTTTCGCTACTGTCTAGGAGAAACTCAACAGCCCCTCCGTCACGAATGAATTCCCTTTGAGTTAGAAAGCGGCTTCGAACCGAATCAATTACCCTTTGTAAATCTTCGGGAGATCGAGCCGATGCTTCTGTTGTGGTCATGCCCCTTTCATTCCTTATTTCCTCAAGAACAAGTAGATAATAATCTCCTTTTGCTACTCAAAAGCCCAATTGGCTCCTCTCACCCACGGATTGAACCGGAGGAGAGAGGGATGCTAGCTATATCCTTCGCTATGCAAGATGTCTAGATATTTCCAATAACGTATATGCCTTTGGGAGTCTACGTCTCGCCCCTTTGAAAATGTGTGAGATTTAAGGGAAATCTTGCTAAGAGTACAAGAAGAAGCAGTTGGGAAGAGGACAAAGAAACACAAGGACTCTGACGGTTTCGAACTTTATCCTTTTATTTATGGGCGAAGAAAATCGTTTCTGTTTTGATTCTTTCTTCAATGATAGGCTCTGCCGAAAAACGCTTTGGAGGTCGCTGAGAAAGAAATTTTGCAAAACGTGATCTTACGCAAAGTGGGAAAGTACGTCATAAGACGGTGCACTTTGGAGGACCTCCCGGATGTGATTGCAATCAATTGGGCTGCGTTGCCGGAACACTACTCGGACTCCTTCTTTGAAGACAGGCTAAGGGAGTCTCCTGAGACTTTCCTTGTGGCAGAGTCGGAAGATGGAAAGATTGCAGGCTACATCATGTGCAGGGTGGAATATGGCTTCTCCCATCTTAGAAGATACGGGCTCGCAAGAAAGGGGCACATAGTCTCAGTCGCTGTCCTTGAGGAGCACAGGCGATTTGGAATAGGACGAGCGCTTGTCGAGGAAGCGATCAAGGGGTTGAAGCAAAGGGGTTGCTCGGAGGTCTACCTTGAGGTTCGAGTTTCGAACGAACCTGCAATCAGGTTATACAAAGAACTTGATTTTCAAACTTCGACAGTTCATCACGGCTATTACAGAGACGGAGAGAACGCTTACTTGATGAGCCGCAGCATCTGATTTGGTGAGCGTTCTTAGTTTTTGCATCCCGTTACCATCGCTCTGAACCTAGCAGTCTGAATGGAGAAAGGAATCAGGGAAGGATGAACTACGCAGGGAAGCAAAAAGGAAAAGAGGCTTTTTCTCCGGCAAATTCTATTTCAGTCCTTTAACTCTAGCTTCTGATTTTCCTTTTTAGTTGAGAGTGGGTAAAAGCTAGAAACCAAAAGAACAAGACCTCCTCCCTGCTTGTTACTTTTCCCATTCCTATTTGTAGTACTCAAACACGGCTAGAGCGGCGTTTCAGTTTGAGACCAGAAACAAATGAAGACGAAGAGGAAAGATACGAAGTTTCATCCTCATCTACCTTCGAAGCTTTTGCTCTTACTTGCGAAGCGATCTCTTCTACGAGAAGCAAACTCAAAAAGATCGAAGTTCTGTCAAACTACCTTCGACAGCTTCAAAGCGAGCAGGATCTTCAGACTGCGGTCACTTTTCTTTCTGGTAAAATCTTCCCCGCCGGTGCCGATGAGTGCGAGGTTAACGTGGGTTACTCAACCATCTGGCGCGCTCTTGAAGAAACTTTCGGAAAGAGCCAGGACGATCTTTCATCTTATTACTTGAGGCACGGAGATCTGGGGTCAGTTGCGGAAGAGGCATTCAAAACATCTAGCCCGCAACAAAGGCGAATCTTGCTTTCATCATTTGATTCCTCTGATTCGGAAAAACAATTGACTTTGAGTGAAGTTGTTTCTTCGTTTCACGAACTTGCTCGGGCAAAGGGTAAAGGAGCTATTGAAAGGAAGATTCTGATACTCGAAGCCTTACTGGCTAGACTCAGGATTCCTGTTGAAGCGAAATATCTCATCAGGGTTCTAACTTCGGAGATGAGAATCGGGCTTGTCGAAGGACTTGTGGAGGAGTCCATCGCTAAAGCCTTTGGAAGAACTCTCGAAGAAGTGAGAAGTGCAAACCTGGTGTCAGGGAATATAGCCCTAGTTTCGACGCTTGCAAAGCGTGGAGAGCTTCATCTCGCTAAGATAGAGCCTCTGAAGCCGACCAATTTCATGCTTGCTGACTCTGCTCAAGATCCTCAGGATCTGTTTCAAAAATTCGATTCCATGCCCGTGTTTTCGGAATTCAAATACGACGGGATTAGAGCCCAGCTTCACAAAAGGAGTGACATTGTCAAAATATTTTCTAGAAACTTGGAGGAGGTTGGGAAGTTCTTTCCTGAGCTTGTCAGCTCTGCTAGCAAACTGGAACAAGAGGATCTGATTCTGGATGGGGAAATCGTGCCATTCAGAGATGGAAAGCCACTATCTTTTCAGCTTCTGCAGAGAAGGCTGAGGAAGAAGGCTAGATCCATTGAGGATGTTCCGCTCATGTACTTTGCCTTCGACTTGCTATTCAGAAATTCAGTCTCTTTCATCGAGAGGCCACTATCTGAGAGAGTTATGGCGCTAGAATCTCTCAAGCTTGAGCAACCCCTTACCCTTTCGTCAAGAAGGCTTGTCAATCGAATCGAAGAGATCTCTGAGATGTTTTCAGAAAGCAAGTCTCAGGGATACGAAGGACTAGTCGTCAAAGATCCAAACTCCTCTTACACCCCGGGACGCAGGGGAAGGAGCTGGGTCAAACTCAAGAAAGAGCTTGACACCCTTGATGTTGTGATTGTGGCCGCTGAGTACGGCCATGGAAAGAGAGCAGGAGTGATTTCGGACTATACGTTTGCTGTAAGAGAGGGGAGTGATTTGAAAGTCATTGGAAAAGCATACTCCGGCCTAACTGATCTCGAAATAAAGGAGATGACAGATCTTCTAAAGTCGATTACCGAGATCGATCAAGGCTACCGCAGGATTGTCAAACCCAAAATCGTGCTGGAAGTGGCGTTCGACGCAATACAGAAGAGTGAAAGGCATGACAGTGGATTCGCTCTGAGGTTCCCAAGGATCAAAAGGATCAGGTGGGACAAGTCTCCGAATGAGATAGACACCCTTGACAAGGTGAGGCAAATCTACGAATCTCAGAGGGTGCGAGCATGAGAAGCAACAAGAAGAAAGCCAAGAAGGAGTTGGGGTTGGAATCATTTTCCCTCAAAAAAGGATCAGGAAACCAAAATGTCCGCAACTGCCTGAATGTATCTGGGTCCGACTTCTCTCACTTTCTTCCAGAGAAGGACATCGAATCTTTTATCAGAGACAATTGAACCTAAATGAGAATGGATCCACCCCTTGTCCTTGAATTGCTCCTCTGACACATGCACATAGTAATGAATCATCCTTGAGCCTCTTTCATCGAGTGATGCAATCGCGGCTGGAAGAAATTCCCATGATCGTTCAGGAAGAGGCATCAAGACTCTGTCGAAGGATCCTTTGTGGCGCTTCGTATATTCAAGAGCGTCAGAAAGAATGGGTTTCACGGTACCCTTCATTCGTTTGTTTAGCTTTAGAGATTCTATAGCAAGCTCGTACGCGGCCGGGTTGTTGTCGACACTTTCAATCAAGCACTCGACCCGCTTTGCGATTACAATAGAGAAGCTTCCGATCCCTGCGAACATATTGAGAATTCTCTCTCCTTCCTTCACGAGAGAAGCAATTCTCTTCCTCTCTGTTGAAAGTCTTGGCGAGAAATACACCTTACTGACGTCGACTTTGAAGAGACACTGATTCTCCTTGTATATTGCTGTGAATTTTTTCTCTCCTGACACATATGAGACTTCCCGAGTCCTAAACTCCCCTCTGACAGGCGAATCCTGTTTCAGGACGGTCCGCACGTTCTTCATCTTTGCTAATATTGTGTCTGCGATGATTTGCTCCCTCTCAGAGAGCTCCGGTGGAATTTTGATTACCGCAATATCTCCAATTACATCAAAGGAGGAATGAAGTAGGCCGATTTCCTCTTCGCCAAGAAGTCCAGAGAGGCACTGTTTCAACATAGGCAATTTTTTTCTTTCTCACCTTTTCTTTACGAAAGTTGCAAGGAGAATGCTCGGGGATAACAGATAGTAGTAGCAAATGAGGAAAAAATACTAAACTCGCACTTGTTGTTACCTCTTTTCTTTTTTCCTCCTCCTTCTTCTTCCTCACGTTCTTCTATCAGAGTAGTTCGCTATTTCCCATCTTTACCTTCTGAAGATTGATCGTGCCTTCCAACGTAGTAGTACCTGCCTTGAGCTTTCTGCATTCGATCAAGTTTGCTGTCCGGTTTGTTAACTCGGGGCCTTCCAGTCAGAATGTCCCTCCTGTACGTGATTCCGAGATGCTTCAAGAACTCGTTCATTCCATCCTCCTTTCCCAATGGCTTGCTCGCAAATCCATTTCTTCCTGGCTCGCCTGAAAAAATCATCAAAGAATCCGCGACGATATCTACAAGCTGAACATCATGATCGATTACTATTGCAGTTTTGCCCATGGACCTCACGAACTTTTGAATTGACTTCGCCAAAATAATCCTGTCTTCCACGTCCAAGAATGCAGAGGGTTCATCAAAAGCGTAAAGCAAAGCATCTTGAAGAAGTGTAGCAACGATCGCCACCTTCTGGAGCTCCCCGCCTGAGAGATTTTTCAAAGACTTCTCATAAAGCTTGGATAAATTGAGAGGGCCAATGAGCTGGCTTTGGATCAAACCGCTGTCTATGTTCCTATTGATCGACCGCAGATAACTTATGACATTCGATTCCGTCTCTGCGGTTAGATATTGGGGTTTGTAGGCAACTTTTACCTCGAGTTTCACGCTTCCTAAACTGGGGGCTTCAATCCCCGAAAGAATCTTGAGAAATGTTGTCTTTCCTAGGGCGTTTGCTCCCAAGACTCCAACCACTTGCCCCAGTTTAATCTGGGCAGGTTCAACTTTGAGAACAAAGTTCGAATATCTCTTTTCAAGTGCCGAATATTCGCAAACGACTGGGGTTTCCTCCTCGCCTTCGACTGGCGAGTAGATCTCAAAGCGCACCGGCTGATCTCTAAAACGGACGTTTTCAGACTGAAGATAGCCTTCGAGCAGCTCGTTGATTCCTGTGCGTGCGGTCTGAATGGAGGAGACTATTCCATAAACCCCAGGATCTCCGTACAGTATGTGTATGTAATCACTTAGATAGTCAAGAAAGGAAAGATCGTGTTCTACTAGAATGACTGAGGCCCTCTTCGCAAGCTTCGATATAGTATGTGAGACTTTCATCCTTTGGAAGACATCGTTGTAGCTGGATGGCTCATCGAATAGGTATAGATCTGCTTCCTTGAGTGAAGCTACTGCCACTGCTGTTCTCTGAAGCTCTCCGCCGCTGAGCTCTGAAACCACCTTGTCCAAACTTTCCTTCAAAGAAAGGTCTTCAGCAATTTCCGAAATGCGATCTGAGCTGCTTCCAGTCGTTCTCAAAAGTTCTCGGACAGTTCCATGCCACACCTTTGGTATCTGGTAAACAGCTTGAGGCTTGATTGAGACTCGCAACTTTCCGCTCGCAATAGCTTCGAAGTGACTTCTAAGTTCAGTACCCTGAAACTCGTCGATTATCTCCTCCCATGTTGGAGGGTCATCAAACCTTCCGAGATTCGGCTTTATTGTGCCTGAAAGAATGTTCAGTGCTGTGGATTTCCCAACGCCATTTCTCCCTACGAGGCCCACCACAGCACTCTTCTTTGGAATAGGGAGCCTGTAAAGTCGATATGAGTTGATGGAATATTGATGAACCTTCTGCTCGCCGAGCTCGCTTGCAAGGTTCAGAATTGTAATCGCTTCAAAGGGGCATTTCTTCACACATATGCCGCAACCAGTGCAAAGCTCCTCACTTATGACTGCCTTTGCATCTTTTCCAAGGACAATGCAATCGCTTCCCGTCTTGTTGACAGGGCAGAAGGAAATGCATTCAAGATTGCATTTCCTTGAATGACAAAGTTCTCTATCCAAAACAGCAACTCTGTGAGACATGGAAAAGAAAGATCACATCGCATGAGAACATTCTAGACACAGATGGCGCGAGCAAGCATCTTTGAAGCTGATGAAGAATTTCATTACTAATGTGAAATACGCATATATTAGCCTTCCACACACTAAATTTTTGACCATAACTCTTATTGATTCAGTAATTCGAGGGGGATCGTATCGTGCTTTTGCGGATTGAAAGAGAGGGAGGTACTTGTTAGACGAATGATTAAGCTGGATTCAAGCTTGC
>CADDZS010000014.1 GCA_902812485.1 archaeon
AAGCAAAGAGTGTCTTGTTTTGATTCTGGGCCTGAGTTGAAAATTCTTCAAATATCCGTCTGTCAACAGATAAGTTCGTCCTGGCCAATTTGGTTGGTCTTTGGAGCAGCTTGACATATAATTCTTAATGGCTCCTTCTCCTGTTTTTCCTGCCTGCGTATGTTCTAGCTATTCGCAAACGCATGTAATTGTACGGATCGGATTTTATCAATAGTGTGAGGATTTCTTGCTCTGAGGTGAGAAAAACAAATGCAAGCTAAAGAAGAGGAAAGTTTGCAGGTAAGCAGATGGTCCAACAGGTTCATCTGGGCTGCCATCATACAGGGGTTCGCGGCAACCTTGCTCACAATACCCATAGTCGATCCGTACCTAAATCCACCAGTGTCGAAGGTGATAGCAGGGGGAAGCGCAGGCACTTGGTTTCTTGTCGGGTACGTTATGTACATAGTCGTGGGGGTCATAGCAGTAGGGCTGACAGCTCTCTTCTACTATCACTTCGAGGTAAGCATGAAGAAGCCATACGTTGGGATTAGCAACGCCCTAGCTTGGATTCATCTGATTCTAATGAATGCTGGAGCAGCAACAGCGACTTACCTTCTTATGTATGGTGGATACATGGCAGGGGCCGGAATGCTACCCGTCAGCGAGGGAGGGAAGGGGTGGACGGCGCTCCAAGCCCATATCAACGTTCTCTCTGCACTTGTCGATCCGACGGCGTACGCGATTGTGATCACTGGGGTTGGAGTCCTGGCTGGCGGCCTCGGATTTCTGTTGAACTACTTGAGAAAGTAGGGAAAAAGTGAATAACTTTCCACACTTCGGCGGAAGGACGAAAGGAGAAAGAGAAGGAGAGGAGGAGAGTGGAGCAAGAAGTGGACAGATAAACTCTACATCACTTCCCTTTTTCCCTCTCTTCTACCTTCTCTTTGTTTTCTTTCTGCATTTCCCAAACTCGTCCCATGTTTCGGTTCGATCTTTTCTGAGACCGAGCAATGAAAAATGGAGATGTCCATGCAAAAAGATCTGTGAATTGCTAGCAGGAGAAAAAGATCGTAAGCTTCTAAATTAGATCAGCGAATCGAAGAGTTTCTCAGAGATTCCAGTGATCCTGAAATACCTATCCCGGCCGAACGCGTCTATGGCTTTCATTGCCATGGAAGCTATCTCGCTTGACTCGCGCGAATTCCTAAAGGACCAGAATGGAAAGACGAGGCTTTCCTCACTCGCGTTATGAGATTCGAGTGTATCTGCATAGAGCATTATCCTTTTCCTAGCGATTTCGAGGTTTCCTTCCACAGTCCTCTCTTTGATCTGATCCCCAATCTTTTCAAGAAGTCTGTGGTCTGCTTCAAGTCTACTGAGAGTTTTGACAAGAGGTTCATTGTTAGTAGCTAGCAAGAACTCCTTCATCTTTGGAAAAACAATCTCGTCTTCTATTCTTCCGTGACAATTTCGCACGAAATCCTCAACTTCGTATATCGAATCTGTCTGTCCTCCTCTGATAAATCGGAGATGAACACGAAGTGAAGCGTGCTCTACCATCAAAAGTTCCACGATGTTCATTCTTCCTGCAGCTCTATCTCCCCTTTCCTTCTTCGATCGAGATCCAAAATACTCAGTTGAAAAGATTAGTCTATCATACGTTCCCTATAAGATCCTGTCCTGCCATCACAAACCAGATGAGTACAAGACCTACCCCAAGCCCGAGAAGGAAGTCTCCACTTATTGGGAGATGAGTGTTTCTCGAGCGAACTAGGTAACCGACTGCCAACAAAATGAAGGAAAGATAGGTCATCCCAGCGAGAATCCAAGTCGAATATGGAGAGCTTCCTGAAGAGACTGCTACTAAAGCTGTCGAAAAAATGATCCCAAAAATCAGACCCAGTGCAAACCTGAAAGCCCCTCTGTTCAAGGTTGACATGGAAAGCTTTCCTAGCAAGAGATCGAATTGGGAGGGGGCGATATATTAATCATGAACACGAAAGGATGCCCCTCTCCTTTTCACTCATTCTTTTTTTAAGGAAAACGGAACATATACGTGTGTCTGAAAGAATTTCGCGAGTAAGACGATTTGTGCAAAATGTACTACTCTATCTTTCCCGAGGCGGAATTTTGTGAGATACTTATTATTCTTCCTTCCTTTTGATAGCTTCCGCCTTGATTGCGGAATCTATGAGTCCCTTGATGTAGGAAGAGTAGCTTTCCGGCGGAAGTCTCCCTCCTTCTCTTTTCTTGATTTTCTCAATGTCATCGAGTAACCTTGATAGGGCCTCCTTGTAAGGCTCGCGTCTGTGAAGCTTCAGCTTATCTAGTCTTTCCTTGTCTGATTTCAATATGGAAATCGTGGTCTCTGACTCGGGCATCCTGGACAGAGAGATAGGATCTAAATCAGATTGCAAGATATTTTTCATGATCCTCTAGGTCTTCCTTCTTCAGATTCGAGACCCCAAAATTATGTGTTTTGATTTTGGTTATAGCCAGTTATAGATATTCATAAAGACTCGTATTTCTTGGACAGCGCTAAATATTCCTCTCGATTCTTTTGTTTTCCAATTTAGAAAAAAAGATGAAATTGAGCAATGGTCGTCGACATCGTTGTGAAACGAGACAGAGGCTACAACGTGATTGTGAAGGGAAAGGTCGGCCCTTACTCCGGGGACAACAATCTCCGTCCCGAGTTTCGGGAGCTTGTAAGGTGGGCTCGAAAGAATAAGATCAGCACCAGATGTTGGCTTTTCTATGAGCTTGACGGCCCTGAAACTCCGCCTAACCTGCGCAGGTGGGAGGCGTGTCTTGAAATCAAAGATGTGCTCGGAAAAAAGGAAGATGAGCTGCCGCAGGGTGTTTCCTTCAGAAAGATTCCGTCCCAGCTAGTGGCGAGCGTCATGTTCGATCCAGACAAATTCTCGTCGAGGCTTGTCTATCATGGACTCGAGTGCTGGCTTGAGTGGAGAGCAAAGAATCGGTTTCGTTGCCTCAAACTAGAAACGAATACGCACTGATAAGTTGCGAAGGATAATGATTGAATCGGAACAATCGGAGCGAAGAGAAAAAGAGATGTTGCTGTTTTCTCTGCTCGCCCCTCCCCAACCTAACTTCTTCATTTCTGCTAGGCCAATTGCATCCATGTGGCCGATTTCTTGAAATGAAAATTCGTCGGCTTGCAAAGTGATCAAGTGTCAATGATCATTTACTTGTTGAGACACGGCCAAGCTGAACCAAAGGCCGATTCTCCTGACAAAACAGACGCGAGCAGAAGAATAACGCAAGAAGGGGCAAGACAAGTTAGAAAGGTGAGCGAACTTGCCAAAAAACTGGGAGCAAGACCAGACATTTTCGTTTCAAGCCCCTTCATAAGAGCAAAACAAAGCGCAGAAATCGCAAGAGAAGTGCTCAACCCAAGCGCCGAGCTGCGTATCGACAACTCCCTTGAACCTGAAAGCAAGCCACCACGCGTCTACGAATATCTTTCGAGCTTGGAGAAAGATTTTGGGAGCCCACTTTTAGTCACGCACATACCGCTCCTCGGAAAACTAGTTTCAGATCTTTTGGGTTGCAGTCTCAACATCGTTACAGAAAGCGGCTCTCTCCTAAGAATAGATTCAAAGACACACTTGATTTCTCCCAGCTCAGGAACCCTTGTTTGGCTTCTTCCTCAACTATCTGATGCTATTTCAGTCTGACTCATCGTATAAACAAGCGCATAAAAATACGCACATGTCCACTAAGAAATTCTTTTTGCTACTTCATCCTAAGGAAGTGAACTCTTTTCTCTTTTTTCTCTATTCTTCTTGAGCTTGTTCCATTTGAGGGATGACTTCTTCCTTTCTCAAAGCTTGTGAAACGTACGGTTGCTTCGGGAAGAGGGCATTTCCAGATCAGTGGTGGACCGCATCGCCTTCTGAAATCAAAGAGCCAGTTGTTCCAAGGAAGATGATCCGAGAAAGATTGAGAGCGAAGAAGAATTGGAGCTTTGTGAATTATATTCGCGTCTCCAAAAAGAAAGAGAGAGACTGGTGGACCCATTAATTACGAGCAGTTTCCTTAATCCATAGAGCCTTATTTGCTGGTTCGATTCTTCGACACAGCAAACTATCACGATCCTTCGTTTCTCCCTATGTCTCTCCTGTGATATTCTCCTCGCCATTTTATCCTTGAAACTGCTTCGTATGCCTTGAGTGAAGATTCCTTAAGGCTTCCAGCAACAGCCGTAACGGAAAGAACTCTTCCTCCCGTGGTGAAAAAAGATCCTTTGTCGAAGCGGGTCGCAGAATGAAAGATGGTCACAGAGTCGAGAGCCTGAGCTTTCTCGATCCCTACTATCAGGTCCCCAGTTATGGGGCGCGAAGGGTATCCTTCTGCACACATGACGACGCAACACGAATGTCTTTCTTGTGACCACCTTGGTGAAAGCTCGTCTAGATGCGACTCCTGTGACGAAGGACTAAAGGAAGCCGCTTCCTCAACGAGCTCAAAGAAATCAGATTCGAGTCTTGGAAGAATTGCTTGGGTTTCAGGATCGCCTAAACGACAGTTGAATTCGAGGACTTTTGGACCCTCGCTTGTGAGAATCAACCCGGCGTAGAGGAAACCGCGAAAGCCTGTCTTTGACACGACAGGCTGCATTACCTTCTCCAAGATTTCATTAACGATCTCGTCGCCAAGATCCGTTGAAGGTGAATACGCGCCCATCCCGCCCGTGTTTGGGCCGCGATCTCCATCTAAAAGCCTCTTGTGATCCTTGGCAGTGCAAAAGGGAATCGCTATCCTTCCATTGCAGATTGCAAAAAGAGAAGCTTCTCTCCCTTCAAGTTTCTCTTCGAGTACGACGGTGCTTCCTGCATCACCGAATACTTTATCCACCATCATCATACGAATCGCGCTCTTTGCTTCCTCGATCGAGTCACACACGGATACCCCCTTCCCTGCTGCAAGACCATCAGCCTTGACAACGACACTTCCACTCTTTCCTTCCAAGTACTCAAGGGCTTTTGATGGATCGGAAAAGATCTCGAAGTCGGCCGTAGGAATCGAGTTCTCCTTCATGAATTGCTTTGCGTAAGCCTTGCTTGTCTCTATTCTTGCTTGATTTCTTGTGGGGCAGAAAATCTCCAGGCCGCCCCGCTGGAAGTAATCTGCAATTCCAAGCGATATTGGGACCTCAGGACCTACGACGGTCAAGCAATCATTCTTTCTTGCAAAGTCAAAGAGGGCGGGTATGTCGTTTGAAGAGATGGGGACATTGATGTTGAAAGTTCCGCCGTTTCCAGGTGCAACATAAACTTTTTTCACATGAGCGCTTCTGGAAAGACTCCACGCGATCGCATGCTCACGTCCTCCTGAGCCGACTACGAGCACGTTTCTGCCTTCTCTTTTGCTCAAAATCCCCAGCGAATCTCTGTCGTAGGGACGCGCGATATCTCCTTTTCTATCTTTCTTTCTTTGTTTTCTTGATTCTGATTTGAGCTCTTCAGTCATTGGCTAGGAGAAGAGGAGGAGCAATGTGGGGCAGAAAACTTTTACTTCTTCATACGTGAATGATCGGAGAAAACAAAGGAAAAACGGAATCGCTAAAAGAAAGCAGTGGTAGAAAAATACGAGAAATACGGGACTGTAGAGGTGCGATAATCCATCTTGCAAAGCACGAGTGAAAAGCAGAAGAAGGAGAAAGAGCGGAGAAAGGCGGCCCTTCTAGTCATCGATATGACAAACGACTTTCTCTTGAAGAGCTACAATCCTCAGCTCGCATTGGAGAGAGGTCAAGATTTGATTCCAAGAATACGAAAACTCGAGGAGGCCTTCCTTTCGAACGGTTTGCCAGTCATTTACACAACTGATAGGCACCTCAAAAGTGATTTCGAGCTCAAAAAGTGGGGCCCTCATTCGATGAAAGGAACTAAGGGTTCGAAGATTGTCGAAGGGCTAATTACTGAGGGTATAAAAGTCTTCGAACGAAACTGGAAGCCTTCTGACCTTCGGAGCATTGAAAAGTTGAAAGCTCTGCCGAAGGGCAAGGCTGGAAAGGCACCGTATTCTTCATCTGCTCGGCTTCTCTTCGAGGTGGAAAAAGGCACTTACAGTGGCTTCACAGACAACGGTGGAAAGCCAACTGCTCTAGATTTTTTGCTGAAAAAACTCGGCTTTGGTCCTGGAGATCGCCTCTTCATAACAGGGCTTCACACCAATTGTTGCGATAAACACACTGCAGCTGATGCTTGGTTCAGGGGATACGTTCCTGTCATAGTGAACGACTGTGTCGATGCCTTTGACGACCCAGACGGAAAGATTGGAATGGGTCACGACAGAGCTCTAAACTATGAGAGCTATTGGTACAACGCAGAGATAATGCCCTCGGAGCAAGTAATAGAGAAAATATCAAAACGCTGATCTGACTTTTCTTGGCTTAACAACTCAACGCTAAGCGTTCTATAGTGATCACTTTATTTTTGGATCATTTCTATAATTTTTTTGCAACGACCACTATCATGACAATGGATTTTCTTTGCTTCTTTCCCTCTGTCATTTCTCTCATTTTGCTTTTGCCTTGATATGATATTACTAACATGAGAAGAGAGGAGAAGAAGAAGAAGAGATGAGCGCTTTTGGACTTCTTTCACAAGAAGTTAGGGAGATCGCTTCCGATCTTGGACTGAGACAAGAAACTCTGATTCAAAGCGAAGCAATTCCGCCGATACTCCGCGGAGAAAACGTGTTACTCATCTCACCCACAGGATCAGGCAAGACCGAGGCTGCGATACTGCCGGTTCTTCATCATATGAGAATGGAGATAGAAGGCAGAGGACTGAGAAATGGGACAAAGCTTCTCTACATAACACCGCTTAGAGCACTCAACAGGGACATTTTCAGAAGGCTCGAGATCTGGGCTACCAAACTCGGCCTATCAGTCGAAATAAGACATGGCGACACGCCTCAGAAAATAAGAAGGTCTCAAGCACTTCATCCGCCCGACATCTTGATTACAACTCCCGAGACGCTTCAGGCAATTCTGATCGGGCGAAGACTTCGCTCGAATTTGTATCCCCTCCGCTGGATAATCGTAGATGAAGTCCATGAGCTCGTCTCGGATCGACGCGGAGCGCAGCTTTCTCTCGCTCTTGAAAGGGTCTCCGATCTGGTTCAAGGACCAATACAGAGAATAGGCCTATCAGCGACGGTTGGAAATCCTGAAGAAGTAGCCAAGTTTCTCTGTGGCACCCTTCGCAGATGCAAAATAGTGAGCGCAAGCGCTCCATTATCAACAAAAAGTCCAGAGTACAGGGTCGAATTTCCTGAACCCGCGTCAGAGGACAACACTCTCTCGAAGGACATGTTCGTCTCTCCATCCACAGTTGCGCGAATGCAACGGATCAAGGAACTCATCGATGGACATAGCGGGACACTCGTGTTCGTAAACAGTAGAACCAATGCCGAAACGCTTTCCTCTAGATTTGGCATGCTCGGAGTCAGGGTCGGAGTTCATCACGGCTCTCTCTCGCGCGAAGAAAGAGAGAAGGTCGAGGAGGATTTCAAGGAGGGAAGGGTTCATGCGCTTGTATGCACTTCGACACTCGAGCTTGGGATAGACATCGGCAATATCGATCTGGTTGTTCAGTACATGTCACCACGCCAGGTTAACTCGCTAGTTCAAAGAGTCGGAAGATCCGGACACTCGATCACGGGGAAGTCTGAGGGAATTATCCTCGCAGTAAGTCCAGAGGATGCCCTCGAGTCGATTGTGATTGCAAATGAAGCAAGGAAAGGAAACTTCGAGCCAGCTTTCATCCACAACTGCCCTCTCGATGTTCTCGCCCACCAGATCGCAGGAGTCTTGCTCGAAGACATGAGAGGCGAAGGTGTTCTCTTCGATTGGATTTTAGCAAAATTCAGAACTTCCTATCCTTTCAGAGGACTCACAAGGGATCGGCTTTCCTCCGTAGTATCTTTTATGGAAAAGCTTGGTTATCTCCGAATCGACCCTCAATCATCAAGAATATTTCGAAAGGCAAAGTGCAGGAAGTACTACCTGACGAACCTGTCTATGATTCCGGACGAAAGAAGGTACAGTGTAATTGATCTGAGTACCCAGCATAGAGTAGGAATCTTGGGCGAGGAATTTGTTGCGATCAGGGCAAAGCCTGGAGTCCACTTCATAATTAGAGGAAGAGTCTGGCAAATAGAATCAATTCAAAACGATTCTATCTATGTGACTCCAGTCGAGGATCCTACGGCCGCAGTCCCTGGCTGGGACGGTGAACTTCTTCCTATCCCTGAAAGCGTTGCGAAGATGGTTGGAAAGGAGAGGGGAATTATTGAGAAGAAGGTTGTGGTTCAATCAAATCATCAAGACGCAGTCGTACAGGAACTGAAGGAAATTTGGTGTGCGGACAGAACTTCGAGATCTCGGATAGTCTCTGAGTTGAACCAACAAATCTCCAGTTGCACCGTTCCTACGAGCGAGAGGATCGTTCTTGAAAAATTCGGTCGATACCTAATCGTTCATACTTCTGCGGGAGACAGAATCAACTTAACACTCGGGGAGCTTTTCGAAGAAATTCTGCTACGAGAAGGTTTGATACGACATTGGTGGAACGACGGATACCGTATTTTGATAGAGCTTACGACAGAGGAATTTGATCCAAATTATGTAGCGTCTAGGTTATTCCATTTCGGATCTGGGACAGAGGGCTTTCTCAACTCGGTGATCAGAAAACACTTTCCGTTCGGATATTACATGAAATTCATCGCGGAGCGATTCGGAGCGATAGAGAGGGGACTATTGCTCTCTGGAGAGGCTCTCAAGGATCTTGTTGTAAAATTCCGCTTTACACCAATCTACGATGAAACCTTGAGGGAAGCTCTTTCTACGAAGGTGGATGTTCAGGGAGCCCTCAGGCTGCTTTCCTCCTGTACCGCCGGGAAACTTGAGCTCTCAATCGTAGAATCAAAAGAACGACCGAGCCCACTCGCTCTGTACATAGTTAACAGGTACACAGAGCTAGAAGACTATTACGATCAATCCGGACAGAATAGCGTCGAGGGCATAAAATCGTCAGTTTTGAGCGAGCATGTTAGCCTTCTTTGCTTCAACTGCTCAAACCTCTTGGAGTCCATCATGGTAGGGAAGATTGATGAAAGCCCAAAGTGTACCAATTGTGGATCTTCGCTCCTCGCGGTTATTTTCTATGGAGCTTCATTTGTAAAACGCGCGCTTGATCGCAAGTTGTCTGGAAGCGGCAAGCTTTCGGAAGACGAGACTACTTCGCTTTCTCGGGCTAGACGATCAGCTGATCTCGTGCTCGCATACGGAAAGAAGGGTATCATAGCTCAATGCGTGTATGGAATCGGGCCTCAGACAGCATCGAAGGTTCTTTCGAAAATGCATGATAGCGAAGAGGCCTTCTTCAAAGATCTGATCAGTGCGAAGCTCAAGTTCATCGAAACAAAGCCGTATTGGAACTGAAACCGATCCAGCGAAAACTTTGGGCATACTATTCGGTCGGTTTTTCCCTCTGCTCAAGAAATTGGAAAAGTAAGATAGCTTTAGTAGGTTCCCGTCCAAAATCAATTTAATTTACAAGGAACAACGGAATCGAATCAACGTTTCTCCTTTTCTTTGCGTAAAAGGAAGCCGCCGAGCTCAGCTGCAAGAAGAAAAAGGGTGTTTGCATTTCCAGCATCGAAAGCTCGTATTGAATCCTTCTTGGAGCTCGGCAATATAACTGATTACGATATGCACTTAGTGATACGGATGACGAGTTCGAATGCCAGTATCACAACCGAAATTAATATTCTATAACTAGATGCAAATCACAGGAAAAAAAGAGAGATTGACTAGAACAAAACAAGTTGGCGACGGATTCAAGCTCTCAAGTAGCGGCAAGAAGGCAAGTACATCAATAATCGTCGCGATCTTCGCACTCGCAATGCTATTTGTTCTTCCTATGAGCGCAGCTAGTCCCTCATCTGCGTACTCGACAACTTCAAACTATCCTGTGGAGACCACGATTTCATGGGTCTTCGTTCCAGGAACCGCAATCACATCATCCTTCTACATAGTGACTGCCAATGGCATCGCTTTGCAACCTCTCAGCGCCCCGAATCAGGTACTCGTTCATTTTTCGGCATGGTCGAACGGCAAGCTTTACTTCAGCTCAAGCTGCATCATGACTCGTAGCTTGGGATTAACCTATCTACCATGCGCAGTCACCATCCCGTACGAAGCCGGGGGATCGCTGACGCTTGGAGCAACCTTCACCAACAACTCAGGACAGATCGTCGCACAAGGAATAATCGACCCGTTGCTTGAGCCGTCGTGGAACTAAAAACTAGCAAGAAAAAATAGGAACAGAAAGAGGAAGGAAAAGAGAGAAGGTCTTTCAAAACCTTCTTTCGCTTCCTTTCCTACTTTTTGGCTAATTGAAGAGTTTGATTGTTCGATGTAATTTTCTCTCTTTCTAGTCTTTTGGCAGCTGCTTCGCATCCTAGAAACGGTTCCTTTGGATCCAGTGCCAAGCAGCAAGTAAAAAGGAAACGAGAGACGATTCACAGTTCACGGGGGGAGGAACACTTGTCCAGAGAGTTATCTTCGCGCTAGGATTAGATTATACAAGCTTCTGAACCGACTTTCTCAATCCAAAAAGGGCAAAAGCCGCAAGTGCAATCATCGGGACGACAACAGAAGCGATAGTCCCGAAAGGAAATTCTGGCGTCACACATGCACATGGAGTGGAAGTTTGACTGGACGATGTCGTTGTTGTCGTCGTAGTAGTAGTTGTTTGGGTGCCACCTTGTTTCCCAGCATTCGAGGGAGACGAGGAGGACGAAGAAGAGCTTGGAGTCGTGCTCGAATTGGGACTGGTTCCTGGCCTCGAAAGAAGGTACAATCCTCCAATGACGATTCCTGCGAATACGCAGACTGCAATAATTATTCGAGCTATCAGTCCGAGGGCACTCGAATGTTTCCTTCTCGTAGACTCCGCCTCAGTTTCTGAGATACAGAAACTAATCCCAGAAGTATTTAGATATAGCGGAATCTATTCGCAAGAAAAAAACATTTCTCTGGCCTACAAGTCTTTCCAAGTCATCTGCGACCATCGGCCAATCGCGTAAAACCCAAAGTAATTCACCTTTCCGCTTTTACGGTTCGCTCGAGAACACCCAGACGATAAGAGCAACTGGTGAAACAACCATAGATTAAGCAGTGTAACTTTTTGCCTCTTTCTCGTTTCGATTCTTTGGCAGTAATTGATTCATGCAGAACGATTGGGTAAACTCACTTTGTTGTGATAGACTTTCCATCATTTCCTGTTAATCGTATTCGATGGTGACTATCTTAAGAAAGACCACGAAAGGGAGGAAACAGAAGGTCGAATAGGCGAAGTTGCTCGTGTAAAAAATTTAGTCTTCTTAGCCAAATTTCTCGCGATTTTTAACAAAAACGTAATTTCCTCTGGATCGGATACGAGATTGATTATGCAAATCTATCTTCCGAATCGTAGCCTTTTTTTACTCCTTTAATGCCCGGCTTTACTTGGAAGAGATGCAACTGGTGACAAAAGGAGTATTTCTGAAATCGATATGAGATAATCGAAGTCGACCATGAGTAGCAAAGAATTTGGATCTGATTCCTCTTCTAACGAAAATGATGAAATTAAAATTGTCAATCTAATGGCAAGTGCAGATGCAGTGATGTCGCACTGGCAAGTTTCACAGGCATTCATGCGGATGGCTAAACGCTCGAAGAAAAAGGAAATCAAAGCAGCATTTCTTCAGGCCGAACAACAGATAATCTCCGATCTTTTCAAGGCTTTGAGTCAGTCTCAGCTCAACGAGAAAAGAAAAGAAGGAAAAATATCTGCGTCCGTGGCACTGCGGGAAAGGCCAGCCGAGCTTTCACGCCTAGGCGAATACTTCCCCATGACTCTTCTTTCACTTTACACTTATGCGAGAAGCTGGAAGGCCAAGCTCTTCTGTGACAAGTGCAAGCGCTTTGTGAACCTAAGCGAACTAAGGATATTCGAGCTTTGCGCAAGGCATCATGAGTGTGTTGCTCTTCACTGCCCTCCAACTTCCGACAAGTCCCAGCTCGAATTAGATCCGCTAGGCTTCCTTGAAAGATTTCGCAAATGTGCGATGATGAAAAGCGAAGATGACAAGACTGGAGAAGGGAAGAATGAGTCCTTCTTCGATCACTCGCTCTACGAAGACCTTACCCACAACATGTCTACAATAGCTCAGCTAGTACAAATGAGATCTGTTTCATTCAATGAAGAAGAACAAGATGATCAAGAAGGCTCAACGACCAAAAGCAGTTCGTCACAAAAAGAAGAAAGAGAACACGTCATGATACTAAGCCCAATTGATCAGAAACCCGCTTCTTCCTGCCAGAGGGAGGAAAGGAATAGCCCCTCTCGTAGATAAGTGAAATCTCGTTCTGCAGAGTCTAGGAAAGACAAACAAGAGAATAAACAGTTGATATAATATGTGGTCGCCAGGGGCCAATGGAAAATACGGCCACAGGTGCTTTGGCAAGATCCGAAAGATTTTCGAAAGAACTGGTGTCCTTCTCACTCATGATGAGATCACTTTCCTCTGCGAGAATCTCTGGAACTGCAACAGCGCTGACGAATTTTATGCCAAAATGAACTCGATGAGTACGGATGAATTAAAAGACTGGGCGAGAAAGGCGAAGAGAAAGAAGGCGGGCGGGCTCAGCGACACAGTGCTGCAAGCGATTTATGTGTAGTCGTGGATTGAAGCTCCCCGCTCTATTGCTTCTTGTTCCTTCCCCATTCACCGACTCGATCAAATAAAGTTGAGACCTCTCACTCGGTCTCTGCGACCTTTGTGAACTCGTCCTCGCTGCTTGGTAGATCTGGAAATTTTTCCTTCATGTTTTGCTCCGCGACGGCACCCGCTTCGGCAAGGACTCTTTCGGCCTCTTCGTTTGCGGTCTGGAAGTCTATAGAGGTCGAGCTTACCTGGCCTGCATCAACCAAGATGTCACTCAAGAGGCTCGATATCTCTCCGATTTCTCCTTCTGCTTCGGGGACTATGCTAGATAGCCCGCCACGAACTCCCCTCAGGACCCCCATCGCAGGTGAAAGAGTAGAGGCGATATCTCCTAGCTCCCTGATGGTTGAGAGTCTCAGATCAATCTGTTCGAGTGCAAGCTTTGCATGAGTAACCATCTTGCTCATCTTGCGAACCTCGGCGAGTTCGTTCGCTAGCATATTTGCGTGCTGAGTATCGTGTTTTTGTATGTATGCGACTACCTTGTTGAAGATGGAAGCATCCCTTTCTCGCAGCTTGGTCGAGGTAGATTCAAGCTTTGCAATTTGGATCTGAAGTTGTCTTGAGGCCTGTTCGATTTTTGGCCTGAGAGGCTCCGGAGATCGAAATGATTCCCTGATTCTCGCTCCTAATCCACCCTCGGAACGCGGCTTGTTCCACCTTGATGTAAACTCTGAAGACATGCTAACGACACCCAGCACTTGGCGGCTCCAATCGCAGAGGCAGTTCATTAAAGCCGAAGGTTAAGAAGACTGCACTGTTGAAAACAAAATATCTTGACAATGGCCGTGTTGTTCCAAGTATCAGGAGGCTTTCTCCCATTCTCTTGTACTACGTTGCTTCTTCCCTTTCTTTCCTTCGGAGCATTTGAACGTCGATCATTGCGATAAGCTCAGAATCTTTTACTACCTATGCAGGAGGGAAAAATTGATAGGTCCATCATTCATCTCTGCTCTGATGAACTTTGTGTAATCTAGCATTTTTTACCACGTAAGGCTTCCTTTCTTTCACTGTCTTCCTTTGCCGAACAGGTAGTGAAGAAGGTTCAATTCGATCTTCCCATTTTTTCAATTGATCTGAGGGTTGGTCGTCTCTTTGTCCCCAGTTGCTAGAGACCCTGCAAGAAGAAGGGAATCAAAACTTGATCCTGCAGAATTATCTTTCTTTGCTGACCTTCAGAGGATGATTCGCCCGAGTTCAAGTAATCATTCAAATAAGCTCCGTTTGATAGCTGGAGTTGACGCATCGTACATAGAAGAAAAGAAGAAGGTGCTTGCTGTTGCGGTCACTTTTTCTTTTGATGAAACAATCCTGGAAATCAGCAAATATTTTGGAAAATTTACGTTTCCATACGTACCTGGTCTATTCTATTTACACGAGGGTCCCTTTGTTGTTGCAGCAGTAAAGCTTCTCAAGAAGAAACCCGACTTGATATGTTTCGATGCTCATGGTAGGGCTCACCCCAGAAGACTCGGGATGGCAAGTCTTTGCGGAAAGATGCTTGACATACCAAGTGTTGGCATTGCGAAATCTAAGCTGTTTGGAAGTGAGGCAGCTTACAAGGAAGGGCTTTGGCGTATCTTTCACCTCAAGGAGACCCTCGGTTTTGTGACTAGAGGACTTGGGGGAGTCGGTGCCAAGAGGTTCTGGAGTCCAGGTCATTCAGTATCGATCTTGGAGCTTGAGAAAATAATCCATGAAAGAGGAAGCCTATGTATTAGGGCGATTGACGAAGCACACAAGATCAGTCTTGAAATACACAAGAACTAGAGCTCTCCGTAGTCTCTATGCGAGCAGTTGAGGAGCTATCCAAGGCAAAGGAGCTTTGAGTACTCAAATTTGCAAAAAAGGGGAAGAAGGAGAGGAGGCTTATACGCGCACTCCTCAACCCACAGGTTGCAAATACCCGCAAACCTTGTTTGGGCATCCAAAAGAATCCGACCCATACAACAGTCTGCGGAATTTTGCTAGGATCTTTCTTTGATCTTTATTCTCTTTTCCCTTTTACTACTTCTTCTTCTTCCCTTTTTTCTTCACTGGCATTTTCTTGTTCCCGTCGTAATGTATGATTTATGTGGTCTCTTAAAAATTATTTGTTTTTCGAAATTTCAAAAGCCTCTTTCGTTTCAGAAGTACGAACGATCACAAAGATTTGTCAATTTATTTGCTTGACTTGAACGAACGTTATATTTCCGGGCCATGATTTCTTTCATAGTGATCTTAGTGCGCTGAAAATTTCCCCATCTGCCAAAAAAATGGGGAACTTGATTTCCACAAAAAGAGAACGGAACGCTAGCTCACGTTTGCTCTGTTTATCCATCTTCGAAAACAAATAGGAAGAGGAGGAAGGAGGAAAGACCGAGACAGATTCCTTGAGCGCAACATCAATTCACAAGAGGAGTGCGAAGAGTTTCAGCTCCCATCTTCACGACTTTCTCCTGAGGACCCCCTTCGAGTCAATAAAACAAGCATGATCAAGGCGAAAAGTCCAAGAGCGGAATTGAGATAAAATGGGAGGCGAGGAGATATCGCGAACAAGTATCCTGCTAATACTAGAGCCGGAACAGTGGCCAGAAACGCTGTGGAATAGAATATTCCCATCGAGAATCCCCTGTTTTCAGGGTCGCTCGCCTCCGCAACCCAAGCGTTGATGGCTGGTCCATCCATAACCCCAAAGAATTGCCAGAGGACGATTCCAGCAATAGCAACCCCCAAATCACCCTTAGGAGCTAGGACGAATACAAAAACCGTAGAAATCTCTCCGAGCCAGCTAATGATGACAGTTTTCCTTCTTCCTATCTTGTCAGCTAGCTTGCCGAAAGGAAGTCGCGAAAAGACGACAGCACCAAGGAGCGCTGAAAAGAGAATGCCCGTTCCAAGTTCGCCAAATCCTAATCCAGAGTTCGCATAAAGGGGAGTGATGTAAGAGTTTTGATCTACTATGAGATTGTACATGCTGTATACAAGCACTAGACTCACGAGAAACCTGTTTTGGGTTATCAGTTTGAACCTCGCAAAGTAACTTGAGAGCTTTCTGCCCTCGAGCGGCTCTCTCTTTTCGGGAGGAAGTGTTTCCCTGATGAAGAAGTATCTTGCAAGAGCAGCTGCAAGGCACAGAACTCCTCCGGAGAAGAAAAGTGGAAAATAGTTCGAACCCGAATTCGCAAGTATAAAGCCCCCGATCGCAGGAGAGAAAGCCGCGAGTATCTGTGTGAACATCATATACGAACCAAAAGCGGTTCCTCTTCTTTGCTTTTCTATAGATTCCGCAACAAGGGTGTTCGAAACTTGAAAAAAGGCCTGTCCAACCCCCTGAAGTGCGAAGGCAAATGCGGCAACCCAGAGCTGTTTTGCAATCGCGAACAAAAAGGCTGATGCTGCTGAAATCAAACTCGACAGGACTATGATTTTCTTCCTTCCAAATGTATCACCGAGCGCCCCAGCCGGCGCAACACCGATAGCAGTGAGAACAAGCCAAAGAGCGTAAATGTAACCTATTTCTATCGAGCTCAAACCAAACTTGCCTTCGTAGTAGATGGGAAGGAAGTAGAACCACAGGACATTTCCAAAAGTCGCCGCCATCCCCGTGAGACCCATGACTGCTACATTATGCTCGAGGCCAAGGCTCCGCCTTACGTTTCCAAGGTTCAAATGAGATCTTGCGCTCGCTCCAATTTTCCATCAGTTGGACTATAAGAGTCTGTAATTTCTTCGACTAGGATAATCTCATTAGCTCCTCTCCCAAGAGGCGTGCAACGTGAAGAGTTGGGATGGATCTCTCCAATTTTTGCAAGGAATGAGGCGGAAAATTATTATTATTTGGTAGAGGACTTTTGCTTCGTATTCTCTTCTATGAAGATCGTCACTTTCAGAGAACCTCATTACTTCAGGGAAAGACTAGGGATCTGGGATGGGGTAGAGACAATTATTGATGCGAATTATGCTTATGCCTCCATGCTAAAGGATCAAGAAGGATTGGACTACCCCGAGCGGTTTGCCGAAGCGATGGTCCCTCCAAGCCTTCTCGAGCTCTTAAGGGGCGGGAAGAAATCAATGGACGCGCTTCGAGAGACTGAAAAGTATTCTCGTGATCTAGGATATTCAAGAATCAGAGGACCAAATGGAGAGGAAGCAAGATTCGAATTTTCAAGAGTCAAAATTGAAGCTCCGATACCTAGGCCTGGGAAGATAATTCACACTGCGGGAAACTTTCGTGAGCATGCAAACGAGGGGAAGGAATCTGGATGGGAGTTCCCCATGCCGCATTGGATTTCGTTTCTCAAGAGTCCGTCCTCGGTCGTAGGTCACGGAGCTGAAGTCGTACATCCAAAGTATACGAAAATGCTTGATCACGAGATAGAGCTAGCGATTATCATAGGGCGCAGGGCCAAGTATGTCAAAAAGGAAAACGCCATGGATATCGTGGCTGGTTATACGATCTTCAATGACATAACTGCGCGAGACATTCAGAGGGAAGAAATGAAATCTGGGCTACTCAACTTCGGAAAGAATATGGATACCTTCGGCCTCTTTGGGCCTTGTTTTGTTCCGAAGGAGGACATCGGAGATGTGCACAACCTCAAGATTGAGTGCAGGGTGAACGGAGATCCGCGGCAGGTAAGTAATACAAACCGCCTTTCCGTGAAGATCCCGGAGATTGTAGAGCACTATTCTTGGGTGACGCTGGAGCCAGGGGACATCATCACCACCGGTACGGTTTCCGGTGTGGCCGCTTTTCGAAAGGAACCTGAAAAGTACTATCTGAAGCCAGGAGACATAATCGAATCGGAAATAGAAAACATAGGAATTTTGAGAAACAGGGTCGTCGCGGAGGAAAGTTGAAAGCCTAAAACGCGTCGAGCGGATCAGTTAGAAGAAGAGAGCTAGCTAATGTCTTAAAACTCAGGTTTTTACACTCGCTCCGGGATTTCCTCTATCTTGTATTTACTTTCAGTCTCGAGCTTTCACACTAAAAGAAGATCAGATTTCATTCCTTTGCTATTCATTTCATTCCTTGAGGGCTAGATAGAAGCTATTTTTTTGAGAATCGAGAGAGATAGATCGAATCGAACATAGCGCGCAAGCTAAAGAAACAAAGGTAGATCACAATTCACATTGGCGGTACCGAAGCCGAATTGGCGTCTCTTGAAGCAGCGCGACCTTCTCACAAAATACAAGCCGATTGCAGACTACGGCTTGATTGGCGACCTCAAAACATGCGCACTAATTGGAATCGACGGATCAATTGATTGGCTATGCATTCCTAGGTTTGATTCCCCCTCGGTCTTTGCGTCAATACTCGACAAGAAGAAAGGCGGAGCCTTCAGAACACTTCCCGATTACGAGTCTTTTGAGTCAAGGCAGTACTATGAATATCTCACAAACATTCTCGTAACCGAATTCAAGTCGAGAAGCGGCAAGGCAAGGATCACTGATTTCATGCCTTGCTTCAAGGTTGAAAATACCATGGTTTCGTGTGGAGAGATTCACCGAATACTTCGATGCACTTCTGGCAAGTTCGTCTTCAGCATCCGCTTCGAGCCTCGGATGAACTACGGGAGATTGAGACCAATCGTAGAACGCATCAAAGGAGTTGGGTATTCTTTTGTTTCTCCCGATCTTGATACTCGGCAAGAACTCGCTCTGATCACGAGCAGAAAACTCGAATCGCCCGAAAGGGGTGTTCTCGCCTCCACAATTAGGTTGCAAAAGGGCGAAAGTGTGAAGCTCGTGTTGAGATATGGAGGGGTCAAAATCCATCACAAGGAGGCCACATGGACCGAAATCAAGCTTCGAGAGACCAGGGCCTTTTGGAGGGACTGGGTCTCGAAATGCACGTACGAAGGCAAATGGAAAGACATGGTGCTTAGATCTGCACTAGTGTTGAAACTCCTCCAGTACGCTCCCACAAACGCCATTGTGGCGGCAGCCACAACGTCTCTTCCTGAGGAGATTGGAGGGATCAGGAACTGGGACTATAGGTATTCTTGGATCAGGGACTCGTCTTTTGTGCTCTGGGCATTTCACGAGCTCGGACACAACGAGGAAGCTCTAGGTTACCTTGACTGGGTTAGGAGCATTTTCTATCTGACCGGGGAGAACATCCAAGTGATGCTCGGGATAAACGGAGAGCGAGATCTGACAGAGACTTGCCTTGATCATCTGAGCGGATATAAGAGTTCTAAGCCTGTGCGTGTGGGAAACGCCGCATGGGATCAGTTTCAACTCGATGTGTACGGCATTCTGCTTGATGCTCTTTATTTCTCACACAAACACGTCAAGAGGATCAATGAAAAGGTCTACAACTATTTTGTGAAGCAGATCGTAAAAGCAGTCATCAGCAATTGGAGGAAGCCCGACTGTGGAATCTGGGAGGTGAGAGGCAGAAGAGAGCACTTTGTATATTCGAAAATGTGGTGCTGGGTCGCGATTGACAGGGCAGTCAAAATTGCGGAATGGCTAGGAAAGGAGGAGGACTCACAACGCTGGAGAGTCCTCAGAAGGAAAATAAGACTCGAAATCATGACGAAGGGGTGGAGCAAGTCAAAGCAATCGTTTCGTAGAGCGTTTGGAAGTGATAAACTAGATGCCGCAAATCTCTTGATGCCCCAAGTGAGATTCTTGCGAGCTACCGATCCGATGATGCTTTCTACGATTGAACGAACGAAAGCGGAGCTTCTCAGCAAGGAAAAATTCCTATACAGGTATCTTGCCGATGATGGACTAGAAGGAGGAGAAGGGGCCTTTCTCATATGCAGCTTCTGGTTAGTGAAGTGCATGGCTCTCGCAGGACGAGGGAGCGAAGCTGAAAGACTCATGGAATCACTAGTCAAGCATGCAAATCACCTAGGTCTCTACTCCGAAGAGATTGACCCGAATACAGGGGAGATGCTCGGAAATTTTCCGCAGGCCTTCACTCACATGGGCTTCATTACAGCTGCCGTGAGCCTAAGCAATAACAGCACGAAAACAACTGATACTCTCTCTTAAAGAATTTGGATCAATAGAAAAATCAAGGAAATGGCAAAGGAAAATTCTTGCACCAGAGTTATCAACAAGACAGAAAGGGGGCGTGCGTTTTCAAATTCTAAATATCTTACTCTTTTTTCTCTCTCGCCCTTATTGCTTCAGAGCTAAAACTCACAGTCCTTCATTTGAGAAAAAGTACAATGATTTTTTAGGAAAGAAATAGAGGACACAAGCTTTCAAAGAAAGAGAGACAACGATGCGGATATGTTAAGTGAAGAATCGGAAAAGAGGAGGAGGAAGAAGAAAGGGTTACGTGCATCAAAGGAACAGGTTGTCCTGATAGTTCTCGATGGCTGGGGAATAGCTCCTCCGAGTAAGTGGAACGCGATAAGCGAGGCTAGAACCCCAAACTTCGAATGGGCAAAAAGAACTTTTGGGTCTACTCAGCTCTGCGCTTCAGGTAGATGCGTCGGGCTGACCGAAGGGCAGATGGGCAACTCGGAAGTAGGCCATCTCACGATAGGAGCTGGAAGAATAATATTCCAAGATTTGATGCGAGTCCACGAGGAAATAAAATCTGGAAGGCTTGCAAGAAACCGAGAACTACTTTCTCTCTTTAGAAAGGCGAAGAAGAGAAAAAAATCAAGAGTTCACTTTATCGGACTTCTCTCTGATGGAGGAGTCCACAGCCACGCAGAGCATCTCTACTCTCTCTTGAAGATCGCAAAGGAGAATGGAGTCAAGAATGTGTTAGTTCATGCCATACTCGACGGGAGGGACACGCCTCCAAAGAGCGGAGCGGATTTCGTAGCTTCTTTGGTGAGCTATCTCGATTCTCTCCGTGTTGGCTCGATTGCCACCATCTCGGGGAGATATTACGCGATGGATCGAGACAACAGGTGGGAGAGAACAAAGAAGGCGTACGATGCGATCGTGTATGGCGAAGGAGCGCGTTTTCTTGATCCAGTCGAGTCGGTGAAAGCTTCCTATGATGAAGGAACGACGGACGAGTTCGTCGTTCCGAGAGTGATAGACGGGTACGACGGGATGAAGGAGGGAGACTGCGTCCTCTTTTTCAACTTCAGACCAGATAGGGCAAGACAGCTAACCAAAGCTTTGATTCTGCCGGAAAAGGAGTTTGGAGGTTTGTTTGATAGAAGGGAGAAGGATCGCCCAAAGAAGATAGATCTCTTGACAATGACAGTCTATGACAGAAAGCTTCGAGGCGTAAGGGCGATCTTGAAGCCGGAGAGAGTCAGGAGTACGCTTAGCAACGTGCTTGAGAGAAATGCGGTGAGGCAGCTTAGAGTCGCCGAGACCGAGAAGTATGCTCACGTCACATATTTCTTCAATGGGCTAGTCGAGAAACCTAGAAGGCTAGAAGATAGAATTCTCGTGCCCTCAAGGAGAGATGTGGGGACATATGATAAGATCCCTGAGATGAGCGCGGAAATAATCACCGAAAAGGCACTTGAAGCGATAGCATCTGAGAAATATGGTTTCACACTGGTGAACTTCGCAAACGCTGACATGGTCGGGCACTCAGGGAACATCGAGGCGACGATAAAGGCCGTCGAGACAGTTGATAGATGCTTGGGAAGGTTCTTTGAGTTGTGGAAGGATAGGCGTGAGAATTTGTGTCTTGTGATTACTGCGGATCACGGAAACGCGGAGAAGATGTTTGATCAGAATAGCGGGCAACCACATACGGCACACACTTCGAACCCAGTCCCGTTAATAATTGCATCCGAGAAGTGGAGGCTTGTTCGAATATCTCCGAATGAAGAAGAAGGAGGAGGGGAACTTTCAGATATTGCGCCATCAATTCTCAAGATGATGAATCTTGAGAAACCGAAAGTAATGAGCGGGAGGGAGCTCGTGCAAAGCACCGAAAAAATTTGAATTAATGCGATCCATTGTTTTTGGGGGAGAGAGCTATTGCGATGCGTAAAATGTGGAGAACTTCCAAAAGATCTTTCTATATTGAAAGCTGCCAATCCTTCATAATCGAGGCGCTTGAAGGATGAGTAGTTTCTAATTGCTCCGAATCAAACAAGCTGCATTTTCTTATCTACGAGCGATCTCAACAGGGGTTCAACTTGTTGCCAAGACATTCAGTTGCAAAAGTGGTTGGAAATTACTTGGACGCAGACACGAATGTGTAATTCTGTCAGTGGCACTTCGTTGTTGGAGGAGCCCGAGTTCTGCGATCTGCAACATACTTCTTGAGGCCATCTATGCTATGATACCTCACTGTTCCTACGTATCTCATTCCGGCCTTTTCTAGGACCCTCCACGACGCAACGTTTTCAGGAAATGCGACCCCTACGATTTCATCAAGCCTTGCAGGTGTGAAAGCGAAATTGACGATGGCCACTGCGGCTTCTGTGGCCTATCCCTTACCCCCAAGATGAAGGCAGGAAGTGCTATGAGATCTCTACCTCGGTCGTACCTTTAACAGGTTGTATTCCTCCACTCCCGATGAACTCGCCTGTGTCCTTTCTGAGTATAACAAATGGGGGCATACGCGAGTTCTGCTTCCATCTTCATCCTTCGCTCCACTCTCTGTTTTGCTTCTTCAGGGGTCATAGGAGGACGCGGCGGAAGGAATCGAAGAACTTCTGGATCAAAAAAAAGGAAGCTGGAGATACTTTGCATCTGAGGGAACAGCTGAACGCATTTCGAGACGCTCCGTCTCTATTTTCGTTGCGCTGGGCCAATGGACACGGCAATTTGACACTTTTGCGATATTTCTTGTCTTTTGTCGGAGGAATTGATTCGAATAGCACAGTCGAAATTTAAAATAGGTCAGCCCTGAATCATTTGAATTAAACAGCCCCAGTCTTTCTAATTCTGCCTGCGTTTCGCTCTTACAAATTGAGCATAGATTACCGAACACCTAATGTATTTCCCTCTATCTTCAGCAAAATATCTGGTTATTCCCGCTTCGTCTGACGCTCTTAGGGTCAGATCTCCGTGCTTGAGATCTCTCTCCCCTTAATCATAATAAATCGTGATACTTCTCGCAGACTAAACAAACAAAGGCAAAGGCTCCTCTTCTCCGATGTTTATATAGGCTTTCATGACATTGTGCAAAGCGGTTTTTTCGCTTGCAAAGTGCCGGTAGAAAGCTCGCGGCTATAATGTTCACCGACATTGTAGGATATACTGCTCTAACACAGTCAGATGAGAAGCAAGCTCTTGAGGTGCTTGAAAGACACAATCGATTGCTAAGACCCTTCTTTGCAAAATACAATGGAAGAGAAGTTAAGACTCTGGGAGACGCGTTCCTTGTCGAATTTGGGAGTGCTTTAGAAGCTACGCTTTGTGCTATTGAAATTCAAAAGTTCCTTCACGATTATAATGTGTCCGCAAACTATGAGTGGATGATCAAACTTCGAATTGGAGTTCATCTTGGGGATGTTGTCCACAAGAACGGCGATGTATTGGGAGATGCGGTAAATGTTGCCTCAAGGATTCAGGCTCTTGCAAATCCCGAAGGAGTGTGCATCACTGAACAAGTCTACTATCAGATAGTCAACAAGATCCAATACAGTATTGTTCGACTGGAAAACCCTGATCTAAAAAACGTGAAAATTTCGACAGGCGTTTATTCGATACTCATGCCTTGGGATAAAGTGCGTCAGCAAGAAGATAGAGTGATAGAAGCCGCAGTTGAAGGGTTCAACCTCGATAGGAAAAGAATCGCAATTCTTCCTTTTGCGAATATGAGTCCAGACACGGCGGATGAATACTTAGCCGATGGAATGACAGAGGAGCTCATCACTACGTTGTCTGGGTTGTCTGAGCTAACTGTAATTGCAAGAACCTCTGTAATGAGATACAAAAATTCCTCAAAAGGAGCTTCAGAGATTGGGAAAGAGCTGAATTGCGGGAGCTTGATTCAAGGGAGCGTCAGAAAAGCTGGAAACAGAGTACGCATAGCAGTGCAGCTCATCGATGCTGAAACAGAGGGCCAAATTTGGGCTCAGAACTACGAAAGGCCACTCGATGATATCTTCTCAATTCAAACAGAGATTTCAGAGAAAGTTGCAGAGGAGCTTCGAATTCGGCTTCTAAAATCCGAGAAACAAAGATTAGTTATCAAGCCAACTGAGAACACAGAGGCTCATGACCTCTACCTTAGAGCTAGATACCAATGGAACACTAGATCGGAGGAGGGAGTGAAGACAGCAATTCGATATTTCGAAGAAGCAGTCAAAAGAGATCCAGATTACACTCTTGCACTTGTTGGATTGGCAGATGCTTACAGTACAGCAGCCATTTTCGGCTATGCTCGTCCAATGACTGTCTTTCCAAGAGCCAAAGAACTTGCGGAAAAGGCGATCAAGTCCAAGGTTGATTCAGCTGAAGCTCACGCTTCCATGGCTGAGATTCTAATGCATTATTCCTATGATTGGAGAAGTGCCACCCGAGAACTAGAGCGAGCCCTTCAAATAAATCCGAATTATGCAGTCGCCCACGTATGGAGGAGCTCATGCTATGCTGTACTTGGCCAGATGGAGGAGGCCATTGTACAATCGAGACGTGCACAGGAACTTGATCCGTTCGCCGTAGTAGTTATGAACGAGGTGGCCAAGAACTTGTATTATGCAAGGGCGTATGACGAAGCAATCAAGCATTTTGTTCATTTCATAAGTATCGAACCTGACTCTGCCTATCTTCATAAGGGTTTAGCTGAAACATACTTGCAAAGATCCGCGTATCAAGCTGCAGTACGAGCGATAGAAGAAGCGATCACTATTTCTAAGAACAGTCCTTTCATTCTCGACGCAGCGGCTGCGGTATACGCGCTCGCAAACGAACAACGTAAATCACGCGATCTCTTAGCCGAACTTGACAACCTGGCAAAGAGCAACAAATTTGTGCCATTCTATGGACGAGCTGCTGCGTACGCTGCATTGGGAGAGAAGCGAAAAGGTCTCGAAATGCTCGAAATGGCATATCGTGAACGTAGCTGGCTTGCTTGGATAAAAGTGGACCCTATCTTTGATTCGCTAAGGGGAGAAGATGAGTTTCATTTCTTGCTTCGAAACATGAATCTTGAATCTGAACCGAAGTTGAGTCTCCCTACCACTACTGAATTGACTCCTCCCATGTCAAACCAAGATATATTCGAGTTCGAATCGGATCGAAGCAGGATTATCTTTCAGCAACTTGCATCAGACTTTCTCAAGGATTATATGTTGCTTAACTTCATGGAGGAGAAGTCGGGATGGAGAAGCGTAGCAGAGATTGCGCGCGAGACAAGCATTCCAATTTCGAGCCTATACGCCAAAGTTCCTGCTAGCGCTCCTCCTTTTAGAGAATTGTGGAAGCGAGGATTGATCGAGATGAAGATCTCTCCGGGAGAGAGGGGAAGAGGTGGAGAAGTCACGAAGATTAGAATAGCGTATGGAAAATCGCCGATACGCAACTACGTTGATCGTCTCGCCAGAGTCGTAAAAAAGTAAAACCCAGAGTTCGGCTCTGGCTTCTGAAATAAGCAATACTCAAGCTCTTCTTGTAGAGCAGAATGAGGAAAAATCCTATTTCGCTCAGAGGAGCGCAGAAGGAGCTTCTTGAGCCTAAGGTGGCTCATATTTTGCTCAGCTCTCATCGTAAAAATTGGTATCTAATTTTCCGAAGCTTAGAAGAGATTCATGCCTCATTACATTGATGTGCACAAGAACCTGAAAGGCATAAAGCTCTCAGATGTGAAGGCAGCTCACGAAAAGGATCTCAATGTGCAGGACAAATACGGCGTGAGGTTTCTGAAGTATTGGGTAGATGAAAGAACTGGAACTATCTTCTGTCTATCAGAAGCTTCACTGAAGGAGTCTCCTATCAAGGCTCATGCAGACGCTCATGGCCTGCTTCCTGATGAAATCTATGAAGTGTTAGAGGAGGACGATAGTTGAATCGCAAGTCTCCTTGCCGCTTTTTCTTTGTTCTTGTGAGTCGAAGGAGTGGGGAGAAAATGCGCCATAATGCGCAGGAGGTGAAAAGTAACAAAAGATGAACTTAACGAAGACAATGATAGCATCAGGCATTACGATTCTTGTAGCTGTATCAATTCTTTCGGCTGCTGTTTTGGTGACCAGCGCTGCTGGGCCATGCACCGAAAAAGCGTACGCCAATGGGGAAGAATTTTGTATTCACGTAACCAAGATCATAACCCACCCGAGTAAGGGTCTGCTCAAGACAGCCGAACCCATTTACATCGCAGCATACTTCCCGTTACCGCAGGGTTGCGATCCGAACAACGAATCTAGTTGCGGCCCAGAAACATTGCCATCCGGATACCAACCTTTGTGCAATCCGTGCTTCCACGGAGGAGCACTCAACAACTATCCGTACCATGATCACGTAATTTCTGGAGCTCCAGGTTTCGGTCGCAACGGAACAAATGGAGTCATGAAGGGGCCCTGGATCTTGATAATAGTTGCTTACAATTCAACGTACAGCAATGAGACAAGTTTCAAGCCTTTCATGAGCACTTCAGGCATCGCAACAGGAGAGAAAGAAGGCGACTTCCAAGTCATTAACCCAGGAGCTGATAATCCTTACGAAATCAATACAGGAATAGTGATCATCTTCGGCGTTCAGCCGCTGGGTAAGTAGTAAACCACTCAACTTTGATTTCTCCAATGCAGATACATCTTACGTGATGTGTCTACATGGAGAAATCAACACTCTCTTCTTTCTCTGGTTCTGATTTCTGATGTCGAAATTCTGCGTTCCCAGTTTTCTGCGAGCTTTATCATGCCCGTTCCATAATTTGATCTGTTGTTTGTTCAAGAGTTAGGGAAGCCACTAATTACTCACATCGAGTTAATTATCCATCCGAATGAAACTTGCTGACCTATTTTAATTACCTGATTGAGAAATCAAACGATGAAATTCCAAAAGATTTTCCTCCTCATGATAGAGCGAATGGAGTGTGTCAATTAACTGTCGATCTAGAGAAGCTCAAAGAGCTCTTATTCGAAAGAATGTAAGGCAACTGAAGTCCGTGCGGAAAAATCGGATCGCAGCCAAATCTTCTGTCATGCGCAGGATGAGTTAGAAAAATTCAGAGATTCTGTAGATCGCCTCGGCCTTTCCTATTGTTTGATCTCTTGGCGGGTTGAAATTCTCCGATCTGGCTGACAATTCATTAGAAAAAGCACGGGTTCATTCTTCGAAAAGGATTTTCTAAACTTCAAGATCCGCACTATAAGATTTGAATCTAGCGCCGTGATCTTTTCCCCCGCAAAGGGAAAACTGGTAGTGAAGGTGTGCACCGCTTTCAAATCTTGCTCGGGACCGAAGAATTGTGAAATCTGTTAGCAAGTTAATTTCTCAACGCCTCCGCGAGCGGCCGATTCTCGCATTTTCTTCATTTTTGCGTAAAGTTTGTCGAAGTAAAAGTAGGTGTCCTCCTCGCCATACTTCTCACGCATACCCACAAGGAAGGGACGAGTTGATTCATAGGCAAGCTCAGTTGCGAACATGTCGGCGACTATCTCGGTACTCACGATGTTCCTCTCCGCCAATACTCCTAGAGACTCGAAGAGAGCCGCAACTTGAAAGAAAGAGATCTTTTCAGATCTCGAAAGCTTTTCAAATTGCTCAAATGAAGAGAGATTTGAATTGATGACAGTAACCCACGACGACTGAAATTCTGCTGTGTTTGCGAACTCGTAAAGTCTCAT
>CADDZS010000015.1 GCA_902812485.1 archaeon
ACATGTTTTTCTTGTTTGATGCAGTAAATTTACTCGCTTGTGACGGAAGGATTTTTGTGTTCTATACATTAGATTCAAGTACGATTGATTCTTCCATGGAAGACAAACATGAGACGAACAACTCAATCCTATGGAATTTCCAGAACAATTGCAGCTTCGATAGCTGTCATTGTTGTAATTTTGTCCTCATTGATAGTGGTCTTCTACGTCCTTCCACTGATTGAGCATCGCTCAGCTACTGAGACTGTCCGGTTGAATATTCGCGTGTCGTACTCTGGAACTTGGAATGGTTCGTATACTTATGGCAACAATTGTCCTGGCTCTCAAAAGGTACTCTGGAACGGTACTGGATCCAAGAATGTGAACATTACATTTCAGGGGAATTTGAACACTGGGTTTGGTTACAGTGTGCAAATCCAAAAGGACGACAACACTTCGTCGCTTTTGATCTTGACCGTAATAGCTAACATGCCTGACATGCTCAGCAACTCCTTCTCTCAAACCCATTCGAATTCCACTGCATTTGGAAAGTTGGAGTGGAGCTCTTGCGTGATTTCTTGACACCTAGGCTTGCTAGCAAGTATAACTATTTCAAACCGTTACTTTGAAAAACATCGCGGATGCCAAAGGGAAGAGAGGATCCCGCAGGATTAGCCAAGAGTCAGGATTCCGTGGCCGTATACGGGCAGAGCTCCGAAGGTTATCTGATAGCAGCCAAACTTGCGACTAAGGGGTACAAGACCTCTATAATAGACGAAAATCTCGGTACATCAATGGAGCTTAGGCCAGACATCGCGGCCGACTATAAGGATTTGTCTTCACTACTTGCTGACGAACCTGCTTTGCCAATGTTATCTGTAAAGGATAGCATTTCTGCTGCCAAAGTTATATTCTTCACCCCGAAACTGCGCAGAAGAGATGATGATATATTAGCCGAGGTAAGATCAAGACTTGTTGAGGTCTCGCGATATGCTAGCTCAGGGTCACTGATTGTCTTCTGTCTTCCTCTCGGAACAGGAGGCGCAAACGAGATTATCAGTAGGCTTGAACACGGGATGGGACTAATCTGCGGGAAGGATTTTTCGTTTGCTTACTCCCCCCTTGAGCTTGGGAGACCTCAGCTCTTCGGTTGCGAATCTGCACTTTCTGCTTTTGAGCAAATCATCGAGGGATCAGGTTTCTCTATGGAAGTGTTTGGCCTCTCAAAGGCTGAGCTCATCCATGCCCAGAGAATTGTTTCAAGGTACTCGCTTCTCTCATCTTGCTTTGAAGTTGCCAAGCGGCTCACTCACATGGGGCAAGAAAGCCCGAGGGAATACAAGCAGATCTTTGCTGAAGATTTGACGAGCAGTTTTCTAGATTTGAAGGCCGTGGTAAATTCCCTCGAAGCTGGAGATCCTTTGCTTTATTTGGGCTCCGGAGCTCTCAAGAGCGTGGAAAGCTATTCGCGATTCCTTGTTGATAGAATAAGAGAGCTCGTAAGGCAGAAAGATCTCAAGGCCGCCAGACTGAAGATAATTCTCTTCACTGATGCCGATCCTTATGAGATGAGAGGAGACAAGATCAAGATGGCAGAAGACTTGGCGAACAGGCTAAGAGACTTCTTCTCAGATATTGAATACATGAACATCATGAGAGAAGGGTTCACATTCCCCATGAATATCGACAGAACAAACTTGCTTGTTTTCCTGTCTGGGAGTTGCGAACAGAAGCTGACTCAGCTGTACGAAGAGCAAATCGCGATGACGAAGTCACATATGATAAGGGCTAATCTTCCCGTTGAATTCGTTAACTGAAAGAGGCTTTCGCTTGTTTCGCCATTTGCATGAGGCTCAAAATTTGAAGGCATTGAGAAATCAGGAGAACGATCATATTACGCGTTGAACGATTTGAAAATCGGGGTAGTCGGAACCGGAGGCTGGGGTAAGAACCATCTCCGTGTCTTGAACGAGCTCAATGTGCTCCACTGTCTCTGCGATGTGGACCCTGAGAGAGCTTCTTTCTGGTCAAAGAAGTACCGTTGCAAGGCATACACGGACTTTGAGAAGATGCTCTCGGAGGAAGCACTCGATGCCGTGAACGTATGCACACCTACTAGCACTCATTTCGACATTGCTTCAAAGGCTCTCAAAAGGGGGGTCAACACATTTGTCGAAAAGCCCATGACCTCAAGTGCCTCCCAAGGCAAGCAGCTACTAGAGCTTGCAAAGGACTCTAAGGTGCTACTTACCGTCGGCTTTATCGAGAGATTCAATCCCGCTGTGAGCGAAGCAAAGAGTGCAATAAAGAACAAGATGCTCGGGGATCCCTTGCTCCTTGAGTTTCATAGAGAAAACAAATGGGCAGGTCGAGTAACTGATGTTGGAGTAGTATCTGATACAAGCGTTCACGATATTGATACGGCGAGGTGGCTCTTTGATGAAGAACCATTTCTTGTCTTTGCAAGAGTTGGAAATGTTCTTGCTGGCAGTCGAGAAGACTTTGCGGTGATTACTCTCGGCTTCAAGAAGGAAAAGTCGGCATTTATCATGTCAAACTGGGTCACTCCAAAGAGGCTCAGGCAGATGACTGTTGTCTGTACACAGGGTGTAATCACGCTAGATTTCATCTCCCAAGAATCAAGATATGACGATGCGAGCGGGACAAGGATACCAAGAAGAGAGTACAGGGAGCCTCTTCTCATAGAATTGGAACACTTTGTGGAATGCGTCAAAAGCGGGAAGGATCCCCTAGTGAAACCAAAAGATGGTCTCAACAACACTATCATAGCCGAGGCTGCACTTGCAAGTAGCTCCAGTGGGACTCCGATCTATCTAGATCTCTAACCTTGGATTGTTGTTCGACAAAAGAAAGGATGGCAAGGGAAAAAGAGAACTCGTTTTCCAAACAGAATGGTCTCTATGCTGACTTGAGATGAAACTCTACGAGCTTCTTTTCATCCTCTGAAGCATACTTTTCTTTTTTCCAAACATTGTAAACATCAAAGTATATATTTGGGATTAATCCCAAATATTTGTTTATTCAAAAAAAAGAGGATAAAATTCTGGTGTTCCCCTTGTTACGAACCTCTCAAGACGAAGATAACGAATCCGTCAAGGCGCATTCCAAGGCGGAAGGCATCGAACTCCCAAGCATTAACGACCTTTCCATTTTGAAGGCAGTTGCGAAAGAATTTGATAAGAGTGGAATCTTCGCTTTTCAGGGTGTAAAGAGGAAACTTGGTCTTCATCAAGAGACGCTTTCAAGGTCGCTTCGTCGCTTAGAAAGAGACGGATTTGTCGAAAGGTTGGGGAATTCTTACAGGTTAAGCGAAAAGGGCCGCTCCTTGCTTAGTTCCGAGTTAAGTGTTCTTCAAGATTTTTCTGCTCATGGAGATGTCCAATACTCAGATTCGGCTTACTCAGTTCCTCTTTTGAGGGCAGTGCTTCCACCAGACGCGAACCTCAGTGAGGTACTTTCAGCACTTGAGCACAAATGGTTTGGAAATTTGCGATGGTTTGGATCTAGCCGAGGAAAAGATGCGGGTTCTTCTCGACTTGTTTGGGTCACAGAGGATGGGAAGCTGAAAATCACAGCCACAATCACGAGTGATTCCATTTTGATTGAATGCTTTCCTTCGACCAGTCAAAACATGGCAGAAGGGATCCGTGCTGCATATCAACTCTTCGACCATCTTTACAAGGCCCTGAGGGGTCTGATTTCCCTTGAGCCGAGCTCTCTTGGCAAGGCCAGCTGAAAGGCCTGCGGCATGCCCATCCCTTTCATTTCTTTTTTCTCGTCGGCTTGAATGGGTAAACATCCCAAGAAGAGCATGTTTTATTCTTTGGAGGCAACAATCTAATTATTTTTGGCACAAAAATTTTGAGGGAGCTCGAAGATCATTTTTTCCTGTGATAACGCGCACCTTGAATTCATCATAAGCGACGAACGAGGTAGAAGCAATATCAGATGCCAAGAGCAAAAAACATAGACGAGTTAAAACAATTTCTTCTCTACAACAACACGCTCGATATTTGGATGGCGCTGTGTAACGAACGCGGTAGGGACTGGAAGAATCTAAATGACTACCAAAGATTTTTGGATCATTTGGCAAGGGAGGGAGTGAAACTTGACATGTCTGTGGTCTGTCCACCCATCAAAGGCTTCTCAGATCGGCCTCCAAAAGCCTTCAACATAAAACTCGATTCTCCAACGATTCAAAAGATTCGAAGCTTTCAAGCATGATCATGAAGAGACCAACTTGCTGAAAACTAGGATTGTCTCCCAAATTCAGAAAATTGCTCAGGGGGCATCGCCCAACCGGATGGTGGAGTCAGCATAGGAATTGGAGATTTGTTGCCAAATCTCTGTAGAATCACACTTCTTAAATACAATGTTTCAATCGTAGTTCTCTCAACCCAGAAATTTTCAAAACATTGAAGAAGATAAGTAGCGAGTTGTTCACTACCATGAAGAGAAAACTGCTTGACATTCTTGCATGTCCGATAGACAAGCACTATCCACTTGAACTCTTCGAAATCAGATCTGAAGGGGATATAGTCGTGGACGGAGCTCTTGTCTGCACAAGTTGTAACAGATTCTACCCCATTATCGATGAGATTCCTGTAATGCTTCCAGACGATCTTCGCAACAAGAATGAGGATATTGACTTTTTGATGAAAAACAGGGACAGACTCCCTGAAAAAATTGTAAAGCAAGGAAAACCAATTCACTTGGAAAATTGAGGAGAAGTGGACAGAAACAGTGACATATAGTAGGCGTATTCACTCAATGCGCCTTCTCCTTTCTTCTGAAATCTTGGTTCGGCCCCTTTACACATCAAAATAATATGATATTGAATACAAGAACAAAAGAAAGAGGGACTTCTTCTGAAAAAGAGTATTGCTAAGAAAGGAAGAAAATCGTCGGTGCGATCGACAAAGCTGGGCAGACCAAAAATAATTCAGAATCCTCGCAAAACCGTCCGTTCCTTAGAGATACCAGTAATTGGAGAGCAAGTCCCAAATCAGATTTCGAAGAGTGCAAAGATCGCTCCAGGTGTGAAGATATGGAACTTTGCATACGTGGGTCCAAATGCGCAGATCGGAAGTGGAACTAAGATCGGCTCGCTCGCTCACATAGATTACAACGTCAAAGTTGGAGAGAACTGCAAAATCGAAGGACTTGCATATCTTGCGCCACTTTCATCGATTGGAAATAACGTTTTCATCGGGCCTGGCGCAGTACTCACAAACGACCCCTATCCACCGTCTCAAAGGATGGTGGGGGTTGTCGTCGAGGACGGCGCTATAATCTGTGCGGGGGCAGTGATCAAGGCTGGCGTGAGAATAGGTTCGAAGAGCGTAGTTGGAATGGGATCAGTCGTGACAAAGGATGTGCCTCCAAATATGGTAGTAGTTGGCAATCCTGCAAAACCCGTGTATACTCGAGAGGAATATGAAAGAAAGAAAAAGTCTTGGGATTCCACTTAGCTTCATGTCATTTCTTTAGGTAGTAAAATATGTCTCATCAAATACCCATTTTATCGCACTGAATTGTCGAAGGGTGGGCTTTATTATCAGTTTAAATATCATTTAGAAACACAATTGGTTTCGTAATCAACGATATGAAAATAGCCGAACTTAAGGGAGAGCAAAGTCGCGTGGATGTGGAAGGGGAGATAGTCGAAAAAGGGGAAACAAGAACCGTCAATCTCAGAGCCGGAGGCCAGTCAACCGTTGCTGATGCAACTCTTAGAGATGAAACCGGTTCAATAAAACTTACCCTCTGGGGAGAGCAAATAGACTATGTCGATGTAGGGGATCGGGTCAGAGTGGAGAACGGTTATACCAAATCTTTCAGAGGGGAGCTTCAGCTAAACATAGGGCGCTATGGCAAGATATCCAAAATATGAAACTCCAAAATTAGACGAACAGGCGCGTCTCTCTACCCCCTCTTGTTCTTGATAATTCAAGACCCTAATTTCCTTTTGGAGCTTTGTTTTTCTCTACGAATTCCTCTTCTTGGGGGGGGAACTCCTTCTTCTTCTTATTCTTCTCTTTCCAGCTTCGTGGCGTAGCCTATAATCGACAATTCTGCGGGATTTGATCGTCGTTTGGGACTTGTTGCTATACAAGATGAATTGTTTGGTTTAAGATTAATTTCGCTTGTTTTCTTTGTTGCTTCGGGCAGAAAGAGATCATTTGAGCATCACGTTCTACTTGTGATCAAGGGGGCGTACAGGTATTTTCCTCAAGGACTAAACTTTCTCCTTCGTGAAAGTTTTTAAAAAAGAAGCAGTCTCTACTTATCTCATGCCTAAAAAATATACACTTCCAGATCTTCCTTACAAGTATGAAGCCCTTGAACCATACATTTCAAGGGAAATAATGATGCTTCATCACGATAAGCATCACCTAGCTTACGTGAATGGAGCGAATGCGGCTCTTGAAAAACTTGAAGCCGGGAGAAAGAACAATTGGCAGGGAGTCGACATCAAAGGTATAGAACGTGACTTGAGCTTCAATCTTGCTGGTCATGTTCTGCACTCCATATTCTGGCCAAACATGAAGCCCAGTGGTGGCGGGAAACCAGGCGGGCGGCTTTCAGACATGATAGATCAAGACTTTGGCTCCTTCGACAGCTTCAAGTCCCAGTTCAGCAATGCGGCGAAGACAGTGGAAGGATCTGGCTGGGGGCTACTTGTGTATGACCCAGTCAATGACCAGCTTCTCACTTTGCAAGCGGAGAAACACAACCTGCTTTCAACTCAGAACAGTGTCCCCTTGCTTGTGCTAGATGTTTGGGAGCACGCCTATTACCTCGACTACAAGAATGATAGGGGCAAGTATGTGGACAACTGGTGGAACGTCGTAAACTGGGACGATGTTGAAAAGCGATTGACCAAAGCAAAATCCTAGATGATTGCAAGCACGACCAAGATCAAACTTCCAAAGCATCTTGGAATGAGCTTGACAACTCAAGCATAAGACTCCAATGATAAAGCAAGAACTCGAGAAGTTTTAGGAGAGAAAGAAGGAAATGGAGTTCCTTCCACTCTCCTTTTTCTTCTTTATTGATTGAGCAAGGCTAGTTCGCTCTTTTCCTTTTGCTCTTGCATCTTCTTCTTCTTGTCTTATTTTTACCTTCAATTTTGTTTCGTCTCTTAAAAAATCAAATGTTTACAATTGGTGCGTTCGTAAGACACAGGAGCTCATGTAAGCTTACTTTTCAAATATTAGTGCTAACATCAACATTCTTTCAAGTGAGAAAGCAAAAATGGGAATCGAAATTGCAGGAGAGGAAAAAGCACCAGTATCTCTGCCTGAGCGAGAAAAACTCAGAACTCGATTCAAGAACAGGAACAGACTCGGCATAGTTGCAAACATTCTCACAATAGCAAAGTCTGGAGCTCTCAAGACTCATCTGATGTACAAGGCAAATCTAAGCTATACCATGCTAAGAGACTACATGCGCTTCCTGAAGGAAAATGAGCTTCTTTCAGAGATGTACTATCCGGCAGAGAAGGTGACTCTCTACAAGACTACTGAAAAAGGAAGAAGATTCCTTGAAAGCTACGTGGCACTCAAGGATCTAGCTTCGCCACTTATTGATAGAAAGCCATTCTCAGAGGAGAGACTCGATACACTCTTGCCAAGTTAGCCCCTGCACTCCAATCAAGAGGAGGAGAGTCGATTTCACTAGTTGATTGCAGGGGTATGACTCCAAATATCTAGCCTTCCCCCCTCCATTTGAGGTGTCTTCGACACCTCAAAGAAATTCTTCTTTTCTTTCTCTTTTTTCCTATCGTATGATTTCCCAAACGTATTGTGGATTTCCCCGAGAGGATATGCAGGCTCCCTGAGATTCCTTTTTGCGATCCAGCAGGCCGTGGTAGCGTTTCCTTGCCATTTCGAGTCCATATTCGAGACCTCCGATCTTTAGATTGTGAAGCTCCGGAGTCTCAATTCTCCAGCCAAACTTTTCAACGCACATGATTGCATCTTCAAATCCCTTGAGTGGAAATATGCTGTGGATGATCGGGCTTCTAATCGAAGCTTTTCTGATTAGGGCAACCTTTGCAAGATAGTCATCTACATTCTCAAAGAAAGATTCAGCTATGAAAACATCTACACCAGAAAATTCCCTCTGCCTTATGGTTTCGAGATAAGTTGGATCCGAAGCTGCCTTCGAGATATTGATCGGCGAGAGTATGCACAACTTTTTCTTGCCACTCAGAGAAGCCTCAATTCTACGCACCAGCAGAACAAACTCAGAAACCTTTGAGAAATCGTAAACGTTTTTCGGGTGGTTGAGATCTTGTTTAACTTTGAGTTCGTTGTTTTTGTATGGGTCCCCTCTTACGACGAGGAGATTCTCAATCCCTGCAAATATCGCGAAAGTAACCATCCCGAGGAGGTTTTGCCTATTTGAATCTCGTAAGGTGATGGTCGGTACCACCTCGTTTCCCGTTCTGCGACGAAGCTCTGACGCCACTGCCACAGGGTTAAGGTGTATCCTCTGTTCGTCCTTGAGATCAGGAATAGAGAATCCGTCCGCTACCTTCTCTAGCTTTTGAACACTTTCTACAAGCCGTTCAAAGCGAATCATCAGATCATGCTTCTCGAGATTTGATGCTGCTAGGTTTGAAGCTGGTAATGGAATGCCAGGCGGGAAGATCTCAATCACCCTCAGGAAATCACCAGAGGTGGAAGAGAAGACTTCGGAAAGACGCAATTTCAAGAGTTCACCAGTTCAGTGAGAACTATTGCACCGAAGCTCCTACGAGGCTAGCCATCTAACTACACGAACATTTTCTCGCTATGCAGTCTTACGGTCCAAATTAGGTAACCAAATTTTCCGGAGAAACGAAGCATGTGCAGGCAAGCGGATGGTGCTTAGCTTCGGAGCTTCAATGGCCTATCTTGCCTGTATGGCACCCCGTTCTTTAGAGCAGTTTCGGCCTTGCCAAGTTCGTAACCTACATAACCGAGATGCCTCTTTCCGTAATCAGTTTCGCTGATGATCTTGCTATCAACAATCGAAGCTATCAGCTTCTCTCCACTAGGAGATTGGAGCCTGAGCCTGGGTACATGATCGTAGGAAAAGAAGGAAACCACTATCTGTTGGGCCTGATTGTCAACCTGAATGAGAAAATAGCCGCTTGGATCAAGGTCGCTTTCGGTCAAGGATACAGATCTTGCTGGTGCTGGAGTCCCCATGTAAACCTCATTTCTCGCAAGGCACATGTTCACATTCTTTTGATACGCAACGTCAAGGGGAAGATTGCGCTCCCCGCACGCAGGATGTATGAATCTTATGCGACCTTCTCCGATTCTCGCGCTCGCTCTTTCTATGAGATTTGATATTTTCTTAACTGGTTCGATCTCGGCGCTGCCCGTGCTCACACATCCCAATCCTATTGTCTGATCAAAGTTCCTGAGTGAAACTTCCTCAAGGAGTCGGTCACTGTATGTAAAATCAAGACTTATGATGTCAATCCCTTTGAGGCGGGTCAAATGCCTGAACACACTGAACGAGTCACCACACACATGAAGAACAACAGGAACCTTGAGGGATGAACACATCTCCTCGTAAACATCATACATGTATTCCTTGAATGGCTCAAAGGAAAAATAAGGCGCGTCAAGTTGCAGGTAGTCAACAAGTAGCTGAAGATCTTCAAGTTCAGGGCGAACTATTTCCCTTGCGATCGCGAATGTCAATTCCCTTAAATCTGAATATGAGCTGCCTTCCAGTCGACAATTTCTCGCTAATGTGTATGGGTCCGTTACTGGCTCCTTGAAACTGTAATAGCTAGGTACAAGGCTCTTTGCAGTCTTTACGTCTTCCTTTCTGATGGATTTTTTTCTCTTGATATTACCCTTGATCACTATCTCTGCTCCATTCCGCACTATTCCTTCCACGTATTCTGGGTCGAGAAACATTCGAATGAACGAATCTCGCGTTTGACCGGTGCTCGGAACTTCTATCCCAGCGCTCAAGAAATCCCTGACACAGAAATGAATTGTCGAGGTGACAGGATCCTCAGTTTCGTCCAGAGCGGACAAGTGCTGTTCCAGAAGATCCTGTGGGACGACAACGGGATAACTCCCAATAACAGTTGTGGAAGGGAATTTCCATTTCTTTTTGTTTCTTTGACTCTGACTACTTTGAGAGCTCTTGTCTTGCAAGTTTTGCGCCTTCCGATAACGCTTGTAACTTCCTGTAAGTTATTTCCCAGCTTCGAGTGCGAAGACCGCAGTCTGGATTCACAGAGATTCTTGACGGATCCTTAAGCAGTTTAGAGGCATATAGAATTCGGTCCCTAATCAACTTGGGGGATTCTATGATGTCATTGCCTTCTACCAGCGCCCCTCCTCTAGGCTCCCCAAAGTAATCGTGGACATGCACTACCCCCAATCCGAAACCTCCACGATATCCCTCGTCTTCAAAGGCTGAAAGCTCTTGATATCCAGGCCTTGTGTTCGAATCCTGCCCCAGATCAACCGAATCTCTGTTCGCAAACTCAAGCGCAAGCTGAGTGATATCCTTCAAATCCGGTGAATATTTAGCCAAAAGCCTATAGTCGCTATAACAGTTGTGCAGGCTGAAAGTGCAATTTTCGAACCCCCGTGTAAGTTCGTTTATCGCCTCTACGAAGAGATCCATCTCGAGCTTGTCTGGATGTGTCGTTACAGCAGGCTCATCGATCTGGATCCAATTTGCACCATTCTGTGTAAGCACGCTTATCTCGGGACGAAAGACGTTTCTAACTAAATCCAAGATGAACCTTCGCCTGGCATCGAAGTATGTCTCCCGGAAATTGAATCTTCCAGCATTACTTCCCTTCTTCTTTCGAAGGTCCGTTTCATAAAATTCGTTGAACGTCCAATCCACTATTGTATATGGGCCGGTAATTGGCACTTTCAATTGTCGAGAAGAATGTTTCTTAACAAAGAGAAATTCTTCCAGATGAATTGGGTTTCTGAATTTGGGAGGAGAGACCACTGATGCCTTTGTATAGTACTTGTAATCAAAAGATTGGACCGACCCAAGAAGTTTGAAGCCTTCAACGTTTCGAACGAAGTGCTCGTACATCTCGACTCTCCATTGTTCGCCCGAGTACACTCTTGACAGTCCCACTGATTCAAACATTCTAAGCGCGTAAAGCACAGACCATTCTCGAATGGCAGTTCTTTCCTCCTCCAAGGGGGGTCTCTTCGAGTTCAATCTTTCTTTCAGGAGAGCAATCAGATCCGTATAGTTTGGAACGTCTAGTTTGCTTCCCCAAAACTCAGCTTCTTTGATGTCTGACCATGTCAGAGATGCGTCACTGGTTACTCCTTTTACCCTCCAAGCAGGTTTTGCAATGCTTCCAATCTCTTGCGTAGGAAGGAGTTCACTTTCAGTTCTCTTCTCTAAAACTTGAGATTCCATTTCTTCCCTCAGCCATCCAAACTCTTCAATTCATTCAAACCCAAGAAAGAAGGTACAAAGTTGCAGCTTACAATCATCTTAAGAGCTTCGCAGCCTGAGCTACTGCTCTAAGCTTGTGGTCCGCGTATTCGCGAGGCAAATATTTGAGATCGGTACTTGGAAATATCACGATTTGCTGGGGTCGAAGCACCTTCGAAGCCTGCTTCGAAAAATCAGCTATCCAATCAGGACTCTCTATCAACGAATTCCTTCCGTCAACGCAGCCACATCCCAAGGATTTTCCTGAGAAATCGCATCCTTCAATATCGGAAAGTGGTGTTTGGGTGAAGTCTATCCCAACCAGTTCAAAAGGCTCGAGCTTCAAAAGTTGTGAGAGGACTTTTGAGCAGTCACCAAAGTATGTGTGAAGCCAGAGCTGTGCCCTTGAACGAGCAAGATGGTCGGAGATCGAGTTGGAAAAAATATCCTGATAAGCTTCCCCGCCAAATTCCGATGGTCCATACTTGTAAACTAGAGAGGGCTCGTTAAGCTGAATGCATGATATTCCCTTGTTAGCCAGGAAATCTATCATAATAGCGAGAGCCTGAGTGATATCTTTGACAAGATCCTTCTTCGAAGGATAGTATTTGTCCTCCAAGAGCGCGGAGATTGTTAGGGGGCCTGGCAGAGCTAATTTCTTCCTCTTTCCAGCTGCGACATCCCCCAAACTCCCCCAAACTGTATGCCTTTCGTAGAAAGAATTGTTCCCATCATTTTCCCGAACGGTAACTTTTCCTACAACAGTCGGTCTTCTGTAAAATGTATTAGTGTCGAACCACCTGAACAGGTCTGCTCCGATTTTCAATCCGTCAAATGTCTCGCAGATGGGACGCAAGAAGTCCTGCCAAGTTAACTGACCGTCTGATACCCAGTCAATCCCCTCTTCCTTTTGAAGGCAGACTAAATCATACGCATCTCTTCGAAATGCTTCTCTAAGCGAATCCTGTGTCGTCCTTCCGCGATCAAAATCCCTAGAGACTCTGATTGTAGCTTCAGATCTTGGATGAATCCCCGTTAAGGCTGATTCTGCAGAGGACGACATTTCCCACAGTGGATACCTATTGAAGGCAAAAATGGCCGAAACTGACTATTAATCTCCAACTGCGAGTAATATTCCTTTAAGAATCTATTTATCGTTTGAATATTATCGAGAAGAAAAACGCAGAAATACCATTGAAGCGAACCACTTGCTAAAGAAACGATGATCTGTTATTTTGAATATCGAAGTTACTTTTGGAAATTCGATTCCCGTCGCGAAACTGCCCGTGGAATTCGTTGAAAGAAAGGGGAAAGGTCATCCTGACACAATTTCAGATCGGGCTGCTGAGGAGCTCAGTATTTCCCTTAGCCAGTATTATTTGAAACAATTCGGCCGCATATTCCATCACAACGTTGACAAATGTGTGCTTGTTGGGGGGCAAGCGGAAGCATGGTTTGGTGGTGGAAGAGTCACGGAGCCAATACAAATTATTCTGGTTGGAAGAGCAGCAGGTAAAGTGAATGGCTCCGAAGTGCCAATCGAGCAAATAGCCCAAGAGACCACTAAGAATTGGATAAAAAGGGAATTGCGCCACCTAGATGTTGAAAGGGATCTTACCGTTTGCACCAAGATCAGATCTGGAAGCGTCGACCTCGTCAAGAATTTTGATTCCTCAGATGAAATTCCGCTTTCAAATGATACAAGTTTTGGAGTTTGCTACGCACCGCTCTCTGAAACCGAAAGAGTAGTTCTAGAAGTAGAAAGAGAGCTTAACTCTGAAAGAACAAAGAAAGAATATCCGCAAATTGGAGAGGACATCAAAGTCATGGGCGTTCGGAGGAAAGATTCAATCAACCTGACCATAGCTTGCGCGATTGTCTCGAGTTTTGTAAAGGACGAAGCCGCTTACAGAGAATCAAAGGAGATTGTCCGTGACATTGCACTGAAGGTAGCTGATAAATATGCAAACAGTTCGGTTTCGATTCAGGTGAACAGCGCCGATAATTTTGCAAAGAAACTTTACTATCTAACGGTTACGGGAACAAGTGCGGAACATGGTGACGACGGCCAGGTAGGTCGTGGCAACCGAGCCAACGGTCTGATAACTCCATTTAGGCCGATGACGCTTGAAGCAACTGGAGGAAAGAATCCGATCAACCACACAGGCAAGATCTACAACGTGGTTGCAAGCAAGATTGTTGCCTCCATAATAAGCGAAAATCCTTCCATTGAACAGGTGTCCTGCTACCTAGTATCACAGATAGGGAAACCGATCACTGAGCCTCAGGCTGTGAATGTTGAATTATTCTGTCCAAAAGATCCGATTCTTGAGAGGAGATGCAAGGAGATAGTTGAGGAAAAACTCCAAGAAATGCCGACTCTCTGGCGGGAGCTGATAAACAGACAACATTCTCTATTTTGATTTTGAAAGATCCAATCAAGCCGGAAAAAAGAAACTTACCTCTGTCTTTCGCTGAAATTTCTTCCGCGGGTTTGACAAGGCCTAATCTTTCATAGCTTGACCCTTTTTGTCTCACAATTTTATTCGCTGAAGGAAGGAAAAAATTCCTCTGTTTTTCTGTGCCCCGGCTCTGACACTTGCGGATCACCAAGCAACTGCTTCAGTTGCCTTTCTCCACAGCTCTTTGACCGGGGCTCCGAAATCGAGGGATGATGTCATCAATCTGTCTCGCAACTGGGTAAACCCCGATCATCACTCTTTCCCAATTCAGACAGGGCCGTCGAAGCGAGTCCTTTCGAGATTTGATTGATTCACACTTTCCCCCGTTTCGGTGCTGTTAGTCTAGGTCATTCTTCGCCTTTAATCCTTTTTGAAATGACAGATTTGGAAACTATCTAGAATGATAGCTGTTGATCCACTTGGACATACTGAATTTGATAAAAAAGGAGAGAAGGCGTTTTTTCCTGCTTTGGGAAAGCCCATTCTATTACTGACAAACCGTGCTGAAGGGATGGTTACAAACTCCGAGAAAAAATAGGTAAAGCCCTTTGCATGCTAGCTTTGAATAGCATACCCTTTCTCCTTCTCCTTCTTCTTCATGGCTGACAAGACAACTTGGTGAATCCCTGAGCTATACTGCATTGCCTTCTTGGGCTTGAGCACAATTTCATTGTCTAACCCAATTTGTCTCCCATACGCCCTCCAGATTCTTTTACGCAAGTTGTCGTTTCCCATCGATATCTTCAATTCGGGAGGAATCTCATTCAAAGAAAATTTCACGAACTGTTCATTTAGAAATGGCGAGGCAAGCCGAATTCCAATACCACCTAAGAGTTCCTCAATTTTCATTTGAAGATCATAGGCCATCCCAAGAGCAGAAATCATTTCATTTTTGATTTCAGAATAGCCACTACTTTCAACCAACCTTCTAAATCTGTCATATCCGCAAAAAAGTTCATCTGGCCCGTTTGCAGAAAGCAGTAGATCTGTTCTCCCTCCTCGAGCTTCTTTCATTTTAGAGGCAACCAAGTCAAAAGCAACGCAATCTTCGAGATGGGCGAGTGACAGTTCAGGAAATCTTGAAGCCACTCTTACTAGGCTGTTTGTGATTTCGTCTTCAGTTAATTTGGAAACGAGAGCTGGAATTTCCTTCGAATTCCAGGACATGCCTTTGAAAGAAAGGATATCCTTCGATTTTTCGGTACCTATGGTCACAAGCGAGATTTTCACATCACTTTTGGTTAGCAGTGCAAGCCGCGTGAGAATGGAACTGTCAACTCCGCCTGAGAATGCGATCCAGGCCTCTCTCTCAGACAAGCTACTCTCAACAGATGAAAGCGCTACTTTGTGTAATCTCTTTAGCAATTCCTTAGTATCGACATGTCCGAATTTTTCTGGGACAAGATCTTGGACCTCAAAACCGAGCAGTGTCATGAGGCCGCGATACCCCCAAAGCTGAATAGCCATTTTTTTGAAAAGAGATTCACCATGAATATATCTTCGGACGGGGCTCAATAGACTGCAAAGTTTGGATTGACAGTGGAAGAAGGAACGAACTAGATTTTCATTCTTTCATTTCCTTACATGTTGACGGTATTTTCTTCGCTACACCAGCGAGAGCTCAACCTGTTGTCGGTACTCTTTGCTTTCGGCTCCCTTTTTTTCCTTCTCTACTTCTCGAGCTCCTCTAGCTCCTCGAGACCTTCCTTAAGATTCCAAGGCATTTCAGAATAGACATCTTCGAACATGGTTTTCATTTCGGGCGGTGGTATCGCAGCAGCCTTCGAGATCGTAGAAGAGAGTGTTCCTTCTAACTCTTCTCGCAGCTTCACTTCTTTTTCCTCTGACCATATCTTCCGCACGTTTTGCATGTAAAGGCGAAGTCTTTTCAGAGGGTCGAGGTGTCTCCATCGCTCTACTTCTTCAGCGGATCTGTACCTCTTCCAATCATCTGCAGTTGAATGAGATTGCAAACGATAGGTCACGCATTCCACCAAGGTAGGGAGGCTTTCTTTCCTCGCTTTGTTAACTGCATCCTTAACAGTTGAATAAACCGCAAAAAGATCGTTTCCGTCCACTCGTACCCCCCCAAATCCATAGGCCGCAGCTTTTATCGCGATCGAGGACGAAGCTGTCTGCCTCTCAACTGGTACCGATATAGCGTACTGATTGTTTTCACATACGAACACCGTCGGAGCCTTGAAGACTCCTGCGAAGTTCATTGCCGAGTGAAACTCTCCGGAAGACGTGGCTCCGTCACCAAATGTAGTTAGTGTGACTAAATCGTCGCCTCTGATTTTAGCCGCGAGTGCAAATCCGACTGCCAGGGGAACGTGAGAAGCTATTGGGGCTGCAAAACTCGCAATTCGATATCTTTTCCAGCCATAAAGGTTTGGAAGATCTCTTCCCAGAGCGTCATCTTGCGAGTTTCCAAAGAGCCTATTGAGCAAGGTTTCAAGTGGGACACCCATCTCAATTATCATTCCCGTGTCCCGATACATTGGGAAAATCCAATCCTTTTGGGAGAGGGCCATGACACATCCTATCTGCGAAGCTTCTTGTCCGGAGCAAGCTACATAAGTGCCAAGACGCCCTTGTCTTTGAAGAGAAACAAGGCGCTCGTCGAGCATCCGGGTCAGGAGCATGTTCCTGTATGCGGATAACAGGCGCTCGTTTGTGATTTCTGGAACCTTTCGAGCTTCGATCTTCCCCTCAGGAGAAAGTATCTGCAACGACTCAGTTATAGCCCTCAATTTCAAATCATTTCCAGAATTTGGTTCCCAAATAATCTCTTTCTCGTTTTGCTTGACGATGATTTTGCTTCTCTTCTTAGAGTAAGCTCTATCCTCTTTCTTCTTCTTCTTCTTCATCATCAAATCAAATCTTCTTTAGCTGCCTACTGCTTTCGTGATCTGAACATCCTTAATCAGCATTGCAGGAGCAAGCGTGGGTGTGCTCACTTCCCACCATTTTATCCACTGCCTTTCTCTTGAGATAAGACTGATATTCGAAAGTTGGCGGGGTATCGAGTCACTGATTCGTATACCAGATACTGGCTCTCGTATCTCCCCGTTCTCTATCCTGAAAGCGGCATCTCGCGGAACAGTTGAATATTCTCCGCTTCTCATGTTTTGATAGCGAGTGTACCAGTTGTTTGTTATCAGAATGCCGTTCTTCGTTTCGCGAATCATTTCATCAAGGGAGGAATCCCCCTCGCCAAACACTACTGTTGAGGGAAACGGACTAATTATCCCGGCATTCCCTGTGCTTCGACTCTTGAATTTCTTAGCTGTAGTCGAGTTGTGAAGCATGTTCTTGAAAATGCCTTGTATCACTATGGGAGTGTGTTGGGTTGGCAATCCTTCGTCATCAAAGAGCCTCCCTCCCAGCCCGCCTTCGTACACCCCGTAATCGTCCACATTCAACTCCTTCACAGCTATCTCCCTTTCGGTTTCGGGAGGAAGAAATGAGAGGCCAGACTCTATTGCGAATGCTGAGGCTGACGATGCGACTGGCAAGATGTTTGCGATGACTGTGGGAGTGAATATCACATCATACTTACCCTCTGACACGGTTCTTGGATCTTTGGATCTCTTTGCATAGTCGCCAGCAATTCTTCCTGCATTTTCGGGATCGAAATCAGAAACATAAGAAGTGCAACACAAGCCATGGCCCGAGGCGTTATCCTCCGCAAATGCCCTCACATTCAAAAGCATCTCAGAGGAGAAATACTTACCCGTTGCTCCCCCAGAAGTTTGAATGAACGCCTCTAAACTCGAAGTATTGAGGGAACCTGATACTCTCTTTGCTCCAGAGCCTAGTGAAGAGTCTATCGCCTGTTTCACAAATCCTACAAGATCTGCATCCTTGACTCTTTCGTCGAAATTGGCCCTCCCATCATGTCGTGTATCGACCTTGGGAAGCGCAACGTAATGCTCGCTTTGAGGCAGAGAGCGACAGGAGGTAAAGATGTTGTCAATGAACTTGTTGATTCCCTGCTCTGTCGGGTTGAAAGTAGAACCGAGGATTCTTCGCCTCTCTTTAGTGAGGTAGACTTGAACAGTGATTTCTCTTACATTGTTAACAAGTGTTATAGAATTGTTTGAAAACCGCACTTGTGATTCATCGATTTGATACCCCAGTATCGATACATCGTCGCAACCCAATTTCTTTGAATAATCCAATGCATAATTTGTGATTTCTTCTGTGCTCAAAACCCTCTGCATCGACAATATCATTTCACCTAGAGCCTAGTCTCACTCCTTTCAAACGCACATGCGGCGCCCCAAAGAAGACAGGAGCTCCTTGCATTGGATCTCCCTTTCCGCAAGTTCCGCAAAGAAATTCAACGTCTTTCGCCCTTGCATCAATACTCCCCCAGTACTTTGGGGTAGTGATTTCAAGCACCGGATCCTTGAGCGGCTCTTTCAAATCGCCATTCTCGATCAAATATGCTTCGAGACCAACATATCTCTGGTTAAGTCTCTTGTCGTCTATGTTCCATTCCATGAAGCTCTTAATGTAGACGCCTCTCCTCACATCACTCAGCATTTCTTCAAAAGTCCAATCGCCGGCTTCGATGAATGTGTTTGCCATTCTGATAATTGGCTCCCTGTCAAACTGAACTGCCCTTGACGAGCCATTGCTATTGATGTTAAATACTTTGGCAGTCGCCCTATTATGAAGAAATTCTGTAAATCTTCCTCCATCTATCAGCTTCCTCTTCCTTGCCTTCACACCCTCATCGTCGTACTTGTAAAAACCCATCGAGTGAGGGATGGTTGGATCGTCTGAGACAAACGCTTCCGGGCTTCCGATCTGCATTCCAAGCTTGTCTGACTTGAGGAAGGATTCTCCAGCTTGTGCCCCCTCTCTCCCAAGGATCCTATCTGCCTCCCCTGGATGCCCGCAGGATTCATGGCTAGTGAGGCTAGCCACGTTGGGCCCCAAGATTACGTCCATTACCTCATCCGTGGGGGGTCTTTCCGTTGCTTTTATGCCCGCTGTAATCTCCTTTGCTCCCGCGGGAATAGTCTCACTTAAGTTGAGCTTCTCTATTACCTCCCACCCGCCGCTGCCACCGAGCTGAGAGTAACCGGCAGGAACTGAAACAGTTCTGGGCCTTCCATCATAGACTGAGGTAAGTATGCAAAAGTACGCCGCCCTCGGGACTCTTCCCTGAAGCTTGGAGCCATCCGAATTTTCATAGTATTTTTCATCTATGCTCCAACCTAGGAAGAGCATCCTGTTAGGAAATGACACACCTGCAATCGGAGATTGAAGGCCACGATCAATGTCCTTCAAAAGAGCTATAATTGAATCGACTGATACATCTTCTACTTTCTTTGATTCCTCAGAGCTCCACTTCTCAACATGTGCTTGCTCTTGAGAAAAAGCTACTCGTTCTTTGAGCGATGAAGATGCCGCCTTCGCGCGTCTAACAATTCTTTCAACTATTTCCTTTACTTCTTGCCTAGTCAGACGATTGGTCGCTCCGAAGGCGAGCGCACCATCATAGACAACCCTCACTCCGATTCCTTCTGCATCTGACATTGTAGCGGGTTCTGCAACTCCATTCCTCAAAAGACAAGTCACATCACTTGTCTTCTGGTATCTTGCTTCGGCATATTCACATCCACTTTGCAAGGCCTCTGATATCGCATAAGAAACAAGATCCTGGTCCATTCAAATACACACTCACAAAGAAGAAAAAACCGAAATATTTGAGTTCCTTTATGAAAGCCGTTGTCCATCCCTTGGCATATATCTCTTCTGAATGAGAGAGAGGAGAGAGAGCAAAACCACCAAAAGGGTTGGCTAAAGGACAAGGAGGAAAGGAAGTAATGATTTTCTCCTCTTTTTTCCTTTAAAAAAAGACAGACAGGGAAATGACCCCTTTTTTTGAAAAAACGACTTCCAGCTAATTCCAATCAAAGATCTTTTTTTTTGGAATGTGAGCCTTCCGATTTGATCTCTATTTATGCAGACATAGGTGGAACTTTCACGGATATTGTGATGAATGTTAACGGACATGAAAGCTTGCTCAAGATTCCCACTCTTGTCTCCGATCCCTCATCTTCTTTGGTTTCAGGGATCATAAGCCTACTAAAGGCTCAGAAAATCATGACAAGAGATCAAAAAAATGTCAAGATAGATTTGCTTGCGCATTCTACTACCATTGCCACCAACGCGATCTTGGGGCAGACCGGACTCGAGCTTCCAAGAGCGGCACTTGTGACTACTAAGGGGTTCCGAGACATCCTCGAGATCGGTCGCCAAAACAGATCATCTCTCTATGATCTTCAGATCGAACGACGCTCTCCACTAATTAGAAGAAGAGACAGATATGAGGTAAAAGAAAGAATAGACATCACAGGTCGAGAAATCGATCCGCTCAGCTTGAATGATTGCATGAATGTGGCAAGAAAGATCGCATCTCGAAAGATAAATCACATAGCAATATCCTTCTTGCATTCCTATAAGAATCCGGATCATGAGACGAGTGCAAAGCGAGTCTTCAAAGAGATCATCCCAAATTGCGTTGTCGATTGTTCCAACGAGGTGGATCCTGAGTACAGGGAGTATGAGAGAACTTCGACGACGGTGGTCAACCTTATTCTCAAACCCATCGTCAGCGAGTACGTTGGCAAACTCGCCCATCGAGCCTCGAAGAAGCTCAAGATCGAACGAAACTGTATAGTGCAAAGCAACGGCGGCCTCGTTTCACATGAAGAAGGAAGGCTTTTCCCAGCTAAGCTGATAGAATCTGGACCTGCTTCTGGACTTATTGCATCGGCTGTTTTCGCAAAGCGGTTGAGACTCGGAGCTCGTATACTTTCTTTTGATATGGGCGGGACAACCGCGAAGGTGGGGACTGTGATCGGCGGAAGGCCAGAAGAAACCATGGAATTCGAAGTTGGAGGGAAATCGATCAACGGAAGAAGAATGAAAGGATCCGGTTATCCAGTGAGGTTCCCCTTTTTGGATTTGGTTGAAGTTAGTGCTGGTGGAGGCACCATCGCTTGGGCCGATAAAGCGGGCAGGTTAAGAGTGGGGCCGATCAGCTCCGGGGCGGATCCCGGTCCTGCATGTTATGGCAAGGGATCCTTCGAGCCTACTGTAACAGATGCAAATCTCGTTTTAGGAAGATTGCCAAAAACTATCGTCGGAGGAAGAATGAGACTTGACCCTATAAAGGCGAGAGAATCGATTCGAAGACTTAACAGAAGATTGAATCCTTGTTTTGCCACGGTCGAGGATGCAGCCATCGCCATAATTTCTCTTGCAAACCATGAGATGCTGAGGGCAATGAGGATAGTCACAATGGAAAGAGGGCTTGATCCTACTGAATTCATGTTGGTTTGCTTCGGTGGAGCAGGTCCTTTACATGGTTGCGAGTTAGCTCAGGGGCTTGGTATTTCGAAGCTAGCTGTACCCTTGCACCCGGGTACCTTTTCAGCAGAAGGAGTATCTTTTTCAAAGATTAGGCACGACTTTGCGTACACACTACTTACATCGATTGAACGAGCTGATTTCTCCCTTGCCAGATCGAGACTCCTAGAACAAGCCAAAGATTTCTTTTTGAAATACCCTCGTCTCGGCTCAAGACAGAGGCGGCTTGTCTGGAAAGTCGAGGCAAGGTATTCCGGTCAGTCATACTCGATCTTTCTTCAAGTTAACGACCCCGCGAAGATCAAGGCTTCCAGGTTATCAAGAGAATTTTCAAATTTGCATCGGCGGCTCTATGGATTTTCGCAGGAAGATGCTACTGTCGAAGTCGTGAGCCTAAGGCTCGAAACTTACGAATCTGTTAATTTCAATCTCAGAAGAATCAAGCGAAAAGTCCAACATTTGGAGGTCGAATCTCGGAAAACTCCAGTGGGGGAAGAAAGCAAGCGGCTTGCGTATCTTTCAGATGGAAGTTCTTGCGAGATATTGATTCTGTCATGGCCATCAATGCCTACTGGAAAGATCTTTGAAGGACCAATCTGCGTGGAACAGTACGATTCGACTCTCTTCGTGCCAAACGGGTGGAGAGCTGTAAAGAAGAAAGAGACCGGGTCGATCCTACTTACAAGATCCCCAGATTGAACATTTGAAAGAGAGATGTGGGAGGAACGTGTCAATGCTGACACAGGCGCAAGAAAGGATCCTGCCTGAAATAATTGAGAAGGGTCTCATCTTCGCAAGCGAAGAAATGGGGATAGCACTTCGCAATTCGTCTTTCTCTCCCAACATCAAGGAAAGAATGGATCATTCTTGTGCCATCTTTGATGCACTTGGTGACCTTCTCGCTCAGGCTGAACACATCCCAGTCCATCTTGGATCCCTTCCTCTAGGTCTTCGAAATGTGCTAGAGTTCTTGAGTAAACACGGTTGCGAAATGGAAAAGGGTTCAATGGTGATCGCTAATGATCCATACATCACGGGCACTCACCTCAATGACATTGCTCTCATTCGCCCAGTGTACTTCGGAAGAAGTATAGTAGCATACGTTGCAAACAAGGCGCATCATTCTGACATCGGTGGAATCATCCCAGGCAGTATGTCTAGCAGCGCAACACAACTCGAAGACGAGGGCATAGTGATTCGTCCAAAAGTTCTAGTGAGAGAGGATTTGATGGAAGATAAGGTTTCGAAGGAGATCGCCTCAAGAACGAGAATGCCCAAGGTTTGCTTGGGGGACTTGAACGCTCAAGTAGCTGCCAACATGACCGGCGAGAGGCGAGTGCTCGAATTAGTTTCAAAGTATGGTAGGGAGCTTTTCGAATCTTCGACTCTTGATTTCCTCGAGAAGAATGAGTTTCTTATTCGAGATTACATTAGCTCAAATCTCTCTGGAAGAGCAAAGGCCGTTGACTACCTGGAATCAAGGTCAGGCAAACTTTTGAAGCTAAAAGTTAGGGTAGTAGTCGATCGTCGCAAGGGTGAGATATTTTTCGATTATTCAGGGACTTGTTCTCAGGTGAGAGAGCCCCTAAATGCTGTTCTTGGCGTAACACTTTCCGGAGTGTACTACGTAATGAAGTGCATCACAGATCCTATGATCTCCGTCAACGAAGGGTTCTTCAGAGCAATCAAGGTAAGAGTTCCTAGAGGTTCCATACTTAACCCCATCCAAGGACATCCTGTTTCCGGTGGGAATGTGGAGACAAGTCAGAGAAATGCCGATTTGCTTTTTCGAGCACTTTCGAGAATTCGAGGGGCACCAATAATTGCCGCAAGCCAAGGAACCATGAACAACGTGATGTTCGGTTGCGACTCTTGGGCTTTCTATGAGACCATTGGGGGAGGAATGGGTGCAAGGCCGGGGAAGGATGGAATCGATGGCATCCAGTGTCATATGACAAACACCCTCAATACTCCAGTTGAGCACTTGGAGTCGGCCTTCCCCATCCTTGTAACTCAGTATTCGTTCAGAGAAGATAGCTCAGGAGCCGGAGAATTCAGAGGCGGCTGTGGGATCATCCGAAGTTGGAAGATAGAAAAGGATGAGCCGAGCCTGTGTTTCACAATAATTAGCGAGAGGCAGATTGTTTCTCCATGGGGCGTGAGAGGAGGCAAGCCAGGAGAGTGCGGCAAGGTGTGGCTGAAGAGGGCCGTGCGGATGCAAGATGAGAGCAGAGAAGAAGGGACCAAGATGCTGATTAGACTTTCCTCGAAGGAGACCATTAGAATTCAGAAAGGTGACGAAATCATTCTCGAAACACCAGGCGGAGGAGGCTACGGCCGCCCTTCGAACAGATCAATTCAATCTGTCAAGAAGGATCTTGAAGACGAAATCATTTCTCTGGATTATGCGAACCGGTACTATCCTACACAGCTTAAGATGCTGAAGAAAAACTCTCACAATTTTTGAAATTAAAGAGTCTCTTTTTTTTCGCTACTTGAAACTAAGACCCGACATTGCGCCTTCCCTTTTAGAAGGAGAACACACAACGCGGGTCAAAAATTACGATTCTTCTAGCTCCACTCTCGCTGATATAGATCTCATAATTTGCTTCGAATTTCTTTAGCTACCTCTCATTGCAATGCTTTCCATGTGGTATACATCTTTCTCTATAGTTCATTCATGAAAAAGTATGTCCAACAATCAAACCGGCAAGGTGAGTGGCTCAAGGGACAACAGAGAGAGCAAACAATCACTTTAAAGAAGGGATATGTGAGAAGTTTTGACCGAATTCTCTTGAGTGAGGAAAGCAGGCACTATTCTGACAAATCTTTACCTATCGTACGCATGAGAAGAAACTCAAGCTCGTCAAGAGCCTTCGAGGCTCGAAGAGCGGCTGATTTCGTTCCTTTCCTTGGTTTCAGGGAGCTCAACTTCGATTCCCATTTTTCAAGCCACTCCCCCAAAGTATAAGGTGTCTCAGGATTCTTGAGGGTCATCGACGCACACTTTTTCTCCCCCAAAGTCGAATTTCAGAATAAAAGACTATGGTAGAAATTTTCTACCTCGCCTTCTCTCTCTTGCATCCATTATTCCAAATTGATGGAGATTTGCCGACACACTGTAAAGCAAGAAAGAATGGAACGGAATGAACCAAGATCGATTAGTACAGTAAGAGTTGAAGTGGACTCTGAAAGTCTCTATTTCCCTCCATGAGAACGCAGGAACCAAGGGAAGTTGCAAAAAAATTGAAGGGCAGAAACAAATCGTCGTCGTCGTCGCAAGATAGCTCTCTTGATGAAGCAAATTCACGCGACGACTCGCAATCAAAAGTGATTGAGGTACACTTTGATGGACTATGCGAGCCAAGGAACCCTGGAGGTGTTGCGACGTATGGTGTTGTCATCAAAATGGACGGAAAGAAAATATTCGAAGAATGCGGCCTTGCTTCTGCAAAGCCATGGAGCAATGAAGCTTCAAACAATGTGGCTGAATATTCTGCTCTCATAAGGGGACTTGAATGGCTTAAGGAGCACGACCTCCAAAGGCACAAAATAGTACTCTTGGGTGACTCTAAACTAGTTGTGAATCAACTGAACGGCAAGTTCAAAGTCAAAGCTCCTCGTCTCGTCGAGCTTTACAAACGAGCGATGGATCTCATCGCAACCTTCAAAGACATCGAGGTCAAGTGGATCGATCGCTCACTCAATTCGGATGCAGACTTACTTAGCAGAATCGCTTATCGAAAGTACTTGAAGTCTACAGCTCGCTAGGCAAAGGGAAACTCAACCATAAGCATGAGTTTCTTCTTTCCCTTGGACATTGATATTCTATTCACATAGGCAAGGCTTTCTCCCAGGCCTTTTTCGACTCTTCGAACATAAGTTCGGCTTCCTCATCAGACACGCTTTTGACAACAGCCGGCACTTCTCTCCTCCCTGCCCTTACATAGGCTTGAAGTATGTGGTATCCCTGAATCAACTCGAATCTGCCCTTATCTCTTGATCTCACCGTGACGGGGGGATATGTTTCTAGGGATCTTATTCCTTCTTCTTCTTTCCAGAGCCGCGGTTCATACTTTCTAGTGTCTGGGACAGTGATGTTCTCAATCGGTATCTCCAGAGCCAAGAAAGCGCTTTTGCTATCCACTGTTAGGGCATTCTCTATCTTCCATTTGTCAACATTTAGAGTGTCTCTTGACCCTGAATATCGAGCCCACCAGTTGAGGCTTTGACTCATAAGATACTCAAAGTTCGAAGCAATACTCATGTTGTCTGAAGATTGCACGGAATCGCTAGAAAGAATTATGCAGGTGAATTTTTTGAGATCACCTGGCCTTTGCTCTCCTGAACTTACGGATCTTTTGAGCTCCTCGATCTCAGGCCTCACTCGGTTCACGAGGATATCGAGGAAAACTTCTTCTCCGCTGGGGTCCCTCCCAAGGCTCATTCTGAGGGCAAGGCTGTTTCTATGGGCCACGCGTTGCAGTACTTCTTCTCTAAGTCTATCAGTAATGTAATTATTGTAAAGTATTTGACCGATCTTTGCCTTTAACTGCTCGTCGTCAACTGACAAAGTCTACATCCCATCTCTCCCGCTTTCTATACGTCTGAGCTAGTGCATAAACAAATCTGATGAAATTCTTCCCCCTCTTCTCCCTTTTCTCCATCTTCCATTGTAACCCGATCGGTAAGAGAATCGAGTCTCTCAAGTCGCGTCTCTTTCAAGCTATTTGTTGATCGTAAAAGAATTGGAGGGAACAACAAGAAAGCCATAGCAGAAAATGAATGGTAATGGCGAAGGCATCAGAAGACAAGATGAGTTGAAATTCACGACTTCGAGCAAATCGGAATATAATTTGGTCGATTTCTTTCTCCGAACACGGGGCCCCAAGTTGGTATTTTTTTGTCAATTAAAAACACTAGGTAAGCGACGCAGGAGGAAAAAGCCAATAGAAAAATACCAGTCTCTATTTTTCAGGACATCACGGAGCGTTCTCGATGTAAACTGTTTCTCCTATCTGCATTCTAGGATGGAGAATGTATAGGAGTTCGTTGTGTACGAAGTTCAGATTTGCCTCGCAGAATGGAGTCAGTATGCCAGAGAACTGGCGTTCTCCTTCCACTTGTTCCTCTCTTTGCTCTCCTTCGAGCTCCTTCTTCCTTTCTTCCGCCAATATTTTCTGAGCAGAGCTCATGCCTTTGTCGCGCAACTAGTTTGATCTATGTGCTTATTTTAATGGATTGTGCCGGAAATAACTATTACTCTTCTATACCTTTTCGCAGGGAGGAGAAAGCCATTTTATCACAAATATTGTCAATGCGGATCGACCATTGCTTGATCCTGCGCTCGACTCTTCATCTTCGACAACTTGTTTTGCTCCTTTCTTCTTCTCCTCCTTCTTTCCTTCCCCAGTTTCTTGATTTTCGGACCAGATTATGGGAAACAGGAGAAAAGGGAAAGAGGGGGGAAGAGCTCTCAAAGTGGATAGTGAATTTTCTGCTCTGCTTCTCTTGTACGGTGATATAGCAAAATGTCGGTAGAAGAAACACAGCTTCTGGTAAGGAGAATAAAGGAGGGAACAGTCATAGATCATATTCGCTCTGGCGAGGCATTGAGAGTGCTTCAGATTCTAGGCATTACAGGCAAAGACGGTGAAATAGTCAGTGTAGCAATGAATGTCCCGAGCTCGAAGATAGGGAAAAAGGACGTAGTAAAAGTGGCAAACAGATTTCTCAAGCCGGAGGAGACGGACAAGTTGTCACTAGTCGCCCCACAGGCTACCGTCAATCTCATCAAAAATTACAAGGTTTCTGAAAAGAGAAAGGTAGAACTCCCACGAGTTTTCAAGGGCCTTCTCAAATGTCCCAATCCGACATGCATCTCGAACGCGCCCGGCGAGCCAATTGTCCCCACAATAGACGTTATTGATAGGGAGATGCCTCTTCTCAAATGTAGGTTCTGTCAAAGATTGTTTTCACCTGGGGAAGCATCTCTTCTCTGATAATGGGACAAGTGCAAAAAAAAGGAAAAGTTGTTGATGAAATGATTCTGAGCTAGCTCTTTGATTTGTTAAGGAATCATTTATCGTTGCACATAGGTTTCCTAGGAGAGAGCACATTATATCAAAAGCAATGAACTCCACC
>CADDZS010000016.1 GCA_902812485.1 archaeon
ATTCGCTCTTCCTCCAGTAGTTATACCTGCGATCAAACTTTCGAAGCTCTCTTTTGAAATGAGAAGAGGAAGCGAACCTAACCTGTGTTATCAGTTCTCTGTAGAGAACCTTATGGTAGCTCTCGATCTTGATTCTTCCTCTTGGATGATATGGTTTGCCGAATATCAGTTTGATTCCCTGTTTCCTTGCTTCTGCCCTTGAACTCCTTTGCGATGAACTGCTTTGCATTGTCAAGGTAGATCTCCCTTGGAATCCATTTCTTTGCGAGAGCGAATCGCAGAGCATCTATCGCTTCATTTGCTCCTTTGCGGAGATACACCCCAGAAGCTATTCTGAAACGCGATCTGTCATCAGTGAATCCAGTAACATACACCTTACCCCACGCTCGAAATGCGGAACTGGAACTAGAGAGTCTCCCTGCCACAATGAGTCAACATGCTTTCGCTGGAATCGCTTGGATGGCTGAGGCATTGGTTTGATCGTGATGAGCATCTGATGGTGTTTTATCACTCTGTGAAAAGTACGTAGGAGTAACCTATGCGTATTGTCATCCATTTGAAAACAACCCCTTTTCAAGATTAATATTTGGTCGAGTTGGTTCAATTTCCAACTAGAGTCGTGTGTAGTGTGGACATATTCCTTGCAGTGGTTACTGTCATCGGCTTGGCCGTGTTCGAGATGATATCAAGCGTCGACAATGCAGTAGTCAATGCAGATGTCCTTTCCACAATGTCCCGTTGGGCAAGGCGATGGTTCTTAGTTTGGGGAATGCTGGTATCGGTCTTCTTAGTCAGATTGGGCCTTCCATTCCTGATAGTCTACTCAGTTGCGGGTCGAGGAGTTGGAACCGGCAATATCTTCATTGCAATAATTTCAGGAGACCCTACATTCGCCCAAGCTATTTCAGCTTCCGCTCCTCCATTACTTTCAGCCGGCGGATTGTTCTTGGTATTTCTCTTCCTGCACTGGCTCTTTCTTGAGCCAAAGAATTACGGTCTGAGAGGAGAGGCATATGTGTATAGAAGAGGGGCATGGTTCTACGCAGTTGCCTCGATAATTCTCACGCTGACTATATGGTACTCGATCCAGAACAACAATGCGTGGATTGCATTCGGAGCAGCCGTTGGTTCGACCCTCTTTTTCATAACCCATGGATTCAGGCAGAATGCAGAAGAACGAGAAAAACAAATGTTAACTGATCGGAAGAAGATGACAGAGTGGAGCAAGTTGTTGTATCTAGAAGTCATCGACGCTTCTTTTTCAATCGATGGTGTGCTCGGCGCGTTTGCTTTTACTCTTTCGGTTCCACTCATAGTGATAGGAACAGCCATAGGAGCTATTGCAGTTAGAGAGCTGACCGCAAGAAACATCGAAAGCGTCAAGAAATACAAATATCTGAAAAATGGGGCAATGTATTCCATCGCTTTTCTTGGAGCGATTATGCTGGTAGATGCCTTCGGTGGGCACATCCAGCAGTGGGTGTCTCCTCTTGCTACAGTAGCGATAATGGCATATTTCTTCTTCGCTTCTTCGAGAGATCTCAAGAGGGTGAAATCCAATTAATTGAGAGTTGTTGTTAGGGCCCAGCAAAAACGCGTGTCAGAGGAAACACTGGGCTCTTGTCACATTGAAAATCTGAATAAGATCGGCTAGGACAAAGAGTATGCAAATCGTTTCTTTCTTCTTTTTCCCCAGCCAAAGTGTAGCTACTGTGATGCGATGCGGGAGCTTCTTGATCAGACGGTAAAAAACCTCACAGGCCCCTTGTCGAAGCTTCTCTCGAAGACGAGTCTTGCAGAAATCTTGCCGATTCATTTAAGATCAAAATCACGCCTACGGTCCTCTATATCCAAAATGGGGAGGACAAAAACGAATCGCTCCGGATGGAAAGATAACTTGGCAGGACGTCGAGTCGCACGTATCTAATCTTGCTTCCGATTGGAGTTCCCTTGAAAACCTCGGCCGCTTACTCCAGACGTGAAATCTTGTCTCTGATGTATGGATAAGAGAGCTCTTCATTCGTCAAGTGCTTCTGCATCTGAGAGATTGTACAACCGACAACTGAATAATTGTGATCTGTCTCGCTGAACTGACAGTGAAAAAGCTCTTCTGCTGTGGCACTTTTCAGTTTCGCAATTCCTCCGATAGCAGAAAGTTCAGGCCTTTGAGAGAGAATTGTCGTCAAGGCAGACAGATGGATCTCGAGAACCTCCTCTGGGCCGCCATGTCTGCTCATCGTTCTCGAAGTTCGATTGTCGAAGAGAATGCGAGCATGCTTGATACCTAGTTCGTCCTTCATGCTCTTGATGTATTGATCAGCATCTTGATCGTTGTTGTCTTGCCTGCACCATGGGTCCAAGAAACCCAAAGACCTCGTCTTCATTCACTCTGAACGAGACGCCGTCGACAGCCTTTGTCCTAGGTGGATAGAACTTTGTTAGGTTTTCAGCTTCTATGATCGATGCCATGCAGAGAAGTCAAGTACAAACCGACGAGCCATAGTGATTAAAACAGTGCTCATAACAGGTAATCACATAAAGTTGCTACCTGTTCGCTTTAGGGGGAGAGGGGAAAAAGTTGTCCGAATTCAAAGCTTGGATGAAATCAAAGGCTTCGGCTTTTATTCTCAATAGATAGTAGGTTAGTTGCACAGAACTTGCATTTTGCCAATTTATATTCACACTTTTGCAATCGTCATATCCAAAAGATTGGGAGAGAAGGAAGAAAGACTGACTTGCACAACTACTTCTTATACTCAAAAAAGAGAGTCAGGGTTAAAAGATTGGGAGTACCTACAGTGAAGAGAGGGGAGAGAAGTAGAGGCTTGTTCAGCTTCGGGCGCATGCGAGATGACTCTTTTGCAACTGCGGTTATTTTGGTGATCGCCCTTCTAATTTCCGGTTCACTTTTGCCATCGACTTTCGCTTTTCAAGCTTCTTCGAAGAGTTATGTCACCTACTCAGTGGTTTTCACAAACGGAACACAGCGCCAGATTGCGCTCACAGTCAACGAGTCGGTTCAACCATCTTCGTCAAAGGGTTTCTCGATACTAACTGTAAGTTTGCAAGGCGAAAATTCCAATTTGACCTATTCAAAGCAAGTAAATTCCTCCGAAACCCTCTTCCCCTACCTAGTTCCTGCGATAGCAAACAACGAGTCTCTCTCGTATGAGGCTCAAAACTACTCGCTCAGTTTTTCGATTGAGCGCAACGGCACATCAAGTGTTGTTTTCAATGGAAGTAGTTACGAGTTGAGCGATTACTCGTTTGTCGCATCGATCTCTTCACACGATAATTTCACTTCTCAATCTTTACGAGGCGAAATATCCACTTTCCCTTCTAATCTCGTTTACTCTGTTGACGCAAAAATCAACGAGACATACTCAATTGAGGCTCTACTTCTTTCCACGAATCTCCCGCTTAATGCTCCTGACCCGAGTCCGTTGAGCTCGCCTTTAGGAGAAGAAATTGCCCTCGCAGCTGTGATCGCAGCGCTCGGCGTGGCAGTTTTCATAGGTGTGAGTGCGCTTACAAAAAACAAATCTCGTTCGCCTTCTTCCACCTCTTCCTCTAACCAAGGTAAGAAACCGCCATACTGGGTAGACTGATAGGAGAAAAAATGGAGCAAGAACGAAGAATATAGCTGCAGAGAGTTTTTCTTCCTTCTCTCTCTTCTCTCCCCCTTTTTCCGTATTCAAGCTGTTTTCTATAAGCGCGGTACTTCCAAGCTTGTCAAACAATAAGGTAATCGAGTTTACTCAAGTCGTGAAAGATTACGGCCGAAAGCGAATCGGCCCCTTGGATCTTTCCATCGAAAAAGGAAGAATTGTTGGTTTTCTTGGCCCAAATGGATCGGGCAAAACCACGAGTATCAGACTTGTTCTCGGACTAATAAGACCGAGCTCAGGATCTGTAAGGCTCAACGGATTTGACCCGATCAAGAATCATATTGAAGCTCTGAAGAACGTGGGCTACTCACCAGAGCTTCCAAACATTCAATCGTTTCTGACCCCGGAGGAGCTCTTGGCTCTAGTTGCTAAGACGCTCCAGCTCCCTGAAAGCGCGAGACAAGAGGAAACAAGGAGGGTGCTTGAGCTTGTCGGACTGACAGAGTACGCCCATGTGAAAGTTGGGAAGCTGAGCAAAGGAATGGTTCAGAGATTAAGCGTAGCACAAGCCATGGTTGGAGATCCAAAAGTACTGATTTTGGACGAGCCGATGATCGGGTTGGATCCAGCAGGAACTGCCCATCTAAGGGAAGTGTTTAGGAGTTTTGCAAAACAAGAAGGTGGAACCGTCTTTCTTTCCTCACACATGATGAATGAGGTTGAGAACCTCTGCGACTACGTGATTATGATTCACAGCGGAAAGCTCGTGACCAGCGGATCGATAAGTGAAGTCACTCGAAGGATAATGGGTTCTTTAGCAATTACGATCGAAGCATCTGGTTTGACTCCAGCTCTTTTAGAGAAGATAAGGAAACTAGAGGGAGTCACGAACCTCACTTTCGATGGGGAGAGTATCGAAAAGATTCGCGTAGAGACCGTGCAAATGCGCGACTCCGCAGGAAGTGAGATAGATCTCCGACCAAAAATTGTTGAGATGATCGTGCAATCTGGAGCAAAGCTCTATACGATCAAACCTTCAGACAACCTGCTTGAGTCGGCATACATCAAAGCTCTTTCTCAAAGCGAATTTGCAGAGGTTGCTTCACAATGAGGCTAGGCATAGTTTCAGCTTTCGCCTTATACGAGATAAAGCGCGCGATCGCTAGAAAGAAGGTGCTCATGCTCATTGCTTTCGTCCTCTTGTTAGACACCCTACCCTACTATGCTCTCGCTACTTCTTCAGCCGCATCCATAATTCCATCTTACCTCTATCCATACATCTGGATAGCGGGGGTGCTTATCCCACAGCCGCTTTTCATCCCCTTTGTTTCGATCTTCATTGCAGCCGGAGCGATGTCTGAGGAGTACGAGCAAGGGACGGCAGAGCTTCTCCTTTCAAAACCAGTGAGCAAGATGGAATATCTAATGGGAAAGTACATTGGAGGATACCTTCTCCTTCTTTTGATACTCCTCACGAGCAACATCGTTAGCCTCATCTCTGCCTATCTCTCCTTCGGCCCGCAAGCAGATGTTGGGATACTTCCCGGTGCCTATTTTGTCAACGCTTACGCCTCGCTCTTATTCTTCTCAGTTGCCTTTATGGTAGGAGAGCTGCTAAGGCGAGCTTCTCTTGCTTACATATTTGCGTCAGCCCTTTTGTTCGCTAGCACTATCCTTGGATTCTATATGGATCTGATTTACACACTAACGAGAAATGAGTTTTACGCCACGGTTCAGATTTACCTCCCCAGCTCGCCGGTGAGTTCTCTTCCGGTTCAGTACATCTCCTCTAACATCCCGAGCGTCGCACAACAATTGCTGAGCGCTCTTCCAATTGGTGGGTCGGTTGAACCATCAATTCTTCAGTCTCTTTTCTTGATACTCGCATATTCGACTTGCGCAACGGTGATTCTTGTTTTCTATTTCAGATACGCCGATGTGTCAAGAAGAGTCAGCTAATTTATGGGATCGTAGAAAGAAGGAGAAGTAGAATTATGATTGCTAACTCGAAAGAAAGCTAAAAGTGAGGCTATCTTAAACCGTGTTTCGAGTGAGGAAGAGATATCTTCCGTAGAGAACTATTTCTCTCAAAACGTCACTTACACAATGCTCCATGATCTTTCTGAGTGTAACACCCGAACCTGAAACGAGATAGGCCCTCCAGAGTCTTGGAATGTCGCTACCCCGGACCTTCTCTCCGGAGCTGAAGAAATAGTCCTCCGGCTCCCCGATTAGGTCGTCGAGTTTTGGCCAAGGTATCCTTTCGTACTCCGCCTTGCTTCTCCAAGGAAGCATTATGTCCACAAAATCTGAATCGTCCGCCTCGATGCCGAGTTCGAATCTGATTATCTGCTGTTCAAACTCTGCATTGTACGCGTAGAAGGGCCTCGGTAGTTGCTCTATGATCTTTGTGATTTCCTCGTAGAATGGGGCTTTACTTCTCGAGAGTCTCTGGATTATTGTTACCTGATCTGAATAAAAATACCCGAGCGTGATAACTTCTGCGTCCTTCTCCCTCCATGGAATCCCAGTCGTCTCAAAGTCTATGAGGCTACCTGTTTCCACGCCCAGAGGAAGCGAGACTTTCGCAGTTATTCGGCTTATGATCTCTTCCAAGAGCCAGCTGCACGCACACTGTCTCGATGATGGAAAATTTTTCGAATCTATGAAGAAAACATACAGTCGTCCTTTGCTGCTTTCTTCTTCTTCTTATTCTCGTTCGGCTGATTGATCTTCCTAATAGCTACTGCTTGAATTTAAAGTTACTGTAATATTACAGTAACCTTATAGCGAAGTAAGACATAGAATGAGGAAGGGAGAGTTCGGAAAAGAAGTGTCAGAGACTTTAAACTGCATTTCAGAGCTCTTGGAGAGAAGCTCGTCCACCTTCATCTTGGAAATGAGAACAGAACAAAACAACTCTGACAAGGGTGTGAAAATCCGTGAAGTTAGATGTTCTACTCTTCTTCACAGGCTCAACTTTGGAGAACGCCCTTCAACTGAGTACACTATAAATCTGTTCAGGGGTTGCCTGCATGGTTGCACATACTGCTATGCTCCTTCGCTGATTCATGACGATCGAAGATGGGGAAGCTACGTCGACGTAAAGATCAATGCTCCTTCAATCCTCGAGAAGGAGATTCGTCGAGCAAAGAAGAATGTTGTATTCCTTTCAAGTGCTTCCGATCCCTACCAAGCGGTCGAAGCAAGGTATAAGGTAACAAGGCGATGCCTAGAGGTATTGAAAAAGCATGATTTTCCAATTCTAATTCTAACGAGATCGCCGCTCGTATTACGAGATATTGATCTGATCAAGAGATTCGGCTGGGCGAGAGTTGGCTTCTCAATCTCAAGCGTATCTGACCCAATTTATGAACCTGCTGTGCCAAAACTCGAGTCAAGACTCAAAGCTCTTCGAAGGTTGAACGACCAAGGCGTAAAGACTTGGGTTTCTCTGGCGCCAATAGTGCCAAAGCTCGTCCTTACAAATCTCGACTGGCTTTTCAAGAAATTGAAAGAGGTTCGAATCTCTGCAATCTCGCTTGGCTTGCTTCGGTTCAATGGTTATGAGCAATCGAAAGTCATGTTCAAAGAGCGAACAGGGCTTGATTCGGGAAATGTTCTTATTCGATCTCAAGAAACGCTTAGAGAGGTACGAGCTCTCGCAGAGAGATATGACCTTGACACTTCTTGCTCATCTCTAAACTGGACACAAGAGAAGACAAAGGAAAATAGTAGTATCGACTCATTCCTTTCTCAGGGAAATCGGTGACAGGTTGAGAAAAGGCAGTAGCATTCTAGCATTCTTCTTGATAATAGGCTAAAGTTAGAATTGTACCAAAATACTGAGGAGTGTGTAGGAATTCAGTTAAGCTAAGCTTTTTTAGAAATTCCTCTTTTGCTTCTTCCTTCTTCCTTCTTCATTCTTAATCATGTATATCCCTTTGAGCATTGCAAAGCTAGATTGGCAAAACCATGACTCCGATATCAATGGCAATCAATCAATCAATCAAATAATCAAACAATAAGGAGAACTAACTGCAATTGCTTTTGAGAGAGGTACATTATAGCGATGAAATTTGCGGAGTATATAACGGCTTTTTAAAGAGCGGATCGAGCGAAAAAATGGAAATAGAGAAAACGGCTCTAGAGAGAGGAAGAAATGAAGAAGAGAAAGTAGGAAGGAAGGAAGGAAATAGGAAGAAGCTGTAGGTGCGCAGAGAGCAGAAGAAAGAAAGAGAGAAAGAAAGGAAAGGCTCGAGAGAGCGCGAATCACACAGGAACTCGAAGTGAAGTGTGTAGAGAGAGGAATAATCACTCCATGACAACAACAACAACAGCAAGGAGAAAAAAGAGATCATTGTAAAGGAAGGTTCAAATATTTTTCAATGAAAAGCTGTGATTAAGCTAAAAGGAACATGGTCTAACAAAGCCTTCCTTGTCCGAACAATACTATGGCAGTTCTCAGAGCTATTTTCAACTCCATTATCGCTATCCCCATGACAGATGGTCGAGACCTCGAGATTCATCAATTGAGCTTCTAAATCAGTTTGAAAGTACATCCTTCACTGTATCTCATTATTTTGAAAAAAGATAGAATGCAAATTCTTGGCAACTCTGTATCAATTTGGTCTTGTGATCCAATCTATGGAAGAGTACACGACTTCCTCTCCAACTTTGTATCTGTCTCTGATACTCGCGTGAATGGTCGGTTGGCCCTTTCGTTTGACTCCAACTCCTTTCGATAAGAGCTAAGAGAGAACATCTAAAAGGACACGCTCAAGTCTTATTATCACTGACCTGTTACTAGCTTCCTTGACTTTCTATTTATCGAAATCGACCAAAATGGTGAGTTTCGAATCTCCATTAAATGAAGAGGTTAGCTATGAAGAAAAGCAACATAGAAAACCATATGCCTATAGACCAATCTTCGAGGTTATTCGAGCGAACCCATCATGATGACAACGAGGTAAAAGTAAGAGGAGATTCGAGTCATGACATCTTTTGAAAGAAAGGAAAAGAGACGGCTATTTGTACTTCGATGCTTTACCTGTGGACGGGTACACAATATTGATGACTATGGCAAGTTCTATTATTGCGAAAAGTGTGGAGGGTTGCTCGAAGTCCGGCTTGAGCGAGAACTCCGAAATCACGTCAAAGAAATCAGTCAAGAGCGTAGACGTGGCGTCTGGAAGTACCTTCAAACGATTCCGCTTTGGGACGAAGCAAACATCGTCTCTCTTGGCGAAGGAGACACAATCCTTGTAGAGTGCAAGAGGCTTGTCAAAAAGCTTGGACTAAAGAAGTCACTCTTCGTGAAATTCGAGGGGCAAAATCCTACTGGATCGTTCAAAGACAGAGGAATGACCGTTGGGGTTTCAAAAGCAAAGGAGATGGGATTTAGGAAAGTAATCTGTGCATCCACTGGGAATACCTCAGCTTCGCTCGCAGCCTACAGTGCGAGGGCGGGACTTCACTGCACGGTCTTGGTTCCAAAGGGAAAGATCGCACTCGGGAAGATTTCTCAGGCGATTGCATACGGCGCTGACATACTTCAAGTTGAAGGAAACTTCGACGCTTGTTTACGAATGGCAAGGGAGCTCTCAGAGAAAAGCAGAGAAATACTTCTTTTGAATTCGCTCAATCCCTTCAGGATAGAAGGGCAGAAGACGGCTGCCTTTGAAATAGTAGAGCAGCTCGGCTTTGTCCCCGACGATGTTATTCTTCCCGTTGGAAACGGGGGAAACATATCCGCGCTATGGAAGGGGTTTCAAGAACTCGTGGATTTTGGAATTATGGGGAAAGACACAAAGAAGCTTCCTCGGATGACTGCTGTTCAGGCCGAGGGAGCAGCCCCGATTGCAAGAGCTTTCCTTTCTGGAAGGCGAGGCGTAATTGACGATGTGAAAGATCCACACACTGAGGCATCGGCCATAAACATAGGCTCTCCAGTTAGCTGGCAAAAGGCGCTTGCTGCTGTTTACGATTCGGGTGGCTTTGCGGATTATGTGAGCGATGACGAGATCTTCAGAGCCCAGAGGCTTCTAGCCGCTTCTGAGGGTTTATTTGTCGAACCCGCATCAGCTGCCCCCATAGCATATCTTTTGAAGATCTTGCATGGCCGGGACGATTTATCCTCTTCTCTGTTTGAAAAAATCAAGAGTTCCACGATCGTATGCATCGCGACCGGAACAGGTCTCAAAGATCCAAATGCGATATTGAGGAACACGACAGAGGCTCAAATGAAAGTTGTGAGCTCAGATTCAAAGTCACTTGAAAACGCCATCCTGACTTTTTCGTGAGGAAAAAGAGCCAAGCGCTACCTTAAATAAACGATTTCGTCGAATCTGTTCTTCGCACATTGGCTGATCCAAAGTTTCGTGATCTGAAGGAGCAAAGAGAAAGCGGCCAGCTTACTCTGCGGTATATGGTTTCAAAGGTTTCAATCTCCGATCTCGTCCCCCACGAAGGGATACTTGATTGGCATCTTAAGGAGATAAGAGAGCAAATTAAGAAAGACGGATACCTCGCGCGGCCAATCGCTGTCTCCTCTCTTGAGTCGGTCGGGAAGGAATGGAGAGGAAAATTCATGATCCATGATGGCCATCACAGGAAGGCTGCCCTTGAAAATCTGGGATGTAGTTTCATAATGTGTAGCATCTTTGATTTCTTCGATCCCAAGATCAAGGTTTTTGACTACGACACCGAATCCATTCCCATAGCAAAGGAGGAAGTGATTCGGAGAGCCATCTCAGGCAAAAACATCACACCAAGGTTCGACAAGCACTTCATCGAATTGAATGGAAAGCTCCTACCATTCCATAACAACTCGATGATAGAGCCTGAAATCTTCGTGAAACTCGACGAGTTAAAGTAGTTCAAGGAAAAGAGAATTGTAACATAAAGTCTTACCTGCCTAATAATTGGAGCTTTATTGAATTTTTTTGTCAAGAGATCGAGGTTAAGAAGAGGAGGAAATCCGAACACCTTGGTCGGTTTCCAGAGGTGATGAATAGGTCTATGTTACGAAGTCAAAAGGTACTCGAGGGTGTAAAGAATTCTCCACACAGAGCGTACTACAAAGCGATGGGATTATCAGACTCGGATCTTGCAAGACCTCTCGTTGGTATTGCAAGTACCTGGAACGAAGCTACGCCATGCAACATCCATCTCGATGCTCTAGCGAAAAAGTCCTCAGAGGGAGTGTCAGTCTCTGGTGGGACTCCACGCCAATTTGTTACTATAGCCGTCAGCGATGGGATAGCCATGGGCACGGAAGGTATGAAGGCCTCTCTAGTAAGCAGAGAAGTGATCGCAGATTCGGTCGAATTGATGATTAGGGCACACGAGTATGATGGATTTGTGGGAATAGCCGGATGCGATAAAAGCTTGCCAGGAATGATCATGGCGATGGCCAGACTGAATATTCCTTCCGCATTCCTTTACGGAGGAACCATAATGCCTGGCTCTTGCAACGGGAGAGATATCACGATTCAAGATGCATTTGAAGCAGTTGGGGCTTTCGAAGCTGGAAAGATTACTCTTGATGATTTGAAGAATATTGAAAACCTTTCCTGTCCAGGAGCTGGCTCCTGCGCCGGGTTGTACACGGCAAACACCATGGCTTCGCTCAGCGAGGCTCTCGGCGTTGCTCTTCCAGGTAGTGCTTCACCACCCGCGGTAGATGGCAGAAGAGCACTCCTAGCCCGCGAGACAGGGCGGGTTGTTATGCAAGCGATCGAATCTGACTTGAAGCCAAGAGATATCATGACTTTCGAAGCTTTTGAAAATGCGATCGCAGTTCTCCAAGCAATAGGCGGCTCTACCAATGCAATATTGCACCTCCTTGCCATTTCAAAGGAAGCCGGCGTGAATTTGTCACTAGATGATTTCGAAAGGATAAGAAAGAAAGTTCCTCACATAGCTGACCTGCGCCCAGGTGGAAGGTATGTGATGTCTGATCTTGACAAAGCTGGAGGTGTTCCTTTGATTATTAAGAAACTCCTTGAGAAGAATCTGATTCATCCAAATTGCCTCACTATTACTGGAAAAAGCGTTGAGGAAAATATGAAGGATTTCAAAGATGATCATATTCAAAATGTAGTACGACCGATCGATTCGCCCCTTGCGGCGACTGGAACAGATGTGATTCTACGCGGAACTCTTGCTCCTGAAGGAGCAGTCGTGAAGATTGCCGGGATAAGTGTTAGATCCTTCAAAGGCAGAGTAAGAGTGTTTGATTGTGAAGAAGACGCCTTTGACGCTGTTTCTGTAAAGAAGGTCGTCGAGCCTGGGGAAATAGTCGTAATCAGGTACGAGGGGCCAAAGGGAGGACCTGGAATGAGGGAGATGCTCTCTATCACAGCCGCTATAATCGGTCAAGGGCTCGGTGAAAGAGTTGCCTTAGTGACGGATGGCAGGTTCTCTGGAGCGACCAGAGGATTGATGGTGGGACATGTGTGCCCGGAGGCGGCAGTTGGAGGTCCTATTGCTCTTCTAAGAGACGGCGATCTCATCGAAATCGATGTTGAGAGAGGAAGGGTCGATATCGCTTCAGTATCAAACGAAGAGCTAGAGAAGCGCAGGGCCTTGTGGAAGGCGCCTCAACCCAAATACAAATCCGGTGCCCTTGCCAAATACGCCTCTCTCGTTGGTCAAGCTTCGGAGGGTGCAATTTGCTACCCAAAATTTTAGCTTAGTAAATCTCCTTCTTTCTCTTTTTTCCCCTTTTACAAGAGGCCAAACTGTTTACAGAGCAATTCTGCAGTGAGAATTGCTCCTCCTGCAGCCCCCCTAATTGTGTTGTGCGTGAGAAGGTGATATTGTAATGTCTTCTTGTTTTGGCCCTGCCTTATCCTCCCAACTATCGTTGACATCCCGTTTCCTGCCATTCTATCGAGTCTTGGTTGCGGTCTGTCGATCTCTCTTCTTACTATGATAGGTCTTTCAGGGGCGGAGGGAAGCTTGAGCTTTTGAGGAAGAGAAGTGAAGGATTCAAAGACGCCTTCAGGATTGGTAATTTCTTGATTTGCTTCGAGATAAACTGATTCTAGGTGTCCGTCAATTACTGCGACTCTGTTGCAAGAACAATATATCTCAATCGATGAGTGCTTTATGCTCTTTGTCCTTTGTGAGTACTTGCCTAACAACTTGTTTGTTTCATTTGCGACTTTTTGTTCTTCGCCTTCGATGTAAGGTATAACATTGTCTTGGATATCAAGAGACGGAACCCCTGGGTATCCTGCCCCAGATAGCGCCTGGAACGAAGTCATCACGACTTTTCTTACATCAAAGGCATCATGAAGTGGTTTGAGTGTCATTGCAAGGCCAACCGTTGTGCAGTTTGGAGTTGCAACTATGAATCCTCTTCTTCTTCTCTTCCTCTTTTTCAAGTCGCTCGGTAGAGTCGGGGAAGAAATCGAAGAAAGAATATTGAGATGGTCAGGATTTACTTCAGGAATGATCAAGGGAGTATCTTCATCCATTCTGTGAGGCGAAGCGTCGGTTATAACTCCAAACCCTGCTCGCTTGAACTTTGACTCTATCTCCCTTGCGACAGATGATGGGAGCGGTGAGAACACAAGATCCGACTCGATCTGCGAGGGATCAGATTCTTTGATTTCTATTGTGCGAATCTCTTGGGGGAGGTCTGGGACAATATCTCCAAGCTTGGATCCGACTTTTGTGTTTCCAGTTGCTTCAACGACCTCAAACCAAGGATGACCCTTTAACATATGCAGATACTCTTGGCCAACGCGCCCTGTGGCACCAAGAATGGCAACCTTGATCTTCATACTAAATTTGTGACCACGTTCCTCTCTGCATTTTCGGGAAGAAGATTTCTGTGAGTTTGACCGAGGCAAAATTCATCGTGAAGTGCACGTACCGCTCTAGCTCTCTCTTTCTCCTTGATCACGAACGAAATATTGATCTCAGAGGAACCTTGAGCAATCATTCTGATATTTATCCCAAGACTTGCGACCGTTGTAAAGACTCTTGCAGCGATTCCCGGCGTCCCGATCATACCTCTTCCAAGAACAGCAACCACTGCAACATCATCTTCATAGTCAACCTTAGCAAAAATCGAGTTCATGTAAGCCCGTCCTTTGCTTGATTTTTCTGCTTTCTCCTGATGAGAGCTGTCTCGTTGGTCCATTTGCTGTTCTTCTTCATCATCATCTTCTCCAATTGCCTCTGAGTGCAAGAGTTTCTGTCTGAGCGTGCGAACCACACTAGAAAGGCGTTCCTTCCTTATCACGATGGATACATTGCTCTCAGATACAGACTGTGAAATCATCAAAACGTTAACTCCGAGTTCCTTGAGAATTTCGAATATCTTGATCGCTGTTCCAGGCTGACCAACTATGCTTGTCCCACCTATGCTGACTATTGCAACATTGGATAGTGAACCAATCGACTTTACACCAGAGTCTCCAGAGTTCAAAATTTTGTTTGGCGAAACGATCAAAGTTCCCTCCGCTTCCGGTCTGAAAGTGTTCTTTATTCTGACAGGGATTTCCTTACGTGCGACAGGTTCAAGCGCTCTAGGTTGCATTTGCTTTGCTCCAAAAGCACTCATCTCCATTGCTTCTAGGTAAGTTATCTGCTGCAGTATCCTTGCTTCCTTGACAAGTCGAGGATCAGCAGTCAAAATTCCATCGACATCTGTCCATATGAAAACTTCTTCTGCGTCAATCGCAGCTCCGATCAAGGATGCGGTAAGATCGGAGCCCCCTCGTCCGAGAGTAATTATATCGTGTCCACGCAATGTTTCTGCGATGAATCCAGTCACAACTGGAACAATGCCCGCATCAAGAAGCGGAATGAGATTTTTGCGCAAATTTTCCTCAGTCAATTTGAAATCTGGTTGAGCTGATCCAAATGATTCATCTGTGACAATTCCAGCTTGTCCACCAGTAAGATATCTTGTCTCAATTCCGTTTGAAGCAAGCACTCTGCTCATAATGAAAGTAGAAAGCTGTTCTCCAATCGAGAGTACGTAATCAAGAGAGCGCTGGCTTAGATCTCTTAGAAGAGTGATTCCTTTCAGTATCCTATCTAGTTCTTCAAATTTTGAATCTAGAAAATCTAGCGCTTCACTTTCAAATTTCGATCCCCTAAGAATTTTCAATATCACCATGCGGTGACTTTCTCTTAATTCTAGAAGAGCTTCCTTCACGACATCGTATTCTGAGACCTTTGCGAGTTCAACCATTCTAAGCAAGCGATCTGTGGTGTCGCCCATGGCAGAGCATACAACAATTAATGACTTTTTCGTGTTCACTAGATGATCTTTGATTATGGAGACGCATCGGAGTATTTCGCTTGAGCCTGCTAGAGAGGAACCACCGAACTTCATTACATATGTTCCTACTCTCCCTGCGCTGCTACTTTCATTCCCACTTTTGCTCTCCCCAAGAAAATTATCGTTGTTAGATTCTTCCATTTGAGTCATACATGCGACACTCCGCAGCTAGTTTATTACGTGCGATGTTCAAGCTATGTTTTGCGTTCGTAAGAACCCAGGATTTTAAGCTCAACAGTTCTTTCCTTTAGCTCTTTTATGGCGTCCTTACATCTGCCATCTGCTATGTGCCCCTCGAAATCCACATAGAAATAATATTCCCAAGGCTTCTTCTTTATAGGACGAGATTCGATCTTTGTCAGATTTATTCCTCGGCTTGAAAGAGCAGAGAGAGCTCCTACAAGAGAGCCAGGTACATGCCTAGTCACAAACAGAAGAGAAGTTTTGTAGTTTACTCCAGGCTTGGGCATCTCGTTGGGATCACAATCCCCCAATTTTTCGTCCGTATTTGATTTGGGTTCGATCACTACAAACCTGGTCACGTTCGAAGGATCATCCTCAATTCCTTCTTCCACGACCTTGAGACCATAAATTTCAGCCGCCAGTTCGCAAGCTATCGCTGCCGTATCTTTGAGATTTTCGTCTCTAATCATCTTCGCAGCTCCCGCTGTATCATAAACTGGTATTTGTTCCCAATGCTTCGAGTTCAAGTAATCCCTACACTGTGCGATCGCTTGAGGATGTGAGATGACTCTTTTGATATCAGCAATCGACGAGTCCGTGTGAACCATCAACGAGTGCCGGATAGGAATTTCAACTTCTCCCGTGATCTTAACATTGCTTACAAGAAGCAAATCAAGCGTTTCTCCAACGCTTCCAGCTAAACTGTTTTCTATTGGAACTACCGCATATTCTGGTTTACCAGATCCTCCTTCTAATGAGGAGAACAAGCTCTCGAAGACTTGCTTGAAGGTCGGAAGGGGAAGAACTTGCTTCACTTTGTTTTTTCCAAAGTAAGCATATATCGCGCGCTGACTGTATGCTCCAAGTTCCCCTTGAAATGCTACGGTATAGCTTTTCCGAGTGGCCTGTAGCAAACTCAAGAAGTAGCAAGCAACCTCTCTCGAAGTCTTTCCTTTACTTTTCCAAGACGTCCCCCCGAAAGCAATGTAGCTCTTTCTTCGAAAGTCATATAGATTCGAAGCTCGGCGTTAGATCTTTCATTTTTGACGGAGAGGCTTTGAAGATCTATCAAAAGTGAATCCCCGATCTCCAAATCTTTCGTGCTCTCGACTCGAAGAGCTGGAAAGCCATTACTGATACAATTCCTATAGAATATATCTGGGAAGGATTCGGCAACGACCGCACTTACATCGTTATATTGAATTGCGTACACGGCTTGCTCTCTACTTGAACCGCACCCAAAGTTTTTCCCTGCGACTACGATACTATCCTTCAAAGCGTTAGCCCTGCAGCGGGAAACAAACGAAGGATCATAGCGCTCAAAGGCATGCTCTGCAAAATATTTCTTGCCCCAAGCTTCTTGAAGCAAGTATGCGGGGATGATATAATCCGTGTTTATATCGTCTCCAAATTTCGCAACTATTTTTCCTTGAAATAGAGCTCGTTCTGCCATTTTTTCTTCCCTCTCTCTCAACTTGGAAGATACTTTGTTGGATCGGTTACTTTTCCTTCTATGGCGCATGCGGCTGCGGTTGCAGGCGATGCAAGATAAATTTTTGCATCTGGAGAGCCCATTCTTCCTCTATAATTTCTGTTTGATGTACTTACGCATCTGTCTCCAGAAGAGAGCACTCCCATGTGTTTCCCGAAGCAGGGGCCACAGTTCGAGGACTCAATGTTTGCTCCAGCTTCAGCAAAGATCTGAAGCAGACCCGAACTCATTGCTTGATTGTAGACAGCCCTAGAGGCAGGAATTACTATAGTGTTGACATCAGGGTGAATCCTTTTCCCCTTCAATATTCTTGCAGCTTGTAGAAGATCGTTATACCTTCCATTTGTACACGATCCAATGAATACTACGTTCACTTCGTCATTGACTTCGCTAGCTGGCTTCACATTCGCTGGTGAATGCGGCAGTGCAATCTGCGGCGTAAGCTCCGAAACATCTATCCTCAGCTCGTCCACATAGCTTGCATTCTCATCACTTGAAATTTTTGGAATCTTTGTTAAGGTGTCTTGAATTTCTGAAAATAACTCAGGATGTCTCATTGCCACCTCTTTTAGGAAATCTTCTGTTACCCGATCTGGGTTTACTATTCCAGATCTTGCACCCATTTCCACTGACATGTTGCAAATCGTGAAACGACCGTCCATATCCATCTTCTTGATGGCGTCTCCAGTGTATTCAGCGACCTTTCTGGAACAGCCGCTCTCCGTCATCTTCCCCAAGATGTAGAGTATCAGATCCTTTGCGCAACATCCATTCTTGAACGTGCCATCGGCTCTGAAAAGGAAAGTTTCTGGTACAACGAAATCGTATATTTCACCAAGAGCAAGGGCGTACTCCGCCTCCGTAGTACCTACTCCAAAACCCAGCGCCCCTACTGCACCAACAGTATCTGTGTGACTGTCCGTCGCAACCACTACTTCGCCTGGAAGAACAAATCCTTCTTCAGTCACGAGAGTGTGTTCAATTCCATCACCTTCCTTGTACATCATGATCCCATGCTCTTTGGCAAAATCTTTCATCAAACTGATCCCCTTGCTGACCATAACGGAGCAAGAAGGAACGGTGTGATCTGGGATGAAGCGAACGCGTGATGGATCGAAAACTCTCTTCTGATTCTTCTTCTTTTGCACTAACCCCTGCTCAATATTCCCGAATGCTTCCTCAAAGACCTGATTGAAATCGTCCTGAAAATTGGAAATTGCCGGAGGAGCTATTACTTCATTAAAATACAGTTTGTCTATTGGAAGGGCATCTACTACGTCACCTGGGGAAACTTTGCGACCACAAGCTCGCGAAACTATTTTTTCTACTATTGTTCTTCCGTCGTTGTTGTTGCTGTAGCCGCTGTTCATTTCTCAGAGTACCGCCTTCCAAGAGCCATTCGCCAGTCGGGGAGAGGGAATCTTTCTCTTTTATTTAGAAATATCAATTTGTACCTGTATCCATCGAAGAGTGCTTTCACGCTAGCGTCGACCACATCGGCAGAAACGGCAACTGTAGCCCATGTCGGTGGATTGTACAAAAGACCGAGAGGGGGGTCTTTGTCTGTGAATTCTGTTCTTGCCCTTGCAAGCGCCGCAGTGCCGTTCAATGAATCGACTATGTTCAATGAGTAAGAAGTTAGCTTAACTTGATTGATCTCAGGAAATTCATTGCGGAGTGCTTTCTTAAGCGCAAGGTCAATTGCGTGTATTGGGCCAACACCCTTCGCATCTGCACTCAATATTCTTGAGTTTGACTCGACGCCTATCTTGACTCTGATCGTGGCACTGACACTTGATGACCAGTCGGAGGATTTAGCCGAGCTTATCTCCCAACCCAAAATACTGAACGGAGCAACAACAACATCCGCGCTGATCGTCTCCAAAATCAAGAGATGGACGCTTGCTAAACAATCATTGAATTTGTAACCCATTTGTTCAAGACTTTTTATCTTCTCAAGCAGGTTCTTTGCCACCCCTTCTCGATCTGTCGTGTAAAGACCGAGCTCGGATATCTGAGAAATTATCATTGAAATTTCATCATGAGTAATTCGTCTTGTGTTTCCGACCCAAGCAGGATCGATCACTTCGAAACGCTCATGATTGCAAGCAACCGCGTTGAGGTGAGAAGGATCTGAATGGGCAAAGGCAAGATCACTCACAAACGGTTGATTTGGGATAGAGAACCCACAGGCTTTTGAGACACTTTCAGAAAGAGCTTTGAGCCCTTGGAGCTGTCTTTCTTTTGGTTGAGATGAATTGAGTGCCTTGTAACCAAGTTTCAAGACAAAAAGTGGTAAAAGCTGGCAGAGATCTGCGTTTCCAGCGCGTTCTCCAATACCATTCACTGTAGCTTGCACATGTCTTGCTCCTGCTTTTACCGCTGCAATCGTGTTTGCAACTGCCAATCCGCAGTCGTTGTGTGCATGTATACCCAAAACAACTCGATGATTTGAAAGATAATGTAGGACGATTTTCGTAGCCCTTTCTACTTGCTCGGGAAGGCTAGCTCCTCTCGAGTCAGACAGAACTATTCGAGACGCGCCAGCCTTTGAAGCAGTTTCCAGCAAAGTGAGCGCATAATCGCTGTTTTCATAAAAGCCATCAAAGAAGTGTTGTGCATCGAAGAAGATGTTCATCCCCCGTCTCCTCAAATCAGTTATTCTGTCTCGTAGAGCGATGAAATCCTCCGCAAGATCACAATTTGCATTGATTGACCGAGCTCCTTCTCGTTTTGCAAAGGAAAATTCCAAGCAACTTGCCCTAACTGTTATGTTTTCAATATTTGGTTCAACTACGATCGGTTTGGAGGGCTCGAATAGGACAGGTTTCATTTTTCTATTCGTGGCCGACCACAATGAAGAATGGATTATCTCCTGATCTTCTTCTCGGCGCAATTCTACGAACGAAATTCCCATTGAATTTAGCTGTTCGATAATTGAAAATTTCTCTCCAGTGGAAAAAGTTACTCCAAAGGTCTTCTCCCTGAATGTAGTATCCACCAGCTCAAGGCATGTGGCATCACCATCAGCGGATTTGGTTGAACCATAAAGAATACTCAATGTATTCACCGTCTTCTATCTTCTCTATTTCTTGCTTCTTCTTGGATTCGTTCGCCGCTTTGACTGGCCTCTTCTTCTTTTTTTGAGCAAAGCAGACCAGCTCCCAGTTTTGAGAGTCTCTGATCCGCTTTCTCCTCTCGGCCACATCATCTGTCTTAGTTTCTTTCCCACGACTTCGACTGGATGTCTTTCGAGATCCACCAGGTATTTCTCAAATGCTTGCTTTCCTTCGTTTTGGTAAGCTAAAACCCACCTCTTCGCAAAATTCCCCGACTGGATGTCATCGAGTGCTTTTCGCATACGATCTTTCACATCGGCTGTCATGATAGTTGGACCAACTACGAGCCCTCCATACCTTGCGGTTTCGCTGACGCCGCGATACATGCCTGCAATGCCATATCTCTGGATCAAATCTACAATCAGCTTGAGTTCGTGCAAGCATTCAAAATAAGCAACCTCTGGCTGATAGCCTCTTTCAGTTAGGACTTCGAACGCAGTACGTATCATCATATCTACGCCACCACATAGATCAACTTGTTCGCCAAACCAGTCACTCTCTACTTCCTCCTTGAAAGTCGTCTTGATCAACCCGGCACGAGCACTTCCGATTCCTGCAGCAAGTTCTAGTGTCCTCTGCCATGCTTTCCCCGTTGCGTCTTGATGCACGGCAACTAGTGATGGCACGCCAAAGCCCTGCAAGTAGACTTCCCTCAGCCTCTGACCAGGAGCCTTGGGAGCTATCATGAAAACATCGACATCTTGAGGAGGTTTAATCCAACCCCAGTGAATCGCTGCACCATGAGAAAAACCAATGGCCTTTCCAGCCGTAATGTACGGCTCAATCGTTTTGTAAACTTGGCCTTGGACCATATCGGGAACAAGCATGTGGATTATCGTTGATGCTTCAGCAGCTTTCTCGATCTCCATCACTTTGTGGCCATCATTCTTGGCGAGATCCCAAGAAGCTCCGTTTCTTCTAAGGCCAACAACAACATCGAATCCTGAGTCGCTCAGATTGCTTGCTTGAGCTCGTCCTTGGAGTCCGTAGCCGAGTATTGCTATCTTCTCTTTGTTCTTCTTCACCTCTGAGCTCCTAATGTCCTTCTCATACAGAACTTGGGCCTCGTTTGCCTTACCAGCAGAGTTCTGCTCCTTCTGTTGATTTTCCATCATTTTTTCAAACCCACTTTTCCCCAGTATCACATGTTCACTTCTTTCATCTGTTGTAATCGAATCAGTATACCTTTGTTATCCAATCGCTGTGACCAAAGTCATCTCTTCCCGAAACTAGATCAAAGTATGCTTTCGCTAGCCTTTCCGTGACTGGGCCTACCTTTCCGTTTCCAACTGGTCTTCTATCAACCGAGATAACTGGGGCGATACCAGCAGCCGTTCCAGTTAGAAAGATTTCATCGGCGGTATAGAGCTCGGACCTTGCGACTTCGCGTTCGATCACCCTTATTCGATTCCTGCCTGAAAGATAGATTATTGTGTCGCGAGTGAGCCCTCCGAGTATTGACGAACCTAGTGAGGGGGTAATGAGCATCCCATTCTTTACAACGAAGATATTTTCTCCAGTCCCTTCAGAGACTTTTCCCACGGAGTTGAGCATGATAGCCTCATCGTAACCATTTTTCGCGGCGTCACGTTTTGCAAAAACAGAGTTGACATAGTTTCCGCATATCTTAGCCATTGGAGGAGTAACAGGATCGTATGTTCTTGTCCAACTTGAGACGCACACATCCAGCCCAGGCTTTCCAAAATAAGTCTTGAACGGAAAGGCTATGATCGCTGTGTTGATTGGATAGTTGATGAATCCTAGATTGATTCCTGAGAATCCGACAAAGATGATTGGCCTGATGTAGCAATCTTCTTTCAATTTGTTCGAGCGGATCAACTCGAGACAAGCATTTTCAAGTTCAATTTCGCTATACTTACACTCAAGATCCAAAATTCGTGCAGATTCAAGAAGCCTCACAAAATGATCATGGAGTCTGAATAATAGGAGATTGTCATTTGTGCCATAGCCCCGTATGCCTTCGAATACTCCAGTTCCATAGTGAAGAGCGTGACTCATTATTGGAATTGTAGCTTCTTCCCAGCTTGTAACTTGTCCATTTATCCATACGAAGTCGATTGGTTGAATTTCGGTCTTCGTCTTGACGATACCAGCTTGTTGCTCTAGATCTACTCTCAATGTCTCTTTACTACTCCTTTTTCTAACATCTCAAGCTATCACACTATTCTTCTCAATTTCTATGTGCTACTCGCAATTGGATTCACCAGTTTTGTCATTTCCACTCGATCGTCGGAAAATGATGACGAAGAAGCAAGCAACTTGATTTCCTTTGAAATCGCTTCTGCAACTTGAAGCGTGGTCGCCCTTCCACCAATATCTGGAGTTTTGATCCCCGAAGCACCAATTGAACAAATGGCCTTATCCAAGGTTTGTGCGGCTTCGTGACATCGTTTGCAAAGCCTTGTCTCGCCGAGCCAATCAAGCATCATTTCGACCGAGAGTATCATGGCGAGAGGATTCGCGATTCCTTTGCCTGCGATGTCAGGAGCACATCCATGAACCGGTTCAAAGAGTGCGAATTTTCTCCCAATATTTGCGGAAGGCGAAACTCCGAGTCCACCAACTAGCTGAGAAGCTTCGTCAGAGAGAATATCTCCGTACATATTGGTTGTCACGATGACGTCGAAGGACTCAGGAGCTCTGATCAAGTTCATAGCAGCCGTGTCAACATACATTTTTTGGAAAAGCACCTGAGGATATTTCCTTGAAACGCGCTCGCATCTTTTGACAAACAATCCGTCTGTTATCCTAAGGACGTTCGATTTCGTGATGCAAACAACTGATCTTGGTTTTTCTCTAGCTTGTTTTCTGACCATTGCTAGCTCAAAGGCAAATTTTGCAATCCGCTCGCTTGCTTTCGATGTCACTACTTTGAGCGCCGTCGCTTTTCTCCCATTTTGAGCTCTTCGTTCAAAGCCAACGTACAAGTCTTCTGTGTTCTCTCTGACTATTACCAGGTCTACATCCGAGAACTTGCTGGGAATGAAAGGGTAGTTTCTTGCAGGTCTAACGTTTGCGTAAAGATCGAGCTCCTGTCTTATTCTAACTATTGTCTCTTTAGCTGACTCACCAACTGGAGCTTTGAGGCAAACATCCGATTCTTGAATCAGTTTGAAACTTTCGTTTGGGAGCGCCCTGCCAGTTTTCCTTAGCTCTCTGTCCCCTGCCGCTACGTTCACAAAGTCGAGCTTCAGATCAAATGATTCGACTAGCGACTTCAACACAATGCGAGCTGCTTGGAGAAGCTCAGGACCGATTCCATCCCCTTCAATACAAGAAATCAAGATTGATTTGTTGACCAATCTTTTCTCTCCCACTTCCTTCCCTGGATCTTGACCTCTTGACCATCAATCACATGTGTCTATTCAAAGACTCCGCTTCAATCTTTGGCTGATCGATTCGCTCCAATCTTCTCAGCATTATTTCGTTGATCCCGTTCATCATTGCAGAGACAGAAGCCATCACAATGTCTTGCCCTACTGCGGAAGCTGAACACACATTACCCCTATCGTCTTCAACTTTGACCATCACTTGAGCCTCGGCATCAGTCCCCCCACTTACTGCTTCGATCCTATATTCACGCAATGAAATGCGCGCGAAACGATCTGTAATCTGTTGGATTGCTTTGAGAACTGCGTCAACCGGGCCAACTCCAATTTCGGCTCTTGTTTGAGTGTCTTCGTTTCCAAAAGACAATCTGACCGAGGCAGTTGGAACTGTGTTAATTCCTGTAATTACTGCGAGATCAGTTATGCGAAAGTAGGATTGCCTTTTCTCGAGCCCCATAATGTCTCTTGCGATACTATCAAGATCAGCGTCGGTGACAGGCTTGCCCTGATCCCCTATTTCCTTGACCTTCTGGACTATTCTTTTAAGCTCTTCAGGAGATGGGTCTAGTCCAAGTGCCTTTAGCTGTGAATTTATACCGTGAGCTCCAGCATGCTTTCCTGCTTGAATCCTTCTCTTTGCCCCGACGAGTTCGGGAGACATTGGCTCATAAGTAGCAGGCATGTTAAGAACGCCATGCGTGTGTATCCCTGATTCGTGGCTGAAGGCGTTCTCACCCACAATTGCCTTGTTAGGTTGCAAGAGTACCCGGCTGAGTTTCGAGACTAGTCGCGAAGTGTCGTAGAGTAGTTTTGTATTGATTTTAACCTTGAAATCGTAAAGCCTAGAAGCTGCCATGACAAATTCTTCAAGCGATGTGTTGCCCGCACGCTCGCCAAGTCCATTGATGGTAACATGAGCTTGATCAGCGCCAGCAACTACACCAGCTATACTGTTTGCGACTGCTAAGCCGTAATCATTGTGACAGTGAACGCTGAGAGGCACGTGAAGATTCGATCTCAGATGTGAAATCAAATCTGCAAACTTTTCAGGCGTTGCAGTTCCAACTGTGTCAGGAATATTGAGACGCTCTGCTCCTGCTTCCTCGACGGATTGGTAGACTCTCAGCAAAAAATCTCTATCAGTACGCGTCGCATCCTCAGCCGAGAATTCTACTTTGATACCGTGAGCTTTCGCATACTCCACGCCACTTATTGCCGAATCTAGTGCGTCCTCCCGGCTGATTTTGAGCTTGTACTTTAAGTGAAGATCTGAGGTCGCGATGAAGAGGTGTGCATGGGCAACGTCGCAGGAAATAAGCGCGTCTATGTCCTTTTTGTTAACTCGAGATAGTGCGTAAATTTCAGAACTCAGACCAAGTCTATTTATTTTCCTTACAGCTTCGAGCTCACCTTCGGAAACGATTGGGAAACCAGCTTCAATTGCGTCAACGCCAAGTCTTTCTAGGGCCTTTGCTATCTCAACCTTGGCCTCGACTGTGAACGAAACTCCCGGTGTTTGTTCTCCATCGCGGAGTGTCGTGTCAAAGATGCGTATCGTCTTTGAATTTGCCTGATGCATGTGTGTTCAACCTCGAATTCTTCTTTTCTTCTCTTTCATAGCTGTATTCGAGTAGCTATCCACTAAGGGTCGTCTCTTTGCAAAGCGATGACCCCTGTCCGAACCACTTCCTTCAATTCTGCAAGCTTTGAAATCTTCGCGACGAATGAGTCTATTTCTTCAGGAGTAGAACAGAGCTCCAAAACAAAAGATCTGCTCGTCGAAGCAACCTCCTTAGCACCTGCAGAATTTGAAAGATCCGCGACAGTTCGTTTCGTTGTCTCGGAATTAGGCATCTGAAATTTAAACAGTGCAAGCTCCCTCGGAATAGATTTGTCACGAGTCATCGTTCCTACTTCTATGACATCGATCATTTTTCGTAGTTGTTTTACTAGCAAATTGAGGGACGCTTCATCTCCAGAGGGCACAATTGTCATTCTTGCAAGATCTGGATCAATTGTGCCACCAATTGCAATGCTCATTATATTGAATCCTTTGGCCCTGAACATGGTGGAAACCCTATGAAGAACTCCGCGCTTGTTCTCGACAATTGCATAAACTATCGAATTCAAATTATTCGTTCGGGTCCCATTGTCCCAAATCTGAGAATCCTTGATAGTTTCTCCGCCACGAGTAGGCTCATTTGATGTATTTTGACTTGGGTAAGCAGTAAGTGAATTCATGCAATTATCATGTCCTTTAGGGCAGTACCTGGAACAACAAATGGGAAAACATCTTCTTCAGGAGAGATCGGAACATCAATTACTGTTGCAACGTCGCTCTTGAGGCCGAGTTTGAGCGCTTTCGAAAATTCCTCAAGCGATTGTGCACGTAGGCCTTGAGCTCTATAGGCTTCTGCAAGCTTCACAAAATCAGGTAGGTTATACAGCTTCACTCCGTTGTATCTGCGTCCGTAGAAAAGTCTCTGCCACTGAGCCACCATCCCAAGCATGCCGTTGTTTATGACTACAACAATGACTGGAATATTGTCAAGAACTGCTGTTGCAAGACCTGCCTCGGTCATATTGAAGCTACCATCCCCTGCGATGTCCAAAACTGGGCGATCTGGTGCTGCTACTTTTGCTCCTATTGCCGCTGGAAACCCGAAACCCATTGTCCCAAGTCCAGTAGAGCTCAGAAAAGTGCCAGGCTCAATCACGTCGAAGTGAAGTGATGCCCACATCTGACACTGTCCAACTTCAGTCGTAACTATAGTCTCGGAGGGAAGATGCTCTCTCAGTGTCTTGAGTAAGCTGACTGCTGACATTCTTGTCATATCTTTTGCAAACTTATTCTTGCAGTACTCTTTCACTTCAGTGAAGTGCTTGTTCCAGCTTTTGAGATCGTGGTTGCGAGCTCTTGTTTTGACCTCTTCAACCATCATTTGTAATGCAACCTTGATGTCTCCCACGATTCCCAGATCGACCTCTTTGTTTTTGTTGATCTCAGAAGGATCTATGTCGATGTGGATCACTTTCGAGTCTTTTGCAAATTCTGAAACTTTACCAGTCGATCTGTCCGAAAAACGAGTCCCGACGGCTAGAAGCACGTCAGCCTCTAGGATGAGTTTGTTTGCTTCGATATGGCCATGCATTCCAATTGGCCCAAGTGCCAAGGGATGGGTCTCGTTGAACACCCCCTTACCCTTGAATGTCGTTGCAACTGGTATCATCAGCATTTCAGATAATGCCTGTAGCTCGGAGAAGGCACCAGAGATTGCAACTCCTCCCCCAGCCAGGATCATTGGTCTTTCCGCACTAAGAACAAGTTCGACGGCTCTTCGTATTTCTTCCTCGCTTGGCCGGATCACAGGTTCGTAGCCGCGAATTTTGATTGAGGAAGGAAATTCAGTCTCTGCTTCGCTCGTTTGAACATCCTTGGGGATATCTATGAGAACTGGACCGGGTCTTCCTGAACTCGCGATGTAGAATGCTTTCCTCACAACTAGTGGAATCTCGCTTGATTTCATTGGCTGAAAAGCGTATTTTGTTACTGGTGTCGCAACACCAACGATGTCGCACTCTTGAAACGCGTCCCGCCCTATCGCCGTTGAAGCAACTTGGCCAGTGATGGCGACCATGGGTATGGAATCCATGTACGCTGTAGCAATTCCAGTAACGAGATTTGTGGCACCTGGTCCAGAAGTAGCCATGCACACCCCAGGCTTCCTAGAAACGCGTGCGAATCCATCAGCCATGTGGGCAGCAAGTTGTTCGTGTCTTACGAGTATGCTCCTAATGATATTAGAACGCCCTAATTCATCATAAATCGGAAGGTTTGCCCCTCCAGGCATCCCAAAGATTACTTTTGTCCCCTCTCTTTCGAGCTGAACAACAAGTGATCGAGAACCCGATAAAGTTACCACTGTAAAACTTACATCTCCATTAGAATTTTCCCCCAGCCATTTTTCTTCGGCAAATCTTCCGAAGAAGGCTGGGTCTAGGCAAGAATAACAAGCAAGCTAAGAATCAGGACGAACACTCTCAAGTAGGAGAGATGTTGCGTCACAGTTGAAACGAACGATGCTCGCTTGTTCAAATTTGCGTGTTTCATTTCAGAAATTTTGTTTATTTAAATCTAGCGATGAGTGTTAGCTTTCTTCTCTGTAGCTTCTCATCATTATCTGAGCGGGCGGTTTGTGACCTACTATTCAATCCGAGATATTTTTGTGAGTATTTACAGGATTGTTTTGAAATTACAATAATTATTTTCAGTGTTCTGATGAAAGATCACAACATTCGTAAATCTTCGGAAAATAATTTGCAAATATATTT